>JBKPNY010000341.1:0-22800 GCA_046732835.1 Gemmatimonadota bacterium | reverse complement strand
TCACGTCCTTCGAAGAGAAATTTCTTCGCCGCGCCGATCGCCAGCCGACGCGGATTGTACGGGGTCGGCATGCCCGCAATTAACGCGGCGGGCGCCTCCATTGGAAGCGCTAAAGCTGGTGGAATACCGCCTCTTTTACGGGCCTTCCCTCCTTCAAATGTTCGACGACAATTCGCTCGAGCAGCTCCGGAGTAACATGCCCGTACCAGATTCCTTCAGGATACACCACCACGATGGGGCCTCCTGCACAAACACCGAGGCAGGGAGTTTCGCCGCGCTTCACACGGGTGGGGCCAAAGAGAAGACCTTCTCGCTGAAGAAGCGATGCAAGCAGGGAGTAGAGAGCGCGTCCCTTCCTGTCAGGCGAACAAAATCCGCCCGTGCAGACAATAACGTGGTGCGCGTATTTCTCCATGAAAGGCTCGCCAACTGGAGGCAGGCTCACGGAACAGTATCTCCGTCAACGAGCTTGTTATCACCCGGTGGCGCAACGTATCGATACTCCTCCACGATCTTGCCGCCGAGCAGGTGTTCCTCGACGATGCGTCTTGCACCCTCCTCGTCCACGTGCGCATACCAGGTGTCTTCCGGATAGACCACGACCATCGGGCCGTGTCCGCACTGATTCATGCAGCCGGAATGGTTGATCCTCACGTTCCCCTTCAATCCGGCAGCGGCGGCAGACTTTTTCAAAATGCCGTGAACGGTGATAGACCCATCCAGCGGACATGTTTTGCCGCTGGTGCACACAAAGACGTGATATTTGTACTGACCCATGCCGGAAAGATGGGCATGTCATGCGCTGGTTGACAGTCAGGGCGGTGAGGGATTGTTTCTGGCAGTCGTACTTCTTTGAGAGGCTTTCTTAATGGGATCAAATGACGAGGCGGCAGTTCAGGGAAAAGGCTACGCTCATCCTGAAGCGCTGGTTAGCACTGAATGGCTGGCTGCCCACCTCGGTGACAGAAATCTGAGAATTCTCGAGAGCGATGAGGACGTTCTCCTTTACGATACCGGACACATTCCGGGCGCGCAGAAAATCGACTGGCACGAAGACCTGAATGATTCTGTTCAGCGCGACTACATCTCGGAGCAGGGCTTCGAGGAGCTGCTTCGCGCGAAAGGAATCGATGACAATACGACGGTGATCTTCTACGGCGACAAGAACAACTGGTGGGCCACCTACGCGTACTGGGTCTTCCAGCTTTTCGGATTTACCAACGCCAAAATTCTCGACGGTGGAAGAACCAAGTGGGAGCAGGAAGGCCGCGAGATGACCACCGATGTGCCGACCTTCAGCGCCACATCGTACAAGTCGAAGAAGCGCGATGACGAAAAAATTCGCGCGTTCTTCAAGCAGGTTCGCGAGCACTCCGATGCGGGCAAGCCGCTCGTCGACGTGCGCTCACCTGACGAGTACAGCGGAATCAAGACGCACATGCCGGACTATCCGCAGGAGGGCACGCTTCGCGGCGGACACATCCGCGGCGCGAAGAGTGTTCCCTGGGCGCGAGCTGCAAATGCTGATGGATCATTCAAGACTGCAGACGAGCTTCGCGCGATCTACGAGCAGGAGCAGGGGTTGAAGCAGGATGACGACGTTGTTGTCTACTGCAGAATCGGCGAGCGGTCATCGCACACCTGGTTCGTCCTTACGCGTCTGCTCGGCTACGACAAAGTCAGGAACTACGATGGAAGCTGGACAGAGTGGGGAAATGCCGTGAGAGCGCCAATTGAAAAAGGCGCGCCGAGGTGAGTGCACCATCCCGAGTTATGGTCAACTGGCTCGCGGAGCGAAAGTTTGAAGCGGGACGTGAAGGGAGGCCGTCAATTGTTCTCGATGGTGATGGAAATGAAGCACCAACTCCACCCGATGGTCTCCTCGCGTCTCTCGCATCGTGCATTTCTGTGGACGTCGTCGACATTCTCGCAAAACGACGAACACCGGTGGAGAAGTACGCCGTGGAAGTCCTCGGTGAGCGCGTCGACACAATTCCGCGCCACTTCAAGCACATCACTCTCAACATCTCGATCATCGGCGCAGGAATCGAGCGCGCGCCCGCAGAGCATGCGATCGACCTCGCCGTGAATAAATACTGTTCAGTAAAGGATTCACTCAGGCCCGACATTCCCGTCGTATGGAATCTGGTCCTCAACGATCACCCGAGTGGCTGACGCGATGACGCGGCGAAAGGACGAAGACAATCACGCGATCGCCAGTCTGCGGTTGTGGGCGGCAGTCATTCTCTTTCTCGCGTCTCTGCTCGCCGTGATGCCGGCTCAGACATACAACCTGTGGAAAGCGTCGATCGCTGGCGCCGAGTTTGGACATTTCATTGCGATAGTCGGCATCCTCACGCTGCTGATTCCGTTCTGGTGGCGAAATGTGCCCGGGCAGCTCGCGGGTGGAATTACAGTTGTCGCGATTGGTCTCGCATTGTCGCCGACAGTTCGCGCGTACTACGCATCGCGCGGTCTTGAAACACAGCTTGGCTCCGCGTTTGGGAAAGTTACTCCACGCTCATCGAGCGAATGGGCGGCGATGACAAGCCCGCTTTCGTTCCGCAACATGCTGAAGCACCCGCCTCAGCCGAACGTCGACGTTAAGACTCTCGTCTACGCGACCCGCGATGATAAGCCGCTCGAGCTCGATTTCTATCGTTCACATGTCGACTCCGCTGCAGCGTCGACGGATTCGGCAGCGGCGATGCCGCTTGTCATCACGATCCATGGTGGATCGTGGAGCAGCGGATCGCAAAAGGAGCTGCCGCAGCTCAACTACTATCTCGCGGCTCGCGGATATGCGGTTGCAGCTGTGGGGTATCGGCTCGCGCCAGCGAATCCGTTTCCTGCAGCAACACAGGATGTCAACGTCGCAATCGATTATCTGAAGAGCCATGCAAAGTCACTTGGCATTGACTCCTCGCGAATCGTTCTCGTTGGACGATCAGCCGGCGGACAGCTCGCGCTTCAGTCGGCGTACACCAAGAATGATCCGGCAATAAAAGGAGTTGCGGCGCTTTACGCTCCGTCCGATCAGATCTGGGGATGGGAGCATCCAACCAACACGCGCGTCTACGACAGCTTTGCCGTGCTTCGGAATTTCCTGCATGGAGAGCCGTCGGAGATCCGCGATGCGTACATCGCCGCGTCACCCATTAATTATATTGGATCCCATACAATTCCGACGCTCCTGCTGCACGGGTCTATGGACCCGCTGGTCTCGGTAAAGCAGAGCGAGCGACTCGATTCCGCGCTGACACTGATGAAGCGTCCGCATCTTCTTGTCGAGATGCCATGGGCAACTCATGGATGCGACTACGTGTTCTACGGCCCGTGCGGACAAACCGTCACGTTTGCGATCGAGAGATTTGTCGCTTCAGTAACGAAGTAAGCGTTACCGTCCGCGTTTTTTCTTGTCGTACGATCCGGGTTTAGCGCTCGCCCACTTTCTCTCGGTATCCTCGAGCTCTTCGCGAAGCTTGACGTAGCTGTCATAGCGATCGCTGCTGACATCACCCGATTTCACCGCCGCGAGAACGGCGCAATCAGGCTCAGTTCGATGCGTGCAGTCCGCGAACCTGCATTCTGATACAAGCGCGCGCAGCTCAGGAAAGCAGTCATCCAGATGATCGGACGGCATTCCCCACATGCCGACTTCGCGAAGCCCTGGTGTATCGACCACATACCCCGCATCGGGAAGCGGATGCAAAAGCGCACCGACGGTTGTGTGACGACCCTTGTTCACACTTTCGCTGATCTCTCCAACCCGAAGGTTGAGACCGGGATACATCCCGTTCAGCAGCGAAGACTTCCCTACTCCTGATGGCCCGCTCAGCACTGAGGTGCGTCCTGCAAGCGCATCGTGAAGCGAGTCCAGGCCGATCTGTTTCTTGACGCTGGTGAAATGCATTGGATAGCCGGCCTTTTCGTAATCGCGAAAGCGCTCGCGAGTCGCGGCTTCATCAACAAGGTCGATTTTGTTGATGATGATGCGCGCATCGAGTGAGTTGCCTTCTGCAATGACTAGAAAGCGATCGAGCATGCGAACGTGGGGCTCGGGTTTTGTCGCGGCGAACACGATTATCACCTGGTCGACGTTGGCGACGACAATTCGCTCACCGTGACCGCCGCCTGGCAGTCGTCGCGCGAGCTGCGATCTTCGCGGAAGAATCTCCCCGATTACCCAGGTGCCATCCTGTGAGCCGGGTTCCAGCACGACTTCATCGCCGACAGTCAGCTTCATCGCATCGTCGGCACTCTTCTTAAGGCGACCACGCATCGGGACGTCGAGCTCATCATGATCATCGGTGCGAACGCGCCATGAGCCGCCGGTTCCGCTCATGACAACCGCCTTCATCACTCGGCCTCGTCCTTCATTGCTTCATACCACGGACGCGACTCAGAAGATTTTGCGGCGATGGCCTTGTTCAGCTCGGCGAGTGCATCACTGAGCTGCATCGATCCGACAAGTGCGCGAGCACTTTCTTCGGTATTCGAGAACTGGAGATAGCCGGTCTCGACGTGGCCTGATGCGACTGGATCGCCGTGACCGTAGCGAACGAAGAACAGGTATGCAGCCCACGGACGATCAGGTTCGCCCGTCTCGTCTGTCATTATCTCGACAGAGTATGATGCCCCGTCTTTTCCTTCGAATGCCGGCGGCCTCGAATGCACTGCAGTGTAGCCGCCGACAGTATTGGCATCGCCCTTGGAGTGATCCGCGGGGAGGAACTGACCCATCGTTAGCGCCTGTTTCTCCCCACCATCTCCTTCACGATGTTTCCCGTGATGAAGGCGACGTTAGCTGGACGCTCGGCGAGCCTCCGCATGAGATACGGATACCACTGCGTGCCGAATGGCACATACACGCGCATGCGATAACCCTCGCGCACCAGCTTCTCCTGGAGATCGCGCCTTACGCCGTAGAGCATCTGGAATTCGAACTGGTCGTTTTTGATGTCGCTCTCGCGGGCAAACCGCTTCACTTCTCTCACGATTGCTTCGTCGTGCGTTGCGATGCCGGGATAGTGCCCGTTGGTGAGGAGGGAGCGCATGCAGCGAAGATATGACTCGTCGACGTCTTTCTTGTCAGGATATGCGACGCTTGCAGGTTCCTTGTACGCGCCTTTGCAGAGACGAACACGTGCGCTTGCCTTGTTCGCTTCTTCAACATCGGAAGAGGTGCGATACAGGCAGCTTTGCAGGACTATGCCGACGTTGCCACGGTAGGACGGATACAGTCTCTCATAAAACAGATCGAGAGTTTTCTGCGTGTATTCGCTCGATTCCATGTCGAGACGGACGAAAGTCGAATGCTCGCGCGCGCGATCGAGAATCTCCTGCATGTTGGCAACGCAAAGATCTTCGGAGATATCGAGTCCCATCGCTGTCAGCTTGATCGACGCGTTCGCATTCAGCTTTGCCGAATGAATCCTGTCGAGCATTTCGATGTAGACTCGCGCCGATGCTCTCGCCTCGCTTTCATTTCGGACGCTTTCGCCGAGGAGATCGAGCGTGGCGGTTATTCCGCGGGAGTTGAGCTGTCTTACTGCCTCGAGTCCGGTATCGAGCGTTTCACCGGCGACGAATCTGGAGGCGAAGCCCTTCGCCATGCGATTGTGCCTGACGAAGTTGAAGACCTGAGGCTGTGAGGAGAGATAAAGCAGGGCGTTACGAAGCATCTGATGTGATTGCTGCTAGGGTGTTGGCGGCCGGCCGCCGACTCTCAAGACTGGATAAGCTCCGCCAGGCTTGAGCTCCGAGTCGAAATAATTCCACGTGACGAGCCCGTCGTCGCTCTGTGGCTCGAGCATGTACACTGCCAGGAGACCGAGTGGCTGGGACGTATCGACGATGAACGATTCACGAGGCAGGCTGCCTCGACGGCGAGTCCAATTGCCGACCAATCGCATCTCGCGATGATTCTGAAATGGCCTCGGTGATACAACTGCAGAATCGATCTTGAACTCAAGAAGTGACGTCGCGTCACTCATCAGGGGATGCGTTTGAAAAAAATCCATTGCCTTCTGCGCCTGGATGCCGTGGTACCGAAGGACTTTGAGCACGGCTGTATCGTTTGCGGGGACGACATAGAATGATGGGGCAGCTACGGTCAATGTCGGCTTGAATCGCTCGAATACCGGCATCTTCACTGTTACGAATCTGCCTGATCGTCTTCGGCCTTTCGGAACTCCAGGCTGCGTCCTTGTAGAATCGCCGGTTCGCTCCAGTATTTCTGCAACGACTCCCACTGGCTCCGGTGCTGAAGTCATTTCCGATCTGATGGGAATTGGTGAGCCTGCAGCTCGACGCTGCATTACCTGATCGCGCTTCTCTGAAGCGAGCGACAGAATCTCCAGCACGAATGCATATGTCGACTTCACACGCCGCTCGAACGGATCGTGGGAGTACGCTTCACTCAGAATCGCGATCCTGTTTCTCAAGCCATAGTAGTTCGTTCCAAACCGCGGCCGCGAGTCGAACGTGACCCATCCTTTCGACAGCGTGTCATCATCGATGAAATCGCCGTAGTCGAAAGTCGGGAAACCGTGTCGCGACTGCATTCTCTCGCGTAGCACGGGCATGAGCGAATCGCGCGCGAATACTGCGAAAGGCGCCGCCGGATTGAGCGGTGGCGCGTAGGTGAGTGCGTAGCCGTGATAGCTTCCATCCGTCGTGTGAAGATCCACGAAAACGTCCGGATCCCACGTATTGAACATCGCAAGTGAAGCGCGAGTTTCCGGCGCTTCTGCTTTTATGTAATCGCGATTGAGATCGAAGCCCTGCGCATTCGCGCGAACGCCGACAATCTCTGGTCCGTTCTGCGAGCCGCGATTCTTTTCCTGATGATCAAACTTCTCGTTTCCGTCTGCGTTGTAAATCGGAACGGCGATCAGCACGACAGAATCGAGCGCGTTTCGTCGACGCGAGCTCGTGAGATCACGCAGCACTGCGAGCAGCGCTTCCTTTCCCTCAACCTCACCCGCGTGAATGTTGCCCTGTATGTACACAATCGGCCGACCAAGTCTTCGCGCTTCGTCGGGAGTGGAAACACGCGGGCGTGATGCAATTACATATGGTATGTCACGGCCTTCGTTGGTCTTCCCGATCGAGCCGAATGTGAGCTCAGGCCTTCCCTTGAGCGAATCGAGAAACGCAATCACGTCATCGTAGTGCGAGGTTTCGAGATACGCGGTTCGCTCAGCGCGAGTCTTTGGACCCGTATTAGTTGTTGCGGCTGTCTGGATTGATTGGGAGCAGCCAGCGATAAGTCCCAGGGCTGCGATTAATGCAGAACTTCGAATTGCGTGGATCATGTTTCGGGGTAGAATCTGTCGCCTCGCCGGGCCATCGACACCAGAACCTCCGCGGGCTCGAATCTGCCGGGGAATCGATCGTTCAGATCCTCGAGCCTCTTCACCAGCTCCGGAATTCCGATCGAGTCCATGTATCTGAACGGCCCGCCGCGAAATGGCGGGAAGCCAAAACCGAACACCGCACCAACATCCCCATCCCGCGCCGATCGAATCACATGCTCGGCGAGACATCGCGCGGCTTCATTCAGCATCGGCAGAACTGTGCGCTGTTGAATCTCCGATACGGGAATCTGCGCGCGAGTCTGCATCTGATTTCCCGATGTAGTAGTCGTTTCGCGAGAACCGGGAGCGAGCAGCGTGTATACGCTCTGATCAACTTCGCCCTTCTTTCCTTCCTCGTCGTAGAGATAAAAACCTTTCTTCGCTTTTCTTCCGTAGCGTCCCGAAGCAACCACTGCCTGCATCGACGATGGCGGCGCGAATCTCTCGCCAAACGCTTCGTACATGATCTTCCCTGCTTTGGAGCCCACGTCGAGTCCCACTTCATCTATCAGGGTGATCGGGCCGACAGGAAATCCGAAGTCGAGGAGCGCATCGTCGATTGCATCTATCGCAGCGCCCTGGTCGAGCAATCGTCCCGCTTCATTGATATAGGGCGTGAGAATTCGGTTGACGTAAAACCCCGGTCCGTCGTGAACAACGATCACGGTTTTTCCAAGCTTCTTTCCATACGCGACCACGCTCGCAACGACGTCGACCTCTGTTGCATCGGCTTCGATCACTTCGAGCAGCGGCATCTTGTGCACGGGAGAAAAGAAGTGCATCCCGACAACGTGCCCCGGCCGTGCCGATGCCGTTGCAATCTGCGCGATTGGAATCGTGCTCGTGTTCGATGCGAAAATTGCAGAAGGCTTGAGCTCGGCCTCGACTTCGCGAAGCACCTGGTGCTTCACGTTCAAGTCCTCGAATACCGCTTCGATCACCAGGTCGACGTTCCCAAAACCTGAATAGTCGGTTGTTCCGCCCAGGAGTGACATTGTGTCGGAGTACTGCACCTTGTTGATCTGCCGCCTGGTCAATCTCTCCTTCACGACATCGCGCACGGCGGCAAATCCCTTTGCAACACGCCCGTGATCAGCGTCCTTGATTCGGACGAGAGTGCCCTGCTGTATCGCAACGGATGCGATGCCCGCACCCATGAATCCCGCGCCAAGTATGCCGAGTTTTTCGATTGGAAGAATGCGGGGTGCTGGAGATCCCTCCGCGGTGGGCACTCCAGTGTCTTTCTTGAGAGCGGTGGTCGCGAAGAAAATGTGAATCAGCTGGCGACAAACATCGGTCATCGCCATCTCGCCGAACAATCGCGATTCGGTGCGGTATCCGTGGCTCGCACCGCCGCGATATCCCGCCTCGACTGCATCGATCGCGGCGAGGGGCGCGGGATAATTGCCGCGCGTTTTTTTCATCGTCTCTTCGCGCGCCTTCCTGAGAACAACGCGGCGCCCTGCCGGATTTTCATCGAGCAGGAATCCCGTTACGCCACCGCTGTGCTTGCGACGCTTGATGGTTCCGTCGGCAAGCTCCTGAGCACGCTGAATAGCAATTTTCTTGAGAATGGATGGATGGACCAGCTCGTCCACGAGACCGATCTGCATTGCTTTCTTCGCTCGAACATTCTTACCGGTGAGAATCATGTCGAGCGCTGCGCGAACGCCGATCAGTCGCGGCAGGCGCTGCGTTCCTCCTGCGCCGGGAATCAGTCCGATCTGAACTTCAGGCAGAGCGAGAACAGTCTTCGCATGATCAGTCGCTATGCGATAGTGAGCCGCTAACGAAAGCTCGAGCGCGCCACCCATGCATGCGCCGTGAATCGCTACGACCAGTGGAGTTCGCTGCTCGTGAATGGAGTCGAGCAGCAGCTGACCTTCGTGGCTCAGCCGCTCAGCGTCAGCTGCACTCTTGATCTCGAGAAATTCCTCGATGTCGGCACCCGCGATGAAGCTGTCCTTCTTTCCGCTGATCAGAACTGCAGCGCGAATCGTGAGATCACGCTCGAGTCTGTCAAAGAGTGCAACGAACTCATCCTTCACCGAGCGGTTGAATTTGTTGACGGGGTCACCCGGCAGATCGATGGTGATTACCGCGACGCCGTTCACGACTTCCGTTGCAAGCGCGTACGGTGATGTCATGTGTCGCGCTCCACCACCATGGCGAATCCCATTCCCCCCGCTGCGCAGACAGTCATCAGACCGAATTGCCCATCGCGGCGGCGCAGCTCATTCAAGAGCGTTACAGTAATTCTCGATCCGGTAGCACCGAATGGGTGACCAATTGAAATGGATCCGCCCATTACGTTGAGACGCGACTGATCGACTTCGCCGACAGGATTAGCGAATCCTGCGCGCTCTGCCCAATACTTCGACTCGAAGCCTCGAAGATTCGACAAGACCTGCGCCGCGAACGCTTCGTGCATTTCCACCAGGTCGATGTCGCGAAGAGTGAGGCCTGCTCGTTCGAGCGCAACAGGTGCGGCAAGCACAGGCGCCTGAAGCAGCTGCTCTCCTGGATCGAGCGCCGCGTATGCATACGATTTGATGTAGCCGAGTGGCTCGTATCCGTTCGCGCGCGCTTTCTCTTCGCTCATGAGGAGAACGCATGCGCCGCCATCTGTCAGCGGCGATGAATTCCCCGCGGTCACAGTGCCGTATTTGCGATCGAATACCGGATTGAGCTTTGAGAGCTGCTCGAATGAGGTGTCGGACCTGATTCCGTTGTCTGATGTAACCACCGTCTCATATCTCGGTGGTACGTAGACCGGCATCTCTTCGGCAGTCAGTCGTCCATCCGCGGTTCCCGCAGCAGCCAGACGGTGTGACCTGAGTGCAAAGTGATCCTGTTCTTCCCGCGAGATCTCGTTGAGCTTCGCCATCTTTTCCGCGGACTGACCCATAGTCTCGCCGGTCGTCGGCTCAGCGATCGCCGGAGTGATGGGAACCAGATCTTTCGGACGAACCCGCGAGAGCGCCTTCAATCGTCCAGGAAGTGTTTTCGCTTTCGACGCCAGCACCAGCGCTTCCGCCATTCCCTGCGAATGCAGAATTGGAACATTCGAAAGCGACTCGGCACCACCGGCAATTGCTACATCGATGTGTCCGAGCGCGATCTGATCAGCGGCATCGGTGATTGCCTGATTCGCTGATGCGCACGCACGGCTCACACTGAATGCCTGTACGCCCTTGGGGAGAAGCGGCATCAGTGCGATTTCCCGCGCAATGTTGGGCGCAATGACGTTTGGAATCACAGTGCCGAACACGAGCGCCTGCACTTCACTGCCGCTCAGGTTGGTTCGCTGGATCAGCTCAGCGACGCAAAGCTTTCCAAGATCGATTGCGGAGATCGCCTTGAATGCGGTGCCTGCTTTCGTAAAGGGAGTGCGAACACCATCTACAATCGCAACGCGTCTGCCGTTTCCAAACGTGGGCATCCGGGGAAGTTAACCGGGTGGAGGTATCTTTCCAGAATGTTGCGCACGTTCAGCGCCCTCGAATCCGATGTTTTTGACGTATTGATAATCGGCGGCGGCATCACCGGCGCAGGCGTTGCGCGCGATGCAGCTATGCGAGGGATGCGAGTCGCTCTGGTTGAAAAAAACGAATGGGCAAGCGGAACCTCGAGCAGATCGTCTCGACTCGTTCACGGTGGAATCCGCTATCTCGAGCACGGCGACATCGCTTTGGTGCGGGAATCCGTGCGCGAGCGAGAGATACTTCTCCGGATTGCTCCAGGACTTGTGAAGCCCCTCGAGTTTACCTGGCCTGTGTATCGCGGTGCCCGGCTTCCCAAGTGGAAGCTCCGGCTTGGCCTCAGCGTCTATGACTGGCTCGCGGGAAAACGGCGTGGACGCCGGCATCATTCACTCACGCGCGATGAGGTTATCGCGCTCGAGCCTTCACTCCGCAATGATCGTCTCGTTGGCGGCGCCAGCTACTTCGATGCCGCCACCGATGACG
The DNA here is from genome assembly GCA_046732835.1 of Gemmatimonadota bacterium. Lineage (GTDB taxonomy): Bacteria > Gemmatimonadota > Gemmatimonadetes > Gemmatimonadales > Gemmatimonadaceae > UBA4720. Next base: position 11,471 of record JBKPNY010000341.1, on the reverse strand, counting down.
CCGGCCTCACGCGCGCGAATGTCGCCGATGCAGCAAAGCACGGCGCGCTCACTGTTGATTTTGCGAAAGCCGAATCGACAACCGTGACTGCGGGCGCAGTTGACGGCGCGGTCGTACGCGACGCTCTCGGCGGTGGCTCAGCCCGCGTTCGCGCTCGGTCGGTTGTAAGTGCGACAGGACCATGGCAGGCCAAAGGAACCAAAGGCTCGCACATTGTCGTTCCACGTCGGCGTATTGGAAACGTCCATGCAGTTACGATGATTTCACCCGACGATGGTCGAGTGATGTTCACACTTCCATCGGGCCATGAGACGATCGTCGGAACGACAGATCTTCGCACTGACGAATCGCCGGATGAAGTAGAAGCGAGCGACGCGGAAATCGCGTACATGCTGCGGGCCGCGAACTTCTATTTCCCCGACGCAAAGCTTTCGCCGAACGATGTTGTGCGAACATGGGCAGGCATTCGCCCGCTTGCGACCGCACCACCAGGCACCAGTCCATCGAGTATCTCGCGCGAGCATCGAATCTCGCGGGATGGCTCAGGAGTTATTGTCGTGACAGGCGGAAAGCTTACGACCTACCGTTCAATGGCCGCAGAGATCGTCGACGAGATCGAGAAGGTTCTTAAGCGGCCGCATACCCGGTGCACAACAGATCGGGTCGCTCTCGAATAGCGTTTACACACAGAGATAAGCGAAACCCGCTGAGTCAAAGAGTAAGAAGTTTTCAGTGACTCAGTACTGAGTACTCAGTACTGAAAACTTCTTACCCTTCGACTCAGCGGGTTTTCGCTTGTCTCTCTATCTCAAGAGCTACTGATGAATTGTCTTGAGCCCTACGATTTTGAGGCGTCTCACCCGCGCGGGAAGCTTGAGAATCGTCGACTCGCCAACTCCCTTACCAACGAGAGCAAGTCCGATGGGAGACGACATGCTTACGTGTCCCTCCTCGAACTCGACTGAATCGCCGAATACGAGACTATATGTCTCACGTGATCCGTCGTTTTCATCCTCGACGGTCACTTCCGATCCGAGTCCGACTTTGTCGTCAGGAATCTGACTGACATCGATCGACGACAGCTTGCTGAGCCGCTGACGCAGCTGTCCCAGTCGCGCCTGAACGAACTGCTGCCGCTCGAGTGCAGCCTTGTATTCGCTGTTCTCGCGCAGGTCGCCGTGCTCGACCGCTTTCCGGATCTCGGCGGGCAAGGTGACGTTAAGCTCATGCTGAAGCCGCTCAGCTTCTTCGCCGAGTTTGGCTTTGAGTTGCTCGATCATGTGGGACGAACTGCTGACGGTGAGAAAAACCCGAGCGCCCGGTCCACGCGGGACGGGCGCTCGCTGGTTCAAACTAGGCAGGGTCTTGAAAACCCGCCAGTCTGTCAGACCGGTGCGGTCTGGGCCTTCCACTCTGAAGTGTGAGGGGTAAGCGCAGCAATTACCGCGTGCGCAGCCTCGGCGGGGTCGTCTGTAAGCACCATCAGATCGATGTCGCCTGGAGCGATTTTTCGCTCTGCCAGAGGGCGTGCGTGCAGCCACCGAAGCAGTCCTGCCCAGTAATGCCGGCCGAAAAGAATCACAGGGAACTGATAGATCTTTCCAGTCTGAATAAGGGTGATCGCCTCGAAGAGCTCATCCAGTGTGCCGAAGCCGCCGGGAAAGATGATGAATGCCAGCGAGTACTTGATGAACATCGTCTTGCGGACAAAGAAGTAGCGGAAATTGACGAGTGTATCGACGTACGGATTTGCGCCCTGCTCGAATGGCAGCTCGATGTTGCACCCTATCGATCGACCGCCGGCCAGGTGAGCGCCTTTGTTCGCCGCTTCCATTATTCCGGGGCCGGCGCCGGTTATGATTGCGAATCCCGCATTTGCAAGCAGACGTGCAACCTCTTCTGCTGCCTTGTACATCGGATCTTCGGGAGAGATGCGCGCAGATCCGAAGATCGTCACGCCCTTGTCGACCGAAGCGAGGGTATCGAATCCTTCGATGAACTCGCCCATGATTCTCAGCACTCGCCAGGGATCGGTTCGAGTGAAGTCTGCGTCGTGTGATGATGACGGCTGCTGAAGCAGCTTCTCATCTTCCGTCATGGGCGTGTAACTGCGGATTGCGTCGTCTACTTTTCGCGTGGCGCCAACTTGACGTGCCGGTGTAGCGAGAGATGGAGGAAGTCGTCCAGCCATGATGTGACCTTCCTCTGTTCTCTCCCGGTGTCCGGCACGAGCGCTCTGTTCCGCTGATGCCAGCGAACTGGCATCAGCTTTCTTGCCGCTCGCGGTGCGTGGATGGCCCTTTCGCTTTTTTGGCGCCGTGGTTTTTGACACGGCGGTAGTTTTCTTTTTTTTCATCGACCCTTGTTTCGCGCAGATTGAATGAATGTAATTGTCATCGTTGCTGACGGTGCTCGCCCTGACACGCTCGATGCAGCGATAAGAGCGGGCATAACGCCGAATTTGAAGAGACTGCGCAACGAGGGCAGTCTCACTTCAATCACCTCGGTTTTTCCGTCAGTGACAGGACCTGCGTACGCGCCCTTCGTTATGGGCAGATATCCAGGTCCTGTCGGACTCCCGGGTCTGAGATGGTACGATCGTTCGCGAACCACGTGCCGTCTTCCCGGAAATTCGCGGAGCTATGTGGGATTCGAGATGAAGCATGTCGACGCCGACATAGATCCAGCGGCTCCAACAATCTTCGAGCTGGCACCCTCGAGCCTCGCCGCTCTCAATGTCATCAGCCGCGGTCTCGATCCTGAAGACATTCTTGGAAGAAGTCCGGCATTTGTCGTGAAAACTGCGCGGACTCATTTCACAGGTCGCGTTCAGGGCTGGCTGGAGATCGATCGCGAGATTTCCGCGGAAGTCGTCGAAAGAATTCGAACCACTCATCCATCGTTCGTCTTCGCTGCGTTCACTGGTATCGATAAAACCTCGCATTCCGAGGGTCACACAGGTGCGTACGTGCAGCAGGCCTATCAGATCATCGATGAAACTGTCGCCGCAATTCGCAATGACGCAGAATCGAGCGGTCGATGGGACGAGACACACATCTGGATTGTCAGCGATCACGGACATTCACCAGTCTCGGAGCATGACGACATCGCCGGCCTCATCGGGAGACTCGGCTTTCGTGTAATCGCTCATCCATTTGTGTTTTCGCGGCGCGGCGAAGTCGCGGTGATGGTGAGTGGCAATGCGATGGCTCACATCTATCTCGACCTCGAGCGCCGAACGCGGCCCTGGCTCAGCGACCTCGGCGGAAGATGGCAGTCGATTCGAGACGCACTGCTCGCAAGAGATTCCGTCGATTTGATGATTCTCCCGACGGGGCCGGGCTCGTGCGAGATCCACTCGCGCGATCGAGGCTTTGCTGTGCTGAGCTGGAACGGTACCGGTATCTCGTATCAACCGGCAACAGGAGATCCACTCGCTATCGGATCTCATCATGATCTCGATGACAGTCGTGCGTACGACGTCACGATGTCGAGTGACTATCCGGATTCACTGGTACAGATCGCTCGACTTTCCGATTCGCCGCGGTCGGGGGAAATAATTCTTTCGGCGGCGCGTGAATGGGATTTCCGCGCGAAGTACGAGCCTATTCCTCACACGTCGTCGCATGGTGCGCTTCACCGCGAGCACATGCTTGTGCCGCTGTTGACCAATCATCCGGTTGCAGGAACACCGCGACGGACTGTAGATGTAATGCCCAGCGCATTGAAGGCGCTGGGCATTGCGATTCCCTCAGGGCTCGATGGAGCTCCTTTTTTGTAGCGGCTAGTTCACTACAATCTGGCCGTTCATTCCCGCGTGTTGCGTGCAGTGGAATTTGAAGGTTCCGGCATCGCTGAAAGTTCGCGGAAAATCTCCTGAAGTATTCAGCGGTACGTCCGCCACGCCGGTCGGTCGGGTGCCGTCGAAGTTCACTGTATGTCCGACCTGGGAATCGTTGTGAAACGTGACCACGGTTCCCTTGCTCACGGTAAGGCTCGTCGGATCGTAGTTCGTCGCAAGGAAGCAGACGGTGTTGGCTGGACATGCGGCGCCCCCACCTCCACCGCCGCCACCTCCACCACCACCACCGCCGCCCCCACCGCCGCTGGGGCCGGTGCTGCCACCTCCACCAGAGCATCCCATTCCAACAGCGATCGCGACGAGAACCGAATAACGGGCGAGTTTCATTAGACCTCCAAGGGGGCTGTTTAGCAGTTGCATCTGTTCGACTTGAAGTCTCACCGGGCGCTCATGGCCAGCGCCATTCTTGGGCGGCGAAAGGAAGGTTTTAGGCGGCGGAGGGAACTGGAATGCTGAATTCTGAATGCTGACCAGGTCCGCATTTAGTCAGCATTCAGTATTCAGCATTCCAGTTTTCAGAACTCCAGTTCTTCATTTCAACCCGCCAGTCATCGCCGCGGGCAACCACAACACCGACAAACTCCGGGCCGAGATCGAGATACTCGACACGAAAGTCGAGGCGGTGTGGAGTGTTCTCCAGCGCTCCGTTCTTCCAGGAGGCGAGCCCGCGCCATACGCTGTCGCCGCGCGCCTTGGCGGTGCCTTCCCGCTTTACCCATATCGACAGGAAAGCATGATCGAGCTTTTCCGGCGGGAGAGAAGCAAGCATCTCGTACTCCTCCGCTGAGTAGCATCGCTTCGCAACCTTGAGAGCACGCGGGACCGGGCGCACCTGTTCGACATCCACACCAACATCGCGATTTGCTGTCACCGCGATTATGACCATGGTGCCTGAATGCGTCGTGTTGAATGTGAGGCCGATGTCGTTCGGCTTTGACAGGGTTGGTTTCCCCATCGCTACGACTCCAAAGCTGATCTCGCTTGGATGTCCTCCGACATATGCTGCCAGGAGCTGACGCTGCATCGCTCGCGAAATGACATACTGACGCACCGCACGTTCCTCGAGCAGGGCTCCCACACGTTTTTGCTCACTGGGTGATAAACGCTCGAGCATTTCTTCCATTGCGTGCTCGTCGACATCGAGCGGCGCAGTCCACACGTGCACCGCGTCGCTCAGCAGCTCAATCGATGGGGACAATCTCTACCTCGGCTTTGTCTCCGGTCACAGTAAGCCGCGCCACACTCGCTGAAAGATTGAATCGCTTTGGGCCCGCAGCTCCAGGATTTACAACCAGCCGCCCATCGGCTCGATCGATCATCTGACGATGCGTGTGGCCGTAAACAATCACCTGTTGAGGATACGACGAAAGCAGCTTTTCCGGCGTCGGACTCCCGAGCTCATGTCCATGGCTTACATGAACATCGATGTCGCCAACGGGCATGACAATTTCCTGAGCCAGCTCCGGATCTCCGGGGTCGTCTGTATTCCCATACACTGCTTGAACAGGCGCGATGATCCGAAGCTCGTCGAGAATATCCGAGCCGCCGACATCGCCTGCATGAAGAATGAGGCTCACGCCCTTCAGTGCCTCGTGCACGGATGACCGAAGAAGTCCGTGTGTATCACTGATGAGCCCTACTACGATCGGGTCTGAGGTGTTCGCCATGCTTCCTATATTACCTGAGGTATGTCGTGGTCACGACTTTCACTTCGTCTTGCCTCGAGAGCTATCGTGCGTCCGAGGCTCGCGATCGATCTCCTGCGCGTAGCGTGGCGATTCCGGTCGCGTAACTGGTATACGCGTTTTCCGTTCCTCCCCGTTCCGAACCGAACCTACGTGCGATGGCGCATGTACACGGCTTACGGAGACTACGACGCAGTACCTCCTGCCGAGGATGTCGAGAAATACGCGCACTGGGCGGGCAGCGATCAGTGATTGCCACCGACAGTTCCCTGAATCTCTCGCAGCTCATCAAGGCGCAGGCGTTTGGCCTGGGCTTCGACCTGTGCGGAATCGCGCGGCTCGGACCGGCAGAAACTGCGGACGCTTTTGATTCCTGGCTTGCCAGGGGATTTGCAGGTGACATGGATTACCTGCCGCGATGGGCAGACAAGCGAAAAGACACTCGATTTCCATTCGCTGGCGTAACGAGCGCAATAGTTGTCGGACTGAATTACGGCGGCACCTCGGCTTCAGGTCCGATCGCACGCTATGCGCGCGGTGATGATTATCACGAAATCATGTGGGGGATGCTCGATTCGCTTCACGAGTGGGTCGACGATTCGGTTGGCCGGCCGACGAGGGGAAAAGCATATGTCGACACGGGGCCGATTCTCGAGCGCGACCTCGCCCGTCGCGCAGGACTCGGCTGGCAGGCGAAGAATACGAATCTCATTAATCCGCAAATTGGCTCGTTCTTTTTTATCGGTGCGCTTTTTATCGACCTCGACCTCGAGCCGGACACACCGTTCGAAGCTGACCGATGCGGAACCTGCACGCGGTGCATCAAGGCATGCCCGACGAATGCTATTGTCGACCCTCTCCTGCTCGATGCAACGCGCTGCATCTCTTATCTCACCATCGAGACCAAGGCCGCAATTCCTCTCGAGTTCAGGGAAAGCATCGGCGAGCTGATCTATGGGTGCGATATCTGTCAGGACGTCTGTCCCTGGAATGTTTCGTTCTCGAAGGATCTAACCATCGATGCGCTCGCGCCGCGATCGTCACTCGAAAAGGATGCGCGAGCTCTTGCTCGCGAGATTCTTGCAATGAACGACGACGAATTCCGCGCTGCGTTCAAAGGCTCAGCCATGAAACGCGCAAAGCTTCGCGGACTCAAGCGCAATGCAGCAACGGTACTCGGCAACATTGGAACATCGGATGATATCGAGATCCTTGGACATACCGCCGATGAATCAGAGCCAATGGTTCGCGAACATGCGACATGGGCAATCGCAGCGATCGAGTCCCGATCTCTAGGCGGGAACTCCCTCGCGTGCTAGACTCAGCGCCGTACCCTCTCGAGAAAGCTTGACCACTCCTCCGCAATCCTCCCCTGAACAGGATCTTCTCGCTCGCGTATCGCGCGCGGTCGAGCCTGCGTACGAAATCCAGGGAGAGATCGGGCGCGGAGGCTCTGGCATCGTTTACCGCGCGATGGATCGACGGCTCAAGCGCGCGGTGGCAATCAAGATTCTTCCGCCTGATCTCGCATTTCGATCTGATACGCGCGACCGGTTCATGCGCGAAGCGGAGACTGCCGCGCAGCTTAGTCACCCCAACATCGTCCCGATCTTCAGCGTCGATGAGCGCGAAGGACTTGCCTGGTTCGTCATGTCGATCGTCGAAGGTGAAAGTCTTGGTGATCGCGTTCGAACAAAAGGCGCAATGCCAGTCAACGATGTTCGCAAGATGCTTCGCGAAGTTGCGGACGCGCTCGGCTTTGCACACGAGCGCGGCGTTGTTCACCGGGACATCAAACCGGACAACATCCTGATTGATGCGCACTCAGGTCGCGCGATGGTCACGGATTTTGGCATTGCACGCGCCACAACGGATGGCGGATCGCGACTGACTGCGACCGGCACAGCGATCGGAACTCCTGCATACATGTCCCCCGAGCAATGTGCGGGAGACAAGAATCTCGATGGTCGCAGCGATCTCTACTCACTCGGTGCAGTGGCGTACTACGCTCTGACTGGTCAGCCCGTGTTCGACGGACCGTCGACCCCGGCGATCATGATGAAGCACGTCACCGAGACGCCGGAGCCAATGAGTCGATATCGCCCGGGCATTCCCGAAGATCTGGATCGAATAGTGACACGACTTCTGCAGAAAGATCCGGCAGACCGGTTCAGGAATGGGAGCGAGCTGATCGCGGCACTCGATGGGGCGCCGGTCGAGCCGGCTGCGCTACGGATGCAAATGCCAACTCTCGGAAATTTTCGGTTGCCGCCGATCGCTCCGATGGCTCCGATGTGGGAACCCATTCCCGGATTCAACTCCAGAATGGCAGCGCGTCAGGCGAAATTCGAAGCGCGTGCCGCGCGACATCAGGAGAAGCGACTTGCAAGGGAAATGAAGGACGTTGCGCGTCCGCTTCCGGATCGCATTCGCGCATTCCGCCGTCATCTCGTGAGCTACATCGGAACTACGACGTTTCTCTTTGGAATTAACGCTGTCACCAGTCATCAGTTCTGGTGGGCAATCTTTCCTGCGATGGGAATGATGATGGGCCTGATGAACGAAGGCGGAGCATTGTGGGCAGCGGGAGCCCGGCTCAGTGACGTATTCGGAAGTTCGAAGCCATTGCCGCCGCCGGCACCGGAGAATCAAGCGCTGCCGCAACCGACTGCTGCCGATGATTCAGGAATGCCTGCAGAAGTTCTGAATGGATCGCGAGGATCGATCGCACGGCAGGCTGTGTCAGATCGCCGTGCAATCAAGGATCTCGTCTCGCGACTTGGCACAAATGAGAAGCAGATGCTTCCCGATGTTGAAGGCACACTCGAGGCACTCTATCAGCGTATCGTCGAGCTTGGTCGCGCCCTTCATCGGCTCGATCTCGAGATCGGCGCAGAAAAACTGCCGGAGCTCGATGAACGAATTGCACAAAGCGAGAAGTCGGGAGCGAATGCTGATGCCGATCGAAGAACCCGGCTTCTGCTGCGTCAAAGAGAGATGCTCTCGTCACTTCTCGAGTCGAGAGACAAACTCTCCGAGCAATATGAGAGCGCAGGGCTTCTGCTTCAGAATCTCAAACTCGATCTGATCAGAATGAGATCGTCAGGACTTCAGGCGGGAATTGCCGGAGTTACAAGCGTCACTCAGGAAGCCCGTGCACTGTCAAAGGAAATCGGCTATGTACTCGCAGCCGCAGACGAGCTGCGCGACATAAGCTGACGCGAAGCCACTTCCTGCCTCACAACAGGCGCGACCTTCGTTCCATAAAGCTCGATTGCGCGCATGATGATTGGGTGTGGAAGTGTTCCGACTGAGAACTGAATCAGGAAGCGCGTCATCCTGAACAAGTCGTACTCATGGAGAATTTTGTCGATCACCTGCTGCGGACTGCCAAGCAGCATTGCGCCCTGTGATGATCTCTCCGCTTCGAACTGGCGACGCGTCGGAGCAGGCCATCCGCGCTCGCGACCGATGCGACCCATTGTGTCCGCATACGCAGGCCACGCGATGTCTGCAGTTTCCTCCGAATCATCGCCGATGAGCCCGTGCGAGTTGATGCTCAGCTGAAGCTTCGACACATCGTGTCCCGCGCGACTCGCGCTTTCCCTGTAAAGATCGGCAAAGGGAACAAATCGCGCCGGCGATCCACCGATGACCGCAATGGCCAGAGGAAGTCCGAGCGTTCCCGCTCTTATCACTGACTGCGGGGTTCCACCAACTGCTATCCACACCGGCAGCGGATTCTGAACCGGTCGGGGATAGACACCCCGGCTCTCGACTGACTGCGTGAGACGTCCCTCCCATGAGAGGCTCGTCTCTTCCCTGATCTTCAGCAGCATCTGGAGCTTTTCCGAAAACAGCTCGTCGTAGTTGTCGAGATCATAACCGAAAAGCGGATACGATTCGATGAACGATCCGCGCCCGGCCATGATTTCTGCGCGGCCGCTCGAGATCAGATCGACGGTCGCGAAATCCTGAAACACGCGAACGGGATCATCGGAGCTGAGCACAGTAACAGCGCTCGTAAGGCGAATGCGTTTTGTCCGGGCGGCTGCCGCTCCGAGCACCACAGCCGGCGCGGAAACGACGTAATCGGGCCGGTGATGCTCGCCAACCCCGAAAACATCGAGGCCGACCTGGTCAGCAAGCTCGATCTCCTCCAGCAAATCCAGCAGCCGCCGCTCGGCGGAGACGGTCTTTCCGGTTTGCGGATCGGGCGTTGCCTCCGCGAACGTGTATACTCCCAGCTCCATCCCAGCCCTCCTGTCCGTTTGAGCGCGGACAGATGATATCATTTACGTATGGATTCTTCAGGATTCAAAGCCCGTCTCGCCGGTCTCATCGGTCAAGCAGGCGGGCATGCAGTCAAAAGCGGTCGTCGAGCTCTCGTGAGTCTGAGTGCCCGGGTTCCCCGGCGCGATCCCCTCGCGGCGCTCGAGGCATGCTATCGATCGCTCAGCACTGAGATGCAACTCGCTGACCATGTTGCACTCGGTATGGCGTACTGGGCGAGGCCGTCGCAAGGCTTCGCGATCGCCGCACTTGGTGCGGCCGCCGTGCTGTCACCTGCAGCCACTGGTGATCGATTTGCTGCCGTCGATGACGAGTGGCGGCACCTTCTGTCCGACGCGCTGATCGAATCAGACTCTCCGGATCTGCCCGCCGTCGGCCCCACGCTGATTGGTGGCTTCTCATTTGATCCTGCCGGGCCGACTACTGGAAGATGGGAGGGCTTCCCTCGCGCGCACATGATTGTGCCGCAGATGCATTTGACGATTATCGGCGATGAAAGCTGGCTGACCGTTTCCACGATCGTCGACGAGCGTGGAAGATCGGATCGTCCTGTCGACGAGCTTGCGACTCTTCGCAGGTCGTTTCTCAATGCTGATCTGCCGAGCTCCAACGGTGACGGCTCAATCGTGGACCTTGCCAGCGATCTCACGGAAGACGAATGGAAGGCTCTCGTCGCCGACGCAGTTCAGTCAATTCGTTCAGACGAGCTTCGAAAGGTTGTGCTTGCTCGATCAGTCCACGGCCTGACCTCGCAACCTGCAAATCCATTTGCAGTTCTTCGCCAGCTCAGCGCGGCGCATCGCGAAGCGCTGATTTACGGCTATTGGCGAGGCGACAAGGTTTTTGTCGGGGCCAGCCCTGAGCGACTTGTGAGCCTCGAGGGAAATACTATCAGCGCGAGCAGTCTCGCGGGAACCGTGAAACGGGGATCAACTCCCGAAGAGGATGAAACACTCGCGCTCGAGCTTCAGTCGAGCGCAAAGGATCTCGGCGAGCATGCCGCTGTTCGCGAAATGCTTCACGACATTCTCTCGGATGTCGGAGATAATGTGAAATCGACCGAGAGTCCCGAGATTCTGACTCTCAGCAACGTGCATCATCTCCACACTGAGGTGACTGCAAGCCTTCGCAATGGTTATTCGCTGCTCGATGTTGTATCGAGAATTCATCCTTCACCTGCAGTCGGCGGATCTCCCAGAGAAGAAGCTCTCGATTTCATTCGCGACAACGAAAATCTGGATCGAGGCTGGTATGCCGCTCCAATTGGCTGGATCGACAGAAATGGCGGAGAGTTCGCTGTAGCACTTCGATCGGGAACAATCGATGGCTCGAGCTTCGCGCTTTATGCGGGATGCGGAATTGTCGCTGACTCCGATCCGCTGCAGGAGCTTGCCGAGTCTACTCTCAAGCTTGATCCGATGCGCTCTGCAATTTCGGCGTCGTTCGAAGTCGAGGATGCAGAGCTGATGAGTGTTGCGGAAAGAAGCGAATGACGATTTCACCGGATCGTGCGGCGTTTGCATTTGTTGGCGCATTTGTAGATGAGCTCGCGCGCGCCGGTGTGCGACATGTGTGCATTTCTCCCGGCTCCAGGTCGACGCCGCTTGCGTTGATGATCGCGGAACATCCCG
>JBKPNY010000340.1:0-1335 GCA_046732835.1 Gemmatimonadota bacterium | reverse complement strand
CGCGTTCGCGGATCCCGCGGGCAGTGAGTTTGGACTCTACGAGGAGCCGAGATCGGGGCAGTAGCCCGACAGTGATGGAGGGCTACACAAGGTGCAACCCTCATCGGTCTTGTCGGATAGTCTCTCTGAGCATGAGTGGCTTCCTGAGCGACTGGAGCGCAACCGTCCCGGTTGCGACCGTGCGAAGGAAGCAAGCGGGACGCTTGCGCTCCAGTCAAGGTTGCGCTCCCGTCCCAAGTGGTTCAGCGGTTGATCATCTTTTGCGAACCTTCAGAATAGCGCGCTCCCTGCACGTCGATCTGGGTTGTAAGTTCGTCAAGTTCGCGAAGATCGTCAGGCGTCAGTTCCACGTCAGCCCCACCTATGTTCTCTTCAAGACGATGCAGCTTCGTCGTTCCCGGGATTGGCACGATCCACGGTTTCTGGGCGAGCACCCAAGCGAGCGCGATTTGTGCTGGTGTCGCTTGCTTTTGCTCCGCAAACTTTCCGATCAAATCAATTAAAGCCAGATTTGCTTTGCGAGCTTCGGGCGAAAAGCGCGGGACGGTGTTGCGAAAATCAGTACTGTCAAACTGCGTGTTCTCATCAATTTTTCCAGTCAGAAATCCTTTGCCGAGCGGGCTGAAGGGAACGAAGCCTATTCCTAATTCTTCGAGAACGGGCAGTATTTCGGCCTCCGGCTCTCGCCACCATAACGAATACTCGCTCTGAAGCGCTGTTAGTGGCTGCACCGCGTGCGCACGACGAATCACTTCGACTCCCGCTTCGGAAAGTCCAAAATGTCTGACCTTACCTTCATCAATTAAGTCTTTGACGGCTCCGGCGACATCCTCGATCGGCACCTCCGGATCAACGCGATGTTGGTAGAACAAATCGATGTAATCTGTCTTGAGGCGCAATAAGGAAGCGTCCGCGACTTCTTTAATGCGCTTAGGGTGGCTGTTGAGCGGCGGCCGTTGATGCTGCGTTCCGTTCGCATCGATATTGAAACCAAACTTAGTGGCAATTACGACTTGCTCGCGCATCGGGGCGAGCGCTTCGCCGACGAGTTCCTCATTGGTGAACGGTCCGTAAACTTCGGCGGTATCGAAAAACGTCACCCCTTTTTCGACGGCTGAACGAATTAGCGAAATCATTTCCTGTTTGTCTTTTGCCGGACCCAGGCCAAAGCTCATGCCCATACAGCCGAGTCCGATCGCCGAGACTTCAAGTCCACTGTTTCCTAGTTTTCGTTTCTTCATGATCTTGTCCTTAAAGATAATTCATTACTTTCGCTCTCATGCCGCGGAGCGGCCGGCAGCTGCATTATTTCGACGCGTGTCGGGGCGCCGGCTT
>JBKPNY010000339.1:0-6265 GCA_046732835.1 Gemmatimonadota bacterium | reverse complement strand
GATCACGGGCGAGCCGGCATTCGATCCGGCGCATCCTGTGAACAATTCGCCGAACAACACGGGGCTCAATGATCTGCCGCCCGCCCGCAGCGCATTTATCTGGTATCCGTACGGTCCGTCTCAGGAATTCCCGATCGTAGGAAGCGGCGGCCGGACGGCAATGGCGGGTCCTGTTTTTCATCGTGATGAATTCCCGCGTGCCATGAGACCTTTCCCGCAGTATTACGACGGAAAACTTTTTATCTACGACTGGCTGCGCGGCTGGATCATGTCGGTCACGATGAATGCGAGCGGCGACCTCGTCTCCATCGAGAGATTCATGCCGAGTGAGAAGTTCAGTAATCCGATGGATATGCAGTTTGGTCGTAATGGCGATCTGTATCTTCTCGAGTATGGAACTGGATGGTTCCAGGGTAATCCGGATGCGCGCCTTGTTCGCATCGAGTACAACGCGGGAAATCGAAAGCCAATTGTCGCTGCGGCAGTTGATCGGTCTGCTGGCGCTCTTCCGATGCGTGTTGCGCTTTCATCCAAGGGCACGCTCGATCTCGATGAGGATTCATTGAAGTATGTGTGGACAATTTCGCGACGAGATGGCGCGGTATTAAAAACGCTGACTGAGCCGAATCCTTCATACACCTTTACAACTCCCGGCACTTATACGGCATCGCTTACGGTGAGCGATCCGAAAGGCGCTCGGGCGGCTACTTCGGTTCATGTCGTCGCCGGCAATGAGCCGCCGAATGTCGATGTGGACGTCGTCGGAAGTAACAAGACGTTCTACTTCCCTGGTGTTCCTGTGAATTATGCGGTGCGTGTGACTGACCGTGAGGATGGAACGCTCGCAAGCGGAAAGATTCCTGCGCAGCGAGTTGTTGTTACCGCGCAGTATTCGAAGGAAGGAATGCCTGCAGCTGCAGCGAAGTCCTCGAGCGGCAGTGTCGTGACACAGTCGAGAGGAAGAACGCTGATCGAAGGAAGTGACTGCCTCGCGTGCCACCAGCTCAACAGAAAATCGATCGGGCCTGCATACGTTGACGTTGCGAAGAAGTATCACAGCGACAGTGCAGCGATCGCGCGACTCGTCAAAAAGATTCGTACGGGTGGGTCCGGTGTGTGGGGCAGTGTCACGATGCCCGCGCATCCGCAGATCACGGAAGATCAGGCGTCGGCCATGCTTGCTTACATCATGAGTCTTGCCGCTCCCAAGCCCACAACCCCTTCACTGCCCACCTCAGGTGCATATACCCCTCCGGTTGGTTCGGGAGATTCACCTACAGGCGTCGTTGTGGTAAATGCTGCGTACACTGATCGCGGAGCGAATGGGATGGCTGCGATCGAGAAGGAGAGAAGTGTCGTTCTTCACTCGCCTACAGTCGTCGTGTCGAGTGGAGAGCTGTCTGAAGGAATGCAGAAACAGAGTGTTCAGGAAGCGCCGGTCGAAGTTGCCGTCGTGAATAGAAACGGTGCATCGGTAGCACTGAAGCAGATCGATCTGACTGGTATTGCCGCTGTGACATTCATTGGATCCGCGCCTTCGCAGTACAACGCGATAGGAGGAAAGATCGAGCTGCATCTCGATTCCGTGGATGGTGCACTGCTAGGCGAAAGCGAACTGATAAAACCGACAGGCCAGGGTGCACCGCCTGTGCGATTGCGCGTGCCCGTGAAAGCCACTTCAGGAATACACGACCTGTATCTCGTATTCAGAAACCCTGATGCCAGGACCGATCAGTTCATGTTCGCATTGATGACTGCCACATTCGAGGAACGCTGAGAGTGGCCTGACCGGTCTTTACGTTTATCGCCGCGATTGAGGTAGTCAGTGGCTCAGATTTGCTGCGAGCCAAAGCAGGATGGAAATGCGATGCACAATTGTTGTGGGTATTTGACGCCTCAAACTAGTCTGCAAGCGAGGAAGAATGATGCCTGGGCAAGATGAGATTCTCAGCAGATGGACCAACGCGGCGGCGTTTTGGGAGCAGCATCGCGAAATCCTTCGCGAGTTGTTCGCCCCCGTCTCGGAAGCGCTTATCGAGGATGCAGAGATTGCTCCCGGCTTCTCCGTGCTTGACGTCGGAACCGGGCACGGCGAACCGGCACTGCGTGTAGCAGACGTCGTTGGCCCGGCCGGTAATGTTGCAGGCATAGATCCGGTTGTGGACATGATCGAAGCGGCGCGTGGTGTTGCGGCGCAACGGTCAGAGGGAAACCTTCGGTTCGAGGTTGCCAGAGCTGACAGCCTCCCTTTCCCGAACGACAGCTTTGACGCAGTAGTCTGCCGCTTCGGGGTGATGTTCTTTCCCTCTCCGATAGCCGGCATTCGTGAAATGTTGCGGGTGCTCAAGCCGGAAAAGAAAATCGCGTTTGCAGTGTGGCACTATCTCGACAGCAATCCATTTCATTACAGTCTTGCAAGTATCACGCATCGCTTTTCGCCCGAGCCTCCACTGCCTCCCGATGCGCCGGAGCCTTTTCGCTTCGCGTCGCCGGGCAAGTTGCGCGACATAGTCGCGGAAGCTGGCGCATACGATGTGGTTGAACGCCTTTTTCGGTTCTCAATCAACGCACCATTGTCCGGCGAGGATTTCTGGAATCTTCGCTGCGATATGTCCGAAAAGCTTCGGCAGCGACTTGCCGCATTGCCCACCGAAACGTTCAAGGAGTTAAAACAGCAGGCTCTTGACGCGTTTCGAATCTATGAGACCGCAAGTGGTGTGAGCTTTCCTGCACAAGCGCTGATCGTTTCAGCCCGAAAGCGACTGTAGCACTGCTTCCTGGTCGTGAGCAGGGGTCATAAGAGCGAGCAGTAGAGCGACTCCTGCACTCGCTGCGACGGCCCACAGCATCCAGTCAAAAGCGTACCACGTAGCCGCCCGGCTTTGTAGCGCCGAATCCACTCGGTCGCTATAACCATTTGCAATCATTTCGCTGAAAATCGGCTCCACCAGAAGACCCGCTATCAGGCTGCCGATAACGAACAACGTTACTGCTAACAACAGAAGTCGTCTGCGCCGGGTCTTCCAGTTCGCGATCAGAGCGACGAGGAAGAGCACAGACGTGATCATGGGAACTGTGTTCCAAAAGCCGCTGCTATCATAGCCATACTCGCCTGCGAACATTGCGAATGAACGCGGGGGAGCTTCTGTGACAGTGCCGGCGACTACGACCAGTGCAAACAGCTGCGCACCGACCTGAATAAAGCAGCTGGCGACGAGAGCGGCCAAGGTAAGATTCGGTACGCTTACTCGCTTCAAAGCATTGTCAGTGATAACACTGCCTCCGCTCTGTCGCGAAGGCCGGATACTGATCGCTGGCTGCCTTGAGCGTGCGATCGTCGAACGATGCGCCGAGTGCGTGCATCGTCGCGTCAGGAAGGTGTGACATGACCGCAGCATCCACTAGACAGCGACAGTAAAGCTCCATCGGCGTCGCATATCCTGAAGCTGCTGCACCCGCGGTATGCGTGGTACACCCCTTCTTCATTGCCTGCGCGCCCGTAATTACTCGAGCTGCGCGAGGATTGAATCCGTTTGCCTTCTGAGCATCCGGGCGAAGTTGCGCAAGAAAACTTGCATCATCTTCAACATCCGGCGGCATGTGTCGCCGTTCCTGAGCGAGCTCACCAAGGTTTTCATAAAGCCGCTGAATCTGCGGAGTCATGCAGTGTTCGGGATCGACTTCGAAATTGTCGTTCGTCTCGCCTTCCTGCTGCCAGATGATGAATGTCTCCGCATCCTCCTGCGCTACTTCGACAACTTTCGGCCGAAGACGCTTGAACATATTCGAGAAGTCGCGAAAGAACTTCGGTATATCGAGCGCTCTCGCTGACCTGAACATGTCCTTCTGGCCGTTGTACTCGTTGTAGTACCCATACTCCAGAAGCGCCAAAGGATTGGGAACGCTCGGACAAATTGAGTTGAATGACTGTGTAAGCGTGAGGATGTAGCTGCGCGTCAACGGATCATCGGCAATGTCATTGAATGTGCCGAGGTACAGTGAGCTCATGATTCGAGGCGCGTAATAATCCTGGAACGTGATCGGCACCTGCTTCCCCGCGTAAGCGAAAGTCGTCTTGCTTGCGCCGCCGAGCGCGCGAGCTGCAAATCTTTTCGCTGCTGCGAGTGCTACATCCTGTTTTGCGCCGCTGATTTTCACAGCGACTTGAGTAGTGCCGCCTCGAAATGCGTAGAGTGCACCTAGTCGGTTTCCCGCCCAGACCCAGATGTCCGCGTCTCCTGGTCCAGCAATTTCCTTCACTACTAGCGGCAGGAGCGAGCTGTCTTTTATCGCCGCGAGTCTCCGGGTATTTACAGCTTCAGGATCAGGTGCATCGATCCACACACCGATCGTGACGAGCTTGATCTTCGATGGACTCTCGCCATAACCCGCTTCATAGTATTTACACAGCGTTCCCTGCGGACTTGGCTGCGGGCCAATGAGCGGGCCGCCTACTATGGCTTCAGCTTCTGCCTTGGTAATCACGTTGCACGGGTTGCGAATCTGCGCAGACAGAGACGCAGGAGTGATCATGATCGCAGAAGCGATCGTAAGGAGAGTGAGCCGCTGCGCAACTGGCGGTTCGGCCATGGCGCAAAAAATACTGCCCGACGGCAAACCTACAAGATCACGTCCCGGCTATTCCTTATTGAGGTAATTCTCCTCCAGGAACCTCGATCTGAATTTTTGCGGCGGTGTGAGGAGGTCTGGCCGACCCTCCGGCGTGTAGTCCATGAGATTCCAGTACGGCCACACCGTGTCGAGATGATTGTTGAACACTTCCGTTCCCCAGAAGTGGAAAATCTTTCCGTCACGTTTTGTGAATACGTGCATCACCGGCCACTGCATGTCATCTGAGTCTCCCTGACATTTGTAATCAGCCTGATAGGGTGACTCCGCTCCTGACACCAGCGGTATCTGCGACCAGCCGCGCTGCTTTGCCCACGCGTTGATTTGTTGTGGCGATGCTTTAGCGATAGCAACAAAGGCGGCGTCCTGCGCGACCTGATACCACGACCGATCGAAGCCATCGACAAGCGAAGTGCACGAAGGACATGGATTGTCCCAGTTGGGTCCGTACATGAACGAGTAGAGCAACAAAGTGTTCTTGTCTCCAAACAGCTCGGAGAATCTCACGCTTTTGCCCACCTTACCATCGTTGGCCCATTTGAATGTGTAGTCTTCCTTCAGCTCTCCACCGGGCGGAAGAGTGCGGCGCTTTTCCGCGAGAGCCTTGACTCTTTCTACAAGCTCGTCCTCGTCCTTCTGCAGTGCATCACGTGCGTCGCGGTATTCTCTACTCTCGTTTGGATATCGCAGGTCAGTCATGTGTAATCCGCCGTATCATTAAAGAGTCATTGGGAAGAAGTCCTGAGCGCGACAGCCGCGGTGTCAGCTCACGCAGCGATGACTGCATCTGGAAGGCTCGCGCAAAAAGCGGAAGTGATTCATCGACGCGTTTCATGTTCACGAGCGCGACGGCATGCCAGAAGATCATTTCGGCATGACGGCTTGCAGGAATGCCCTGCGTCGTTGCTGCGATCTGCTCAGCAGCTGAATATTCTCTGAGTGCGAGCGCATTATCCCCGTGTTCCACCGCGAGATCACCAGCATTCATGTGATTGTAAGCGCGGTGCAGAGCGACAAGCCGTCGCAGCTCTGCCAGAGGCTCCGGATGATCATCGACACGAACGTCGAAGACTCGATCGCTCCATGATCTTCCCGAGCTTGTCGCATTCACGACGATTAGCGCTGCCGACTGCTTGCCACGAATGTCGCCGCCTGCGGACTGTGCAGCATCGAGAGCTGCAAGCATGCGATCGGCGATGTCGCCTTTAGCTTCGGAGTAGGCCTTCGCCATCGCCGGCCACACTTTGTCATTCGCCATGAGATTCGCCTGCGTGGCGAAATTACGACCGACCCGAAGAGTACCATCAGAATCTCCGCATCGAACTCGCGATTCTGCCGACTGTGTTCCTGCGATTCCCCCAGCAGCAACGATGTCACGACTTCCAGTGAATGTTGCGACATCGCCTTTCGCATCGATCATCGCAACCTGTCGCACAGCGCACGACGCGTCGCCGTTGAGAAGAGCACGTAACGCATCAGGCGCGCTCTTGCCTGCGCGCATGAGATCGAGACCCAGCTTGCCATATGACGGGTCAACGAAACTTTGCGTAGCTACCGCGCCAATTCCCGCTTCAGCCCACGGCACGATTTGACCGACAGCAAACCAGTGCGATTGCACAGCAACACCAATCTGACC
>JBKPNY010000338.1:0-2476 GCA_046732835.1 Gemmatimonadota bacterium | reverse complement strand
TCGATCGCGCTTCACGCCATCTCGACGAAGCGATTGAACGACATAAAGGCGGCCGCATCGTCTTGTTCGCGCACACCGGCACGATCTGCATTTTAATTTTGCATTTGATGGGAGCGCTCGATGCGCCTGAGCTGAAACCCGTCTGGATTGGCACCGCCAATTGCGGTATCGCGCGCTTCGAGTTACGCGACGACGGGTTCGTACGCGTTCTCAGTATCAACGACACACGGCATCTGGTTGGCATTCAGTAGGACAAACACTCCTGTTCGTCTTTCTTCGTAACGCAAACTGTTAGTTTGCGTCTTCAATCTTCGAAAGATTCAACCGCAACCTAACAGTTTGCGTTACAAAAAAGACAGACCGGAATGTCAGTCCTCCATGTGCGGTTCCTTTTGTAACGCAAACTGTTAGTTTGCGTCTTCAATCTCCGCAAGGACTCAAACGCAAACTAACAGTTTGCGTTACAAAAAAAGACGACCAAGAATGCCTGTCCTACTTAACCGCAGAAAGACGCGCTCGCTCGGCGTCAGTCCACGCGCATAATTTCTGGCGATCGTCAGCGGAGAGTTCGGAGCCGGGATGCAACGGCGTATAGCTACCCAGCGGCATCATTCCCGATCTCACTTCACGACACATTTGCTTCAGCAGGCCGTCATTGTCGTGAGGCGTATAGCGTCCCCACTCAGAAAAATTCAGGTTCTCACGGCCCTCGTTCACGTGGTCGATCACAAACCACGACACCGGAGCCACATGCGCATACCACGGCCAACGGGTTTTGTTTGAATGGCAATCGTTGCACGAGCGGTCGAGTATCGCCGACACTTCCGGCGTTACCTGTAACTTCGACTCCACAGCCTGTGAAGCGTCCACTGCAGGATTCGTGCGCGCCGGTCCGAAAAACTGCGCGATAACAAACGCACAAATCAGGACAATCAACCCCCACCGCAAAACTCGCCAGACTCTCTTCATCGGTTTATTTAGTTGTCGCGCGCCGGCTTAAAGGCCTGCAGCGGAATCGGCGCTTGTCGTCTGGTCGCTTCGTGGACCAAAAATGTTCGGGTCAGGGAGCGGCGGTAACTGATAACTACCCGGGATTGACTGAATGTGTTTGCGCAGTTTGGCGGACAGATACATCCCAACCGCGAAGATTCCCGCTAAGCCGATCGCCCCATCAAAGAAACGCGTCACCAGCAGAAATATTAACAGGATGGCGCCGAGCAGGTATCCGGAAATCATCTTCACTCGTCCGTGCCGGTTGATGTAAGCGGTCATCGTCGAGGGCCAAACGAACAGCCAGGCGAGATTGTACAAAGGAATGAAGTGTTTCCCGACGGCTTCAAAAGCTGTGATTTGGTAACGACTGTGCGATATCTCGTTTAGTATTTTATGAAACCTGTGAACACAAAAGAGCCAGTAAATCCACCCGGCCAGACCTAGCAGGATCAGGAATAGTCTAGATATCGCCTCGTCCAGTTCGAGGACAATGATTACAACTTCCTGGGCGAAGAACACGGCAACAAACAAGAATCCAAACCACACCCAGGGCATTGAACTTTTTGCAGGGCCCTCAGGCGCCTCGGCTGCCGGCGTTGGAGAAGTGATGCTTAGTGAATTGAACATTTGACGTCCACCAGTTTTTCAAATTAACTGCGAAGGGTATCGCCCAGTCGATACGAGCGTTCAGCCTCGCTGAAGCGGGCTGCGAAACTGAACCGGGAAAGCGATAGGTTGGTAGGTGCCTGGAAAACTTTGATTGAGCGTTCAGACGCTTAGACGATGGCCGCGTCTGCACTAGTGGTCTTGCTAGGTAGCGACATCTCATCAGCGTCATCGAAAGACTGCTGACGTCTGACGGTGCCGTCTGATTCGAATATGTAAGCGGACGGCGCCTCGCGTTTGATGATGTCCTGCAAACGCATCAACCCGTAAAGCAACGCTTCCGGTCGCGGCGGGCAACCGGGGATATAAACGTCAACTGGAATACAGCGATCGACGCCCTGCATGGTTGAGTAGGAATCAAATGGCCCCCCAGTCGACGCACACGCGCCCATCGCGATCGCCCATTTCGGTTCCGGCATCTGTTCATAAACGCGCCGCACCACCGGTCCCATCTTCAAGGTCACTGTGCCTGCAATAATGATCAGGTCGCTCTGCCGCGGGCTGGGGCGGAACACTCCAGCGCCGAAGCGATCGATATCAAACCGGCCGGCGCCAGTCGCAATCATCTCGATCGCACAACACGCCAGACCAAACGTCATCGGCCAGAGTGCCGACGCGCGCGCCCAGTTAACGACGGGCGCGCCAATGTCCATCGCCTTAGCACCCACCGTGCGCCGCACGGCGTTCATCAGCGAATCAAATCTGGTTAGGACGAATCCTTCGTCGTGTTCAGCCATGATCGGCAGTTTCGAGTTTCGAGTTTCGAGTTCCGAGTTCCGTTTCCACTTAAGACTTCCGAACTTGAAACTCGGAACTT
>JBKPNY010000337.1:0-9733 GCA_046732835.1 Gemmatimonadota bacterium | reverse complement strand
TAGATGATTCGGGTTCTGGCTCGGGTGCCACAGCAGGACGAGTATCATTCGCGGTCGTTGTAGACACTAGTTATAAAGCCGTGCTTCGGGACCAGGCGAAGCAGATTGCCCAACTGACTGACAGCTTAAGAAAGCTTGAACAGCCCTCTCCGGAGCGTCGGCTGATTGTGGAGAATGCAATTAGCATTCGCGCCAGCACAAACGCGATCGTGCAATCCTCTATTCCATTGTCGGCTGAAACGGTCGTCGAACTTTCGAACGACCTTCATCAATACAAGGAGCTTGTCGGCGCCGCGATTTCTGAAGCGGGATCAAACGAAAAAGTAGCTGTGGCCGGGAAACAAGTTGCAGTGCACGCAACGGAATTGGCTAAAGCGACTACCAACGGAGAGAATTCACGTGCAACGGTCGAAATAGCCGTTCGGAACACTCAAGGAGCTCCCAGAAGCAACATAAGAATCGTCTACGTTCGCCCGATCTATGAATCTGACCGAACCCGGTTCGAGTCGATCGTCAACACAGACGCGACAGATGTGTCAAGCACGATGGACCTGGGGCCATGGAAAATGTGGGTCGAAGATTTAACCGGAACGGAAGTCTCTCTTTCTCGAGAGACTAAGCGTATTTCCACCGATACCCGGAAGGTTACGCTCATTGTCAGATAATCCATCTTCCGCCCCGTCGTTCGATCTGTTGAAAACGATCCTTGCCGCAGGAATATCCGTTGTCGTATTTCTATTTGCGGCTTTCGGATCCTTCCTCGGTGACATAGCCCCGCCTAAAGTGGCCGACGCGCCTGGACAGAATTTCGCCTTGGGGCTCGCATCATTTATTGCTTTGATTCTTCTCCTTCTGATTCAGCATGTAATCGCACTCTGGCCAACAGCGAGGGTCGCCCGGCTAATCTGGCTTGTTGCCGCGGCAATTGCCGGAATCGCTTTCATGTGGATTGCACTAAGCTATCGCGCTGACTACGCGGCGACCACGTTTGAACACACGCAGATTGCAGGGAAAGGACGCAATCGGTATCTAATGGGAGACCAGTTCACCGAGCGAGGAAGGAAGTTCGACAGCGCGAATGTGAGTTCGGGACCGGACGACTTAATGACCCAAGCAGGAGTCGATGACCCGAGCGTGATCTGGACGAGATCCTCGATCCTCAAGGCTGAAACGCGCCTTGTCAGGCAGTACCAGCTGCTGATAATCGCACTTTGCATTGCCCTCTTTTCACTCGGGTCAATCTTTCCGGGGGTATCTCGAAGGGGCGGCTGAAACTGATCGCAACCCAGGACTGAGCACTTAAGCCTCGGCGATAAGAAATCGACAGTCGACTGAAAAGAAATCCTCATGTTGTGGAATTCCGCTCTCCCGCATCTTGGCTAGTCAGATCGTAAACGTCGCTACCTCAAGCGCGCGGACTAATGCCAAACAAACAACGTGCGAACGGTAAATCGAAGAAATCAATAAGCAAACAGATCGCTAATGCTTTCGCGGAAGCGACAATTGACGCGATCGATCCCATCAAGCATGTAATTGTTCTCATGATGGAGAACCGATCATTTGATCACATGCTCGGTGACATCCCAAATGTGGATGGGGTGAATAAGACTAGCCCTCGTACGAACACCGAGCAGCCCGGCTCGACGAGAAAGTACGCGCAAGAGAACATCGCCGCGCGCAAGGTAAATCCGGATCCCCATCACGAAACGACAAACGTTCTTCGCCAAATCAATGGGGGAGGTCTGGGCGCAATGGGTGGCTTCGTTTACGACTTCGCCCTGGAAGAGCCAAACTCGACGGCCGATGCTCGAAAGCAGGTGATGGCGTATTTCGCAAACGGAAAATTGCCAGCACTCCACACACTTGCGAAGGAATACTGCGTCTGCGACAGGTGGTTCTCTTCAGTGCCAGGTCCAACGTGGGCGAATCGATTTTTCGTCCACAGCGGAACATCGCAAGGCTGGGTGAAGATGCCATCGTTCTTTGCACCTTCACACATTCACAAGTATGACCAGACCACGATCTATGATCGTTTGAACGAGCGAAATATCTCGTGGCGGATTTATCACGGAGACATCCCACAATCATTAGTGCTTGCAAACCTGAGAAACTCGAAAAAGAACAGGAGCAACTTTCGCTCGCTCTCTGATTTTGCCGAAGACTTAACAAAAGCTGATAACACTTTCCCCGCGTACACATTCATCGAACCGAAATACTTCTGGCCGGGTCAGAACGATCAGCACCCGCCTCACGATGTCCTCAAAGGCGATGAGCTGATTGCGTCAGTCTACAACTCAATTCGTGGCAACGACATTATCTGGAATAGCTGTCTCTTAATTGTGACGTGGGATGAGCATGGCGGGTTTTATGATCACGTTGATCCGCCCGCCGCCATGCCGCCCGATCACAAGACGCAGGAATGCGCGTTCGATCGGCTCGGCGTCCGAGTGCCGACAGTGCTAGTGTCTCCGTGGGTCCAGAGACAATCAGTGTTTCATCCGGCCACTGGGAATCTCGATCATACAAGCATTCTCAGATATCTGATCGAAAAGCACGACTTGGGACCGCTCGGAAACAGAACTGCCAGCGCAGCACTGATGCGTGCCGCGATCACAAGTGATCCCCAGCAACCAGGTCCGAAGAAAATCGGGGAGCGACCAAACCCAATGGCGATCACGGCCGTCGTGGAAGGACAACCAGCCGACCTCAACAAGAATCAGCTTGCACTCATCGAATTCACTAAGCAGCTCGAGGTCGAGATGGGATCGCAGCCAGCTGAAGTGGGCATGCGAGCGATCAGAGCGTCATCTGGGGTTGAAGGACAAGTGGAAGCAGCAAAGGACAGAGTACGTTTATTCCTCAACCAGTAAAACCTAAGGACGACGCTGCACTAGGTCGTCGTAATTGTTTTTTTTGTTGTCGGGATACCGGCCGTTCCATGTGTTGAGAATCGCGATCCTCAGCTTTTCCTGATCACCGAACTTCGACGCGGGGAGATACTGCCCGTATCCGTAGCCAAATTGCTTTTTGTATTCGCTCGCTATGACATCTAGGGGTATCACGTCAATAACTCGCTTCCCAGCGAGTAGTTGGATGCATTGGTTCGCTAGCGCTATATACGCGGGATCATTGCGGAGCCACTCTCTAACATCTGCTTCGAGGCCATCCGACAGAGTTACGTTGGCATCAAGTAACTGTCTCTCGACGATCGGGGCCGGCGCCGCGACAACTTGAACGGTCTCATGCTTCTTTCCACTGAAAAGTGCATTAAACCACCACGGAGCTGACGAGGCAACGATGAGGGGTATTCCCACTAATGGCACAGCCTGCCGAAGCAGGCCAGACTTATTGTCAGCTCCGTTCTTTGTCATTAGCAACCTCCGGTCTTTGCAGACCGCAATCATTGCCGAGTGGTTGGTTCAGCGTTATGTCGATTGCTTATCACGGTAATGCCGAATTCTTATCCGTCAATGTAGCCCCTCTCTGATAAGAATCCGACAGTGCGCTGAAAAGAAACCCTCATGTTGTGAGATTGGCGCCCACTACATCTTCCGATGTATGAGCGGCGAAAAACATCTTCCGATAAGTGATCGAAACGGCGGGCTCTGCCTTGCACTCTCGGGCGGCGGTTTCCGCGCGACACTGTTCCACCTCGGCGCGCTTCAGCGGCTGAACGAGCTCGGCCTTCTGGGCAAGATCTCCACAATTTCCTCAGTATCAGGCGGCAGCATCATGTCGCTCTGTCTTGCAAAAGCGCTGATGGATGCTCCACTTGGCGCCGACGGAAAAATCATTGGCTTCAACGCGCTTGTGGCAATCGTTCGTGAGCTCACCACCTACAACTTGAGACGCCACATCCTGCTCAAGAGAGTCGAGCCACAGAATTGGGGTAAATCACTGCCTGAGCTCGTAGCCCATGAGCTGGAGAATCACGTTACAAACAAATCCCTCGCAGAATTGCCTGAGTCTCCTCGCTTCGTCTTTTGCGCAACAGACATGGCATTCGGAGCCAACTGGGAATACACGAAAGACCGCGTCGGCGATTACCAGGCGGGTTACACCACAACGAAGCTGAATTCAATCAAGCTCGCACACGCAGCAGCTGCATCGGCATGCTTTCCTCCAATCTTCAAGCCGATGGAAACGGGAGTTGACGCGGCCGATCTGAAAAATGGAACGGCAACAGGCACGGATGCCGATGCCTGCAGAGAACGAATCCGATTGTCGGACGGTGGCGTCTATGACAATATGGGCCTCGAACCCATCTGGAAGCGCGCAAATACCCTACTCGTCTCTGATGCCGGCGGTGTGTTCGAGTTTTCGCCAGATCGCGGAACAATCTCCGATGTGAAGCGCTACCCGGACATCGTTGGCAATCAGGCACGTGCCCTCCGAAAGCGATGGCTCATCTCGAGCTTCATCAATGGAACTGGCCCCGGACGCGACGGCTTGAAAGGCACTTACTGGTCGCCAGCCAACGCTAGAAAGAGCTTCGATCCAGCCGATAACTCGGGTTATTCAAAGCCGATAGCAAAACTCATTTCGGAGATTCGCACTGACCTTGACTCGTTCTCAGGCGGAGAGGCAGCGGCTCTTCAGAATCACGGTTACCTGATCACGGACGTCGCGATCAAGGTTCATTTACCCGAGCTCTACAACCCTGCATCACCGGCGATTCCTCCATACGCGGATTGGATGGACGAAGCAAAGGTGAAAAACGCACTGAAAGACAGCGCCAAGCAACATCTCTAGGGCAAAACGATGCCACTAATGCGTCGCACAAATCCGGATCAGCCGGTTTACAGAAACCTCCGCGGCTATGCGCTCGACCCGAGCCTGTCACAGACGGTAAGAACGTCGCGTATCAGCGAAATAGTCTTTCGAGTTCCATGGGAAGACCTGAAGCCCGGACCGGTTGGTGAATATCTCGAAGTGATCGACTTCGATCCGTCGGCTCGCTGCTTCTACGATCCAGTCAATCTCGATTCACCGTACGTGCTCGCCGAAGATGGGCTCGAGCCTTCTGAAGGCACTCCTCAGTTCCACCAGCAGATGGCGTATGCAGTAGCGAGCTTGACGATTCAGAATTTCGAGCGCTCACTTGGCCGTGTTGCATTGTGGTCGCCAGGTCCACCGCCGGAAGGCAAAAGCGACAAGGACGATTCGCATTTCGTTCAACGTCTGCGGATATATCCGCACGCGTTACGCGAGGCCAACGCATACTACAGCCCGGCAAAGAAAGCACTTCTGCTGGGCTACTTCACCACGCCAGACAACGAAGTCTCGATAGACCACATGCCGGGCTCGATGGTCTTCACAGCTCTATCGCATGACGTGATTGCACACGAGACATCTCACGCACTTCTCGACGGAATGAATCGCCGGCTTGGCGTGCCGACAAATCAGGACATGCTCGCATTTCACGAAGCATTCGCCGACATCGTCGCGCTGTTCCAGCATTTCACATTTCCGGAAATAATGCGCTACGAGATGGCCCGGACACGGGGTGACATCGACAAGCAGGAAAATTCTCTTGCTCAACTGGCCGCGCAATTCGGACGGGCGATCGGATCGCACGGAGCGCTGCGTGACTTTATCGGCACATTCAACGACCAAACCCAGAAGTGGGAGCCACACAAGGCCAGTCCACTCGATCTGGAGAAAGAATCGGAGCCGCATGCGCGCGGTGCAATTCTTGTCGCCGCCGTTTTCGATGCTTTCATCTCGATTTATCGAGGCCGCGTTCAGGACCTGCTGCGGCTCTACACGTCAGGAACTGGAGTGCTTCCTGAAGGTGAGATACATCCAGATCTCGTGAATCGCCTCAGCGAAGAAGCCACGAGAGCGGCGAATCATGTACTGACAATGTGTATTCGCGCGCTCGATTACTGCCCCCCTCTCGATCTCACGTTTGGAGAATACCTCCGCGCGGTAATTACCGCCGATTACGACGCATTCCCCGACGATGAACACAATTACCGCGTCGCGGTCGTGGAGGCATTCCGAAGACGCGGCATCTATCCTCGTGACGTCAGAACCCTGTCAGCACAGAATCTCCGCTGGCGCGATCCGTCGAATGACACCAAGCGCTGCTCAAAAACATTCACGGAGTACCTGAAGGAGCTGCGGAAATACGCAGACGGTCACCTCTACGCCGAATCACGCGAGGCTCTCTTCAACATGGAGAGAGGCACTCGGGCGATAGTCCACGAGTGGCTTGCGAATCACATCGACAACAACCCCGACGGAAAAGACGACGCGACATACCTTGGCATCGATCCATCACACTCGTTCCAGGTGCATTCGATCCACTTTGCCCGGCACAAGGGACCGTATGGCGAGCCGACTGTCCAGCTGATCATGCAGATAATCCAGGAAACGGAAATTCCCCGCACTGACGACAAGTCGGAAACAATGCGGTTCTCCGGAGGATGTACGCTGCTCGCAGATCTCATCAGCGGTACTATCTCATACTGTATTCGAAAGCCTGTCGACAGCGAGACACGCCGTCAACGGCAGCAGGCGTTTCACATGCAGTGGGAAGGAAGCAACCTGCGAGCGACTTATTTCACGCGAGAAGGCGACGAAGCTCCGCGTGAGCCATTCGCAGTACTTCACCGTTACCAGGTCTAGCTATGGCAGCCAAGCGCCGACAGTCGAGAAAGAAAAAGAGCAATGGAAGCACGAAGGTGCGCGTCCGAATGTATCGCCAGGGACTCGGCGACTGCTTCCTCCTCACGTTTTTCACAGGCGATAATCCAGTCAACATACTGATCGACTGTGGGACGCTTGGGAGCAGCCGCGGAATCAAGATGCCCGATATCATCGACAACATCGAGGCGTCCACGAAATCCGGAACGAAGAAGCCGCGTCTCGATGTTCTCGTTGCCACCCATGAGCATCGGGATCATGTGTCAGGATTTGGCGGCGATCCCTCACGCTTCGATGACGCTTCATTCGATGTCAATCGCGTGTGGGTCGCCTGGACTGAAGATCCCGATGATCCGTTTGCCAGACAAATCACCAAGCACAAAGGAGATTTGAAGCTCGCTGTAGCATTGGCAGCGGATGCTCTCGCTAACCGGTCGCCTGTGTCAGGAGAGAAGGAAGAGCTCGAGGACAATGTTTCCGGAATGCGCGAGCTGTTTGGATTCTTTGGCGACGTGTCGGGTGGAGCGCCACTCGCTGCTACGCTCGCGAAAGGAATCGATGAATCGATGCGATTTGTCGCCGAGCGTGCCGGAAAGAAGGGTCGTTTTCTTGTTCCAGGCGATTTGATCGAAGAAGATTGGCTAC
This sequence comes from Gemmatimonadota bacterium, assembly GCA_046732835.1. Classification (GTDB taxonomy): domain Bacteria; phylum Gemmatimonadota; class Gemmatimonadetes; order Gemmatimonadales; family Gemmatimonadaceae; genus UBA4720. Next base: position 2,437 of record JBKPNY010000337.1, on the reverse strand, counting down.
CGGGGGTCCGTGTGTATGTGCTTGGACCACCCAGGAGTGAGTCAGCACTCAGAAACATGGGTGAGCACGGATCTCCTGAGCTCTATTCGCTCGCTTCGAAAGTCACGACCGACCTGTGCGCCTGTTCGCGATTCAACATTGACCAGAGCGACCTTCAGAAGTACAGCGCGAGACTCGATCCTGAAGAGCGACAGCGCTTCGAAGCGAGCCTGCCGTTCGATCCTCGATTTCGGCTCGAGTCGACGGACCAGAAAGCTCGTGCGGCCGAGTTTGCGGAGTACTACAATCCGCTGAACGACTGGCGGCGAGTCGACAACGACTGGCTCATGGGAGGAAGTGAGCTGGCGATGCAGCTCGACAGCTACACCAACAATACAAGTCTTGTTCTCGCATTCGAGCTGATCGATGACGGCCGCGTGTTGCTCTTTCCAGCTGACGCGCAGGTGGGGAACTGGCTGTCGTGGCACGATGATGCAATCAAATGGAAGGTCAAGGATTCCAGTGGAAAGAGCCAGGAAGTGAAGGCAAGTGACCTGCTAGCCCGAACTGTCTTCTACAAAGTGGGCCATCACGCGAGTCACAACGCAACCGTGAAAGAGCACGGACTCGAAATGATGGAGCGCGAAGATCTCGTAGCGATGATTCCTGTCGACAGAAAAGTGGCGATGAAGAAATCACCGCCATGGCGCATGCCTGCAGACGCGCTTTATTCCAGGCTCGTGGAAAAAACCCAGGGTCGAGTTCTGCGCGCTGACACGGGATGGCCTGAGGACAAGTACAAGCTCGACACAATGTCGGCTGCTGAATGGAATCGAGCACAGGCTGATCCACGATTCAGCATCGAGGAGCTCTACATCGACTTTGAGCTGGAGTAAAGCAAGAGCTCGTCATCGGCTTGTTAACGCGTCTAGGCCAGAATCGATGCGCTGTCGTTGTTTGAGCATTGGAAAATACGACCTGTTCGAGTCGAGCGCGCTCAGCTCCACCTGACGACGTCCCAGCCAGACGCCTAACGCCACCCAGACAACAGATATCGGAACAGCCACCCACGAGATTCCTGCGAGACCGAGACCGATTGCTGCGAGTCCGGCAATTGCCCACGCAGAGAGCTGATCGCCGCCGCGATAGACAAAGGTCTCAATCACGTTCTTGGCCTTATACCTGTCTTCTCGATTTACCACAGTAAACAGCACTTCCATCGCCGGATTCATGATTGCGAAGTTTGTTGCGCGTCTCAGCACAATGAACACAGCCAGTGCCTGAAACGACACGATCGCACCGAACACTCCAAAGCCGATGACACTCATCGCCGGCAGAACCGCGAGCGCTAATGCAAGACCGAGCCAGCGGATAATGCGGCCAGTGAAGAACAGCTGCGTCACCACTGTCACGATCTGCGTCAGTAGCTCGAGGCGAGCGAGAATCGCCGTGCGCGCTGTTCGATCGGCATACAGGTGACCGACAAGGTCCGACTGAGCGAAATACAGCACGGTCGAGCCAAATACGTAGAACAGCATGAAGACGCAGATTCCGATCAGATACGGCGACTTTGCGATATGAGTAAACCCTGACCATACGCTTCCACCGATGATCTCATCACGCCGAGCGCGTGTGTCATCTCCCGCCACTGTATCGAGCGGAAAAAAAGTGATAGTCAAAATTGCAAGCTCGAGCAGCACCACTGAGATGAGCAGCACGTTGACTGCGCCGATAGTAGGAGCGAGCGCGGCGGTAACTGCTGATCCGATGATGGAGCCGAGGGTTCCACCTACGCCGATAAATCCGAACAGGCGCTTCGCCTGTTCGCTGCGGAACGAGTCAGCCATCAGAGTCCAGAAAATCGAAGTGTTGAACAACGCGAAGACCGTGGTCCACACGTAGAACACTCGGCCCATCCAGATGTCGATCGTCGAGCCTTCGCCGCTCGAGACAAAACGCAGCACCGCGAAGAATGTCAGGAAGCTCGCGGTGAAGAAGTGATATGAGATCGGAATCACGCGCCGCACTGGAAATCGCACGACGAGCCATGAGAACAGTGGATTGCAGATGAGCGTGACCGTAAGCGTGCCCGCGAACAGCCACGGCAGCTTGTTCACTCCGGATGCAGCCGCGACTGCATCGCGGATCGGACGCAGCACGAAGTAGCTGCTGAGGAGGAAGAAGAAGAAGGTGAAGGCGGCGAGCATCGCGCGCACTTCGTTCGGCTGCACGTCAACTACACGACGCAGCAGCGCGTGAGAACCGGCGCGCATCAGGACTTCGGCTTGAGGCGCGCCCTCATTTGACGATCACCAGTTCCCATGATTTGTGTCACACTGCCCGCCTGGTCGATCACGAATTCCGTAACGAGCGATGTGTTGCCGACCCTGTCTCTTATACACATCTGACGCTGCCGACGATCCTCGGACTGTGTAGATCTCGGTGGTCGCCGTCTCAT
>JBKPNY010000336.1:0-2251 GCA_046732835.1 Gemmatimonadota bacterium | reverse complement strand
TTGATTTTCCGCCGGGAACGGAATCAGTTCCCATGATGTGACCACGCCTCGCTGAAATGTCGCCGAGTACGTCGCCAAGGTAGAGATCGGGCGTGGTGACTTCGACTTCGTCGAGTGGCTCGAGAAGAATCGGCCTGCACTTTTGAGCGACCGTCTTGAATGCAAGAATTCCCGCGAGCTTGAACGACATTTCGTTCGAGTCGACTGAGTGATACGACCCGTCGTAAAGCTCGACCTGAAAATCGACGAGTGGGTATCCCGCGATAACTCCGCGTGCAGACGCTTCCTGAATTCCCTTGTCTACTGCCGGAATGAACTTCGACGGAATCGATCCGCCTACGATTGCGTTCACGAACGTGTAGCCGGCACCGCGATGAGTGGGCGCCATGCGAATCCAGCAGTCTCCGAACTGTCCCTTTCCACCGCTTTGCTTTTTGTGTCGTCCCTGACCGTCACCCTTCCCGGTGATGGTCTCACGATACGCGATCTGCGGCTTCTTGAGATCACCGGTAACTCCGTAATTCCTCTTGAGGCGCGACATCACGACGTCGAGGTGACGCTCACCAAGACCTGCGACGATCGTCTCGTGCGTCTCGGCGTTGTAATGCGTCTGGAAGCACGGATCTTCGTCGTGCAGGCGATGCAGTCCCTGCTGAAGTTTTTCTTCTTCTCCGCGAGCAGTTGCATGCACTGCGTAAACAACGCGCGGCTCGGGGAATTCGACTGTCGGAAGACGAACAGGATGTTCGCGCGTTGAGAGGGTGTCGTTCGTGTGTGTGTTCTTCAGCTTTGCAACGCACCCGATGTCACCGGGATGCAGGAACGGAACCTCCGTTCTTTCCTTGCCCTGCGGAATCGCGAGATGCGCCATCTTTTCAGCGTGTCCGCGGGTTGCGTTGTAAACCTCCTGGCCGTTGCTCAGCATTCCCGAGAACGTGCGGAAGAACGACACATCGCCAACATGTGGCTCGGAGTGCGTCTTGAACACGAGCGCCGTAAAAGTCTGGTCGTCTCTCGCGTGAATCTCGACAGTGTTATCGCCCTCGGCTCCGACGAATGCGTGAAGCTCTTCCATCTCATATGCGGACGGCATCAGCTCGACGATTTTCGTGAGCAGCGCCTGCGTTCCGTAGGTGAGATCGGATGAGCAGCAGAAAAGCGGGAAGAGCTCCTGTCTCTTCATCGCTTCCTTCATTGCGTTCAGTGCGTCGGCGCGATCGATCGATTCGCCGCCAAGATATTTCTCGAGAAGAACGTCGTCGGTTGCAGCGATGCCCTCTATCAGCTGCTCGTAGTACTTGTCGAACTGCGCCTGATGCTCGGCGGGTACATCGACTTCCTCGTACTCACCGCTTCTCGTTCCTTTCTTGAAAAGATGGGCTTTCCGGTCGAACAGATTCAGGATTCCGTGGAAGTCGTGTGCTTCGCCGATCGGAACTTCGACTGGAATTACCCGGGGTGTCAGCTCGCTCTTGATTGCCTCGAACGTGTTGTCGAACGATGCATGCTCCTTGTCCATCATCGAGACCACGAACAGCACTGGATCCTTTCGCTCGATTGCTTCGTTGAACATTCGCGTGGTTCCTACTTCGACTCCACTTGTGGCGCTGACGACAACGAGCGCGCCGTCAGCCGCATGGAGTCCTGCGATTGCTTCGCCCTGAAAGTCGGAGTAACCCGGCGTATCGAGCAGATTGATCTTCGTATCCATCCACTCGGCATGCGCGCATGACAGGCTGATTGAAAAACCGCGCCCCGTTTCTTCTGGATCGAAGTCAGTGAGCGCGGTTCCGTCTTTTACCGATCCGTGTCGCTTGGAAGACCCGGAAACAAAAGCGAGCGCATCGACCAGTGTGGTCTTTCCGCTCGCCCCGTGTCCAACGACAGCAATGTTGCGAATGTCTTCGCTTTTGTACTCTCTCATAGCTTTGGTCTACCTCTCCCGTTTCTTTTGGGAAATTGGCAATGGGAGAGGGGCTAAGGAAGGGGTAGGGCTCTTTTGAACGGACTACAAACGACGCGCGCCTCCCTCTGAACAACTAAACGACGCGCAACTCCAGACTGGAGATGGAGATGGGAGATCACTGATGACAGGTCTGACATCGAAACTGCTATCAGTGATCTCCCATCTCCATCTCCAGTCTGGAGTTGAAGAACTTAAGGGACGAAGACCGCCCCATGTGGCATGACCATCCCCTTATACCCGTTCGGCCACTCGACGTGATGAAATGAAAGGTTGAACCGGTCATCC
>JBKPNY010000335.1:0-14768 GCA_046732835.1 Gemmatimonadota bacterium | reverse complement strand
CTCATGCTCGACCTGCCCGCGAGATCGGTGATGATGCCACCCATCATATAGTGTGCAGCAGGAATTACCGGTATCAGATCCTTCGATGGATCGATTCCACGCGCTTTGCACAGGGCGAAGATTCCCGGAAATCGCGTTTTGAACGATCGCCCGAGTTTTCGCGCGTCCAGGAAAACACTTCTTCCTTTTTGCCGCTCTCGATAGATCTCCCGCGCGACAACATCGCGCGGAGCAAGCTCGGCGAGACGATGCCGCTTGACCATGAAGCGCACTCCGTGATCATCGACGAGAATCGCACCTTCACCGCGAACAGCTTCTGAAATAAGCGCGAGCGGATTTTCCGGAGTCTCCAGCGCGGTTGGATGAAACTGCACGAATTCCATATCGGCGAGCTTCACGCCGGCTCGATGTGCGATCGCATATCCATCACCGGTGGCAACCTGAGGATTCGTCGTGTATCGATAGACCTGACCACACCCTCCAGTGGCGAGAACCGTTGCATCAGCAACTATTTCGACAGGCTTTCCCGCTTTTGTCGCGCGAATACCATAACACACACCATTCGACACTATCAGGTCCAGAACCCGGGTCTTCTCCAGAACCTGTATCTGCCTGCTTTCCCGGACACGCTCGATAAGCGTGCGCGCAACTTCGGCTCCTGTCTGATCGCCGTGCGCATGCACGATGCGTCTCCGCGAATGCGCGGCTTCCTTCCCCAGCTTGAATTTTCCGCCCGGCTCTAGATCGAAGTCCGCCCCTGCAGTATGCAGCTCGCGCACACGCGCCGGACCCTCTTCGACGAGAACCTCGACTGCCTCCGCATCGCAAAGCGCAGCGCCTGCAGCCAGAGTGTCGCGCCGGTGCAGCTCCGGTGAATCACCTGCGCCGAGCGCCGCGGCAATTCCGCCTTGAGCATATGCGGTGGCACTGTCGAACAGTGATCTCTTCGTGAGCACCATCACACTGCCTTCGGATGACGCTCGCCAGGCAGTATGAAGCCCCGCAACACCGCTCCCGACAACGAGGAAGCGAGTTCTGATGCGATCGACCATTCGGGAAATCTACCTTGCCGGAGGCCGCTCTCTGGGCGAATATCTTCCCCTCGATGCGTAAACTTTTTCTCGTAGCAGCGGGGCTTCTTGTAGTTCATGCCGCGCTGCTCTTTGCAGGTGGCCGGTCAATTACCGAAGAAGGTCGCGCCGGAGCGACAAACGTCGGCATTGTACTCGATGTTGGCGGGCGCGGAGACAAGTCTTTCAACGATGGGGCGTATGCTGGAGCGGACAGTGCTATAAAAGTGCTCCATCCGAACATTCGCTTCATCGAGCCCGGTGAAGGCTCGGATCGCGAAGCGGGTCTGCGACTCCTCGCCGCCGAAAAAATGGATCTCGTCATTGGCGTCGGATTCATTTTCTCAGACGATCTCACCAAGCTCGCGAAGGAATATCCCAATGTCTCTTTCGCAGGGGTCGACTACGCACTTTCAGTCGATGATAAAGGCAACGTCATTCCACCCCCGCCGAATCTCGCTGCGCTGAAATTCCGCGAAGAAGAAGGATCGTTCCTGGTCGGTGCGATGGCAGCGCTCGTCAGCAAATCAAAAAAGATCGGGTTTGTAGGAGGAATGGATATTCCTCTTATCCATAAATTCGAGGCAGGGTATCGCGCAGGCGTGAAGCAGGTTTGTCCCGACTGCACCGTGATTGCGCAGTACGCAGGCGTCACTCCTGAAGCATTCAAGAATCCTGGCAAGGGGAAGGAGCTGGCGCTCAGCCAGTATCAATCGGGTGTCGAAGTGATCTTCCACGCATCAGGGTCGACGGGCCAGGGTGTGTTTGAAGCAGCACGCACAATGAACAAGCTTGCGATTGGTGTCGATGCAGATCAGAACGACGAAGCACCCGGTCATGTTCTCACTTCGATGGTGAAAGGAGTCGACGCCGCAGTCTTCGATGCAATTCAGCGCGTCCAGAACAAGACCTTCAAGGGCGGCATCTATTCATTCGGGTTGAAGGAAGGCGGTGTCGGTTATGTCTACGACGACCGCAACAAGAAGCTCATTCCAGACGCTGTACATGACCGCGTCGAGCAGCTCAAACAGGAGATCATTGCCGGCAGAATAAAGGTGCCGAGCACGAGATGACATCACCTGAGAGCAATGCCGGCGGGCGCGAGACACTCGCGATCCGCATGGAAGGAATCGACAAGACATTCGGCTCTGTCCGCGCAAATCGCGGCGCTTCCCTCGAGGTGAAGACGGGCGAGATACACGCACTCGTCGGCGAGAACGGCGCCGGTAAATCGACGCTGATGAAAATCCTCGGCGGATTGCAGAAGCCCGATGCCGGAAAAATGGAAGTGAACGGCCGGAACGTTACCGGCTGGTCTACGAGCGATGCGATCGCCGCAGGAATTGGTGTCGTACATCAGCACTTCATGCTCGTACCGACTTTGACAGTCGCCGAGAACATGGTTCTTGGAATGGAGCCGACTAAAGGCGGGCGATTCGACTACGCAAAGGCTGTTGCCGACGTTCAGAAACTGAGCGCCGAAACAGGATTGTCTGTTGCCGCAGACGCAAAGGTTTCAGATCTCTCGGTTGGTGAAGCACAGCGTGTCGAGATCCTGAAGACACTTTTCCGCGGCGCGAAAATCCTCGTGCTCGATGAGCCGACCGCCGTTCTTTCTCCTCCTGAAGTAAAAGAGCTGTGGACAGTACTCCGGCGTTTACGCGATCAGGGCGGAACGATCGTGCTGATCACGCACAGGCTCGACGAAGTGATCGAGATATCGGATGTGATCACCGTGATGCGCGCAGGTCAGACTGTCGACCGGCTTAAGACTTCCGAGACGACACCTGCGCTGATTGCGCGCGCAATGGTGGGACGCGATGTCGTCCTGAGCTCGCGCGACGAAGCATCCGCCCTTGGCACACACACACAACGCGGAGAGCCCGTCGAGGAGCCTGAGACAGGTTTTCATCCCTCTGATGACATGACCTCGGCAATTCGCGTGAATGATCTCGTGATCATGGGATCGCGAAATACTCGCGCTGTCGACGGTGTGACATTTTCGATTCGCCCGGGTGAGATTCTTGGAATCGCCGGTGTCGAGGGGAACGGTCAGACGGAGCTGATCGAGGGACTGGCGGGATTGCGTCCGATTGTGTCCGGATTGATGCGCGTGAACGGACACGATGTCACGAGAGAAAGCATCAGCTTCCGACGCGACGCAGGACTCTCACACATTCCAGAAGACAGACACCGGCGTGGATTGATTCTCGATTATTCGATCGCTGACAATCTCGTGCTGGGACTTCAAAGCGAATACTCGAAGCGCGGAATTCTCAACGGGTCTCGCATTGATGAGAACGCGCGCAAGCGAATCGAGACTTTCGACATCCGGCCTCCTTCAGCTGACTTGCCCGCGCGCGCGCTGTCCGGAGGAAATCAGCAGAAAGTCGTAATCGCGCGTGAGATGGGACGACCGTTCTCGATTCTGCTTGCATCTCAGCCGACACGCGGCGTCGATGTCGGCGCTATCGAATTCATTCACAAACAGCTTCGCGAAGCTCGTGCTGCAGGCGCTGCTGTCCTTCTCGTTTCAGCGGAGCTCAATGAGATTCTCGCTCTCGCAGATAGAGTTGCAGTGATGTACAGGGGCAAGCTCACCAAAGTCATTCCCATCGAGCAGGCCGATGAAGAAATGCTCGGGGAGTACATGACGGGAACGCGAACCGAGAGCGCTGCGTGAGCTCGAGATTCCGCGAAAATCTCGAGGAAGCACTCTTTCCGCCGATTGTTGCGCTGCTGGTCGCCCTCATCTGCGGCGACCTCCTCATCATGAGCTACGGCCAGTCTCCGGGAACCGTGTACAGGCTTCTGCTCGAGGGAACCTGGGGAAATGCCTACGGATTCGGTCAGGTTCTGTATAAAGCAACCACACTGACATTCACCGGGCTCGCAGTCTCTCTCGGTATCAGAGCGGGACTGTTCAACGTTGGAGCCGAGAGTCAGCTCGCTGCAGGCGGATTTCTCGCTGCGCTTCTCGGACTCGGACTGTCGCCGCACATGCCGGGAATTTTCGCGATTCCCCTCTGCTTGATTGCGGCGATGGTGGGTGGCGCAATCGTCGGCGCAATTCCCGGCTGGCTCAAGGTCAAATACGGCGCGCACGAAGTGATCGTGACGATCATGCTCAATTTCGTTGTGCTTGCTCTCCTGAATTACATCGTTGCAGCAAGACTGCATGTGCCGGAAACACTGCACACGCCGGAAATCGCGAATGGCGCGATTCCGCGATTGGAATCGTTCATTCCGGCCTTCCACGGATCCGCCGCGAACCTCACTCTCGTCGTTGCGTTGATAGCCGCTGCGCTAAGCTGGGTATTTCTTTTCAAGAGCCGCCGCGGATATGAGATCCGCGCAGTTGGACTTCAGCCCGATGCAGCAGAATACGGCGGAGTGAGCGTAGGCGGAGCCTGGATGCGCGCCATGATTCTCTCCGGCGCAGTTGCCGGACTCGGCGGCGTAAACTACGTGCTTGGATACAAGCAATACTATGAAGAAGGCTTCGCTGGCGGATCAGGATTCCTCGGCATTGCAGTGGCACTTGTTGGACGGAACCATCCGCTTGGGGTCGTGCTCGCCGCATTGTTCTTCGCGACACTCTCGCAGGGCGGGCTTGCAATTCACGCATTTGTGCCGAAGCAGATGGTGGAAGTTCTCCAGGGCGTTGTGATTCTTGCTGTCGCGATGTCAGTCCCTGAGGTTCGCGCGGCCCTCAAGCGTGCAAGGAAACCGGTCGCAGCATGAACCCGATTTCCTTCCTCACGCAGATGATCCGCATCGCTGTGCCGTATCTGTTCGCGGCAAGCGGTGGCGTCATCGCAGAACGATCCGGAATCATCAGCCTCGGTCTCGAAGGCTATATGCTGACTGGCGCATTCTCAGCGACACTCGGCACGCACTATTCCGGAAGCCCATGGATTGGCGTCCTTGCAGGAATATTCGGTGGACTCGTGTTCGGTCTTCTTCAGGCAGTTGCGTCCATTCGTTACCGTGCTGATCAGGTCGTAACGGGAATTGCGATAAACCTGCTGGCGATTGGCGTTACACGATTCTTCCTCAAGCTCGCGTTTGCGAGCTCATCGAATTCTCCACGCATCGAAGGGTTCGGCGGCAACATCGCACTGCACGGGTTCGACAATCCACTCCTGTGGCTTGGACTTCTCGTTGCACCAGCACTCGCGTTCGTTCTCTATCGAACGCCTTTTGGTTTGCGAGTTCGCGCAGTCGGTGAGCATCCGGCGGCAGCAGAGAGTCTGGGGATCAAAGCTTCGCTGATCCAGTACGTTGCGGTTGCAATTTCCGGAATTCTCGCAGCACTCGGCGGAGTTTTTCTCGCTCTCGATCAGCATCAGTTCACCGATCAGATGACAGCAGGCCGTGGCTTCATTGCTGTTGCAGCAGTGATCTTCGGACGATGGGATCCTGTTCGCGCTGCGCTGGCGTGTCTCTTCTTCGCTTTTGCTGAAACACTGCAGATTCAGCTTCAGGGAACTCAGCTTATTCCGTCGCAGTTCATCGAGATGATTCCGTACCTGCTAACCATCATTGCACTCGCGGGAGTCGTAGGCCGGGCAGTTCCTCCGGCTGCGTTAGGCAAGCAAGCCGAGTAGCCGATGTTCAAGAAGCTGCTCGCTCTGATCATTACAGCTTTCGTGGACATGGTGGGTCTCCTCATGGTGATCCCGCTAATGCCGTTCTACGCGCGAAAGCTCGGTGCGGGCTCACTGATGGTGACTGTGCTCGTGGTGTCCTTCACCGCAGCGCAGTTGTTGAGTGCTCCACTCTGGGGACGATTCTCCGACAAGTACGGACGACGACCAGCGCTTCTTGTAGGACTTGGTGCTGCCGCAATCGCATACGTTGTGTTTGCATTTGCGAATTCGATCTGGCTGCTTTTGCTGTCGCGACTGGTTCAGGGCGCAGGTGGCGGAACTGTCGGAGTAATTCAGGCATACGTCGCTGATTCGACTGAGCCGCAGAACAGAGCGAAGGCTTTGGGATGGCTTTCCGCCGCGACCAACCTTGGTGTTGCTCTTGGCCCTCCACTTGGCTCGCTGGCGTTGCTGATAGGACACAGCGGCCCCGGTGTTGTTGCAGCTGGGCTGTGTCTGATCAACATGGCATTCGCGTGGAAGTATCTGACAGAATCGCGCGACATGGAGGATGCGAAGCAGCATACGCGAAAGCCTGGAGCGTCGCGAACTGCAATCGCGCGCGTTGTCACGCACGCAAAGGAAACTGCCTCGCGACTGATATGGATCTACGCCATAGCGATGGGTGCGTTCTCCGCTGTCACTGCAATCCTTCCGCTGTTCCTCAACGATCAATTCGGCATCGGTGAGAACCGGGTTTGGATCTTCTTTACCTACATCGGTGCGATTTCAGTCATTACGCGCGCAGGATTTCTTGGGCGAATCGTCGACAAGTTTGGTGAAGCGCGGCTTTCGCGACTTGGCCTTGTGATGCTTGCGGCGGGACTCGCTCTGTATCCTTTCGTGCACAACTATGTGCTGCTCGCTATAGTCGTCGCTCTCGTGCCGCTTGGCACCGCATTCACGTTTCCATGTGTCACGTCGCTGTTGTCTCGAGTGATCTCATCGAGCGAGCGTGGACTTTATATGGGAGTGCAGCAGACGTTCGGCGGATTGGCGCGCGTTGTCATTCCGTTGTGGGCAGGATTTTCGTACGACCATTTTGGGAGGGCAATTCCCTTCCTCACCTCCGCAGCGCTCGTGCTCTTCACGCTTCTGCTGGGACTCGGCGTCGATGACGGAAGAAAGACGCCGGCGGTTGCAGCCGCCGCTGCTGCCTAAATCCTGTAGCGCTCTGACGCGGTGATGAGTCGTACACCGCGCTGATAAGTGATGAAGCTGTAGGCCCATTCAATGAAAACGCTGATGCGATTTCTGAAGCCTACCAGGTACATGATGTGAACAAACAGCCAGAGAAACCACGCCAGCCGGCCACTGAATCTGAAATATCCAAAGTCCGCGATCGCTCGTGACCGGCCGATTACCGCGAGATCGCCCTTGTTGAAGTAGCGGAATGGCTTTGTCGGAAGATGGCCAATGAGTCGGCGAATATTTCTTGCCGCAGCGCGTCCCTCCTGCATTGCCGCCGGACTCACTCCCGGAACCTGTCGCCCATCCTGCTCCTTGAATGCGAGATCGCCGATGACGAAAACTTCCTGATGTCCCGGGATCGAGAGGTCGGGAGTTACAAGCACTCGTCCAACGCGATCGACTGGCGCACCCATCATTGCGCCTAAAGGTGAAGCAGCATTTCCCGCTGCCCAGAATACCGTGCGCGTTGGAATTCTTTCGTCGCCGATCGTTACTCCTTCGCTGTCTACTCCGGTTACGATAGAGCTGGTTCGCACTTCGACTCCCAGATCCACCAGAGCTTCTCGCGCTTTCTCCGCCAGCTCCTCCGGAAAGCTTGGCAGAATTCTCGTGCCGCCCTCGAGAAGAATGACGCGCGTCTTTCGGGTATCGATGTTCCTGAAATCCGGATGCAGTGCGCGCCGCGCAATCATCGGAAGCGCGCCCGAGAGCTCGGTGCCAGTCGGGCCCGCGCCGACTATCACGAACGTCAGATAAGCTTCGCGCTCAGCTTCGCTGTAAGTTTTTTCTGCGCGCTCGAATGCAAGCAGGAACCGCCGTCTGATCTCCGTTGCGTCTTCGACTGTCTTGAGACCGGGTGCAAAAGGCTCCCAGTCATCGTGCCCGAAATAAGCGTGATGCGATCCACTTGCAACAATCAGGTAATCGTACTCGATCTCGCGGTCCGGGAGATCGATGTGAACGAGCTTCCGGTCCACATCGATGCCGCGAACCTCCGCGAGTAACACACTCGTGTTCTGCTGATGTCTCAGGATATGCCGGATCGGTGCGGAAATATCGCCGGGCGAAAGTGAGGCTGTCGCCACCTGATACAGAAGCGGCTGAAAGAGATGATGATTGGTGCGATCGATTACCAGAACATCAGCCGCCGCGCTCCGGAGCGCCTTCGCAGCGCTCAGTCCGCCGAATCCTCCGCCAATGATGACAATCCGCGGACGTTTCATCGGTCAGGCAATTCGCTCTTCGAGACTTCTCGCAGTCAGCGTGATTCCGAGAACGAGAAGAATCAGCAGGACGCTGTACGAAGCCGCTGTCCCAAACGCAAACGCTCTGAGCTGTGCGAGAATCTCGAGAGAGATCGGACGGTTTGCATGCGTGTAGAGAACGACACTCGCTACAAACTCGCCAACCGCAGTGACAGCTGCCAGCAAAGCGCCTGCAATGAGACCCGGCCGCGCAGCCGGAAGAATCACTCTTCGCATCGTCAACCACCACGATGCGCCGAGCCCGCGCGCCGCATCTTCGAGCGAAGCATCCATCTGTCTAAGCGAGCTCTCGACTGCGGTGGACACCAGCGGAATGTTTCGCACAAAGTACGCAAGGGGAAGAATCCAGAACGTTCCCACGAGAAGCACTCGAAGTGACGCGAGATCATTTCGGTTGAACGTTGCTGCAAGACCAAGTGCAATTGCTGTCGCTGGAATCGCCCACGGAAGTGCCGTGAGAATTTCGAGCAGTCTGCGGCCAGCGAACTTCCGCATCACAATGAGATACGCTGCGATAAAACAGACAACGATGTTTGCGGCTGTTGCAATTACGGACATCCAGATGCTGTTCGCGATGGGCTTCCACAGCTGCGACTCGGTGAACAACCGTCGATAGTTTGCGAGTGTGTATTCTGGCGGCAGGACTTGCGTTGTCCATGCGCCATCCCGTGCAAACGAGACGAGCACCACCATCAGATGCGGCAGAACAAGAATGATTACCGTTGCCACGCCGAGGACTGCCGCGACAAGCTGGACACTTTTCGATCTGATGACACGCCTCGTTGCCGCGCCTTTGCCGGACGAAGTGTATTTCCGTTTTCCCTCGAGCCAGCGAAACAGCAAGAGACCTGCGACCGCGCTCAACGCCAGCACTGTCGTCTCGACGTAGGCAAGACCCATCGATCCATTGAGCTTCGAAGCAACTATTTGCGTCGAGAGAACTCGAATCCCTCCGCCAAATACATACGGTGCGGAGAACGATCCGAGTGACGTCATGAATACGAGGAGCATGGATCCTGCGAGCGCAGGTGTTAGAAGCGGAAGAGTCACACGCTTCAGCCGCTGCGATGATGACGCGCCAAGCCCTGCGGCAGCTTCATCGAGTGTCGTGTCAAAGCGATCGAGTCCAGCCGATACGAAAAGGAAGACATACACGTACATCGTGTAAGCGTGCACGAAGATGATAGCCCACACACCAGTGAGTCTCCACGGCGCTTCCTTCATTCCGAACAAATGCTGTATTGCGCGGGTTACCACGCCGCTCTCCCCGTAGAGAAAGAGGAACGCGATGACGCCAACGAGTGGCGGAAGTGCGGCCGGTAATGTCGCAACCGCTTTCAATACGCGCCGTCCCGGGAATTCGAATCGGCTGAGGAGAAACGCGAGGGGAACACCAATAATCACTGAAGCAATCACTGACGCCAGCGAAATGACGATGCTCGTTGTCAGCGCTTCGCGATCTGCGGGGCTCGACATGAACTCGCGCCAGTGATCGAGACCGTTCTCGAAGCTGCCTGCGATAACAGCGACGTTCGGATAGACAATGCTCCACAGGAGCAGCGCGAGGACGGGCGCAGCGATTATCCAGCTTCGCCGTCCCTCGCCCCTGGTCATTCCCCGCTCACCACCGGAACTGGCTCGCGCGCAACTGTAATTCCTGTGTTATCGCCCTCGCGGAGCTTCATGTTGGATGATTCAACTTCGAGCTCGACGCCATCGCTCGCTTTTACGCGATAAACGGCGCTGCCGCCGGTGAAGCGACGATTCACAACTTCGCCTCTCCATCCATCAGCACTGTCAGGTGATATCTCCAATGCATTGGGCCTGAGAACCACTCGGGGAGATTCAAGTCGACCATCGGGTCTGGTTGCCGCGAGCTCGCGACGCACACCGCCGATTGTAACAGCGACACGATCGCCGAGATCTTCGGCTGGAAGAATTGTCGCACGTCCGATGAACTTCGCCACACCAAGCGATGCCGGCCGGTCGTGAAGATCTTCCGCAGTTCCGATCTGAAGGAGCTTTCCTCGTCGGATCAGCGCGATGCGATCAGCAATGGCGAATGCGTCTTCCTGATCGTGAGTAACGAAGAGTGCAGGAACTCCTACTCGATGCAGCATCGATCGCAGCTCATCGCGCGTGGACTGACGCAAAGTTGGATCCAGATTGGAGAGGGGCTCATCCATCAGCAGAACCTTCGGCTCGATGACGAGAGCACGCGCAAGAGCGACGCGCTGTTGCTCACCTCCCGATAACGACTGGATAGTACGATCGAGCGCGTTCTCGAGTCCGACGGATGCAAGAACTTTCTGTGCTCGCTCACGGCGATCCGACTTTCCGATGCCGCGCGCTTCCAGCCCGAACGCGACATTCTCGCCGACTGACATGTGCGGGAAAAGCGCGTAATGCTGGAACACCATTCCAAATCCGCGCTTCTGTGGCGGCAACGATGTTATATCGCGCCCGTCCAATAACACGCGACCGGAGTCCGGCGACTCGTAACCGGCTGCAATCCTAAGTGTGGTTGTCTTCCCCGATCCGGACGCACCAACCAGCGCCAGCAGCTCGCCCGAAGGAACCTCGAACGAGATGTTATCGACTGCCACGTGATCGCCAAAGCGGCGCGTGATCCCGTCGAGCGCAAGCGAACCGGAGCTCACTGTTTGCGCGCGCTGTTCCTGATGTTCGCGTCCCAGTACTTCATCCACTCGTTGAGGTGATCCGCCATCACCTTCCGATCCACCGGCATCGGTTTGATCTTCGCGTTCGCTTCCTGAATCCACTTGGGCAGCTCATTCTGCGGAATATCTGTGCGCGCGGGAATGCGCAGGAATTTCTCCGCTGCTGCCTTCATCGCCTCAGGAGTAGTAACGAACTCGTAGTACAGCTTCGCTTCCTCAGGATGCTTTGTTCCCTTCACAAGTGCGATGCCATCCACAAGAAGCGGCGTTCCACTCGCGGGAATGATGTAGTCAACGGGAATGTTGAATCGCTGCTGGAGAGTTGCGATGTCGGGCATGTCCCACAGCGTAATCACTCCTTCCTGACGCCCAATCTTCTGGTAGAGAATTGTCGGATTGAGTGTGTACTCGCGCGTATTCGCATCGAGCTTTCTGAGCCACTCGTATCCCGCCTCAGGTGATCCAGTCTGCGCGACAGAGCGCGCGACAATCGCTCCAAAAATCGCGCGCATCGTACCCGATGCAATTGGATCACGAATCAGAACCTTTCCTTTCCATTTTGGATCGAGCACATCGTCCCAGTCTTTCGGCGCTTCCGCACGCGTAACAGCCTGTGTGTTGTACGCAATTACCTCCGGGGTGAGATAAGTGCCATACCATAGATCCTGCGCATCTCTTCCTTCGACAGGAATCGCATTCGACCACGTCGGGATGTACGGTGCGAGCAGCCCTTCCTTCGCAGCTCTGTCAAACGCTTCTGCCGGAGCACCAAACCACACGTCCGCCTGCGAATTCGCGGCTTCCGCGCGGACACGGTCGAGCACTTCCTGCGATCCCATGTCGACCCACTGCACGTCAATGTTGGGATGCGCCTTCTCGAAACCGTCCTCGAAATACTTGAGAAGCTCCGGACCGTGAGGCGAATACACCGTAAGAACTGTGCGGCCGTCTTTCGAGCACGCCACCAGTGACACAGCGAGCGCGAGTGCGGCTAGACGCCTTTTCAGAATAGCGATGGAATTAGAGTCGGCAGTCAAGAAAACTTGAGATAGAATTTGATAGCACAAAGTACGGAAAACCGCTCTCACACGGATTTACACGGACACTAACGGACTAACGACAGAACCCCACAATGGTTTTTGTGGGTTTCAACAAAATGAAAGAGGTTTCCCCGTATTTAGTCCGTTAGTGTCCGTGTAAATCCGTGTGAGAGCGGTTTTCCCGTAGTTACGTCAATTGCCGTTCCCCGCGGCCGTCCGCACAGACGCATTGGCATTACTCATCGCAAGAAGGTTCACGAACAACCTCGCTGCGCCGCCAACTCCTGCAGGGAGTTGCCTGAAGAATGCCAGCGTCGTGTAGACATAAAGTCCGCGACCGTACGGAGTCACGAGAATTCCGCCTTTGTTGGACTGTTCTCCAGGATCGTTCAGCTCGAGAACGGGATGGTAATGCGCGTCGAACGTACGCGGCATGTAGAGCGAACGCTCCTGAACCCAGCTCGAGAAGTCCGATGAAGTTATCTCATTCGGGGCCTTCACGACCGGAGACGATGCATCGATCACCGTTATCGGCGCATTCTCTTCCGTCACTCTGTCGTGCGGCCGCGCAATCGAGATCGAGTAAGGCATCATGCCGGGGCGCGTCATCTCGTACTGACCATACTGCACGACAAGCGTGCCGCCGCTCTTCGCGAAGTTCAGCAGATATGAATTGTTGTCGATCAAGTCGCGGCTTGCCTGATATGCACGCGGTCCCACGACAACCGTGGTGAATTTCGAAAGATCGACGGTCGGAATCGCACGCGGCTCCAGCACTGTCACCGGAATTCCAAGCTGCTCCAGCGAAGGCTCGACGTTGTCACCGACTCCACGCACATACCCAACCTTGAGCTTCGACGGAACCGAAATGTCGATTGCATGAACCGTCACTTCTGCCTCGCGATAAATCCGCTCTGGCGTGATGTGCTCATAGTCGATCGGCAGGTATCCTCTCGAATAAGGCTTACCGTCAACCATTGCAGTGGCGACAACTCGATGCTCACCCGCGCTCAGCCTGCCATGAACCCGGAACGTAACCGTCCTGGTCGCTGCAGAATCGAGCGTGATGATTCTAAATGCTGAATCCGCTACAAGACCACCAGGCAATGTGAGACCCACACGCACAGTCGCGGGTTTCACCATCGCCGAGCGCAGCGTGACGTTGTAGAACCGATCTATCTCGGTCGACGCGCGAGCAAGCTCATTAGCATTGTCGAGTGTCACACTCACCGCTGGAGCTGCTGCAAGCAGGCGCTGTGTCTCTCCAAGTATCGGGTCAACACTTCTGAACACGACCGGAGCCGTTCGTGTTTCGACTGCGCCGATGTTGCCGACGGTGTAATCGATGGAGATCCAATCCTTTTTCTCGAGCCGGTCTTCCGGAACAATCGATGCCGGAGGTCCGAACAGATCTCCATTTCTCGGAGTCGCGAGCCACCAGGGCTGAGTTATTTCCCGGCCGACATACCAGAACTTCCAGCTGTAGGAGCTGTCAGGCTTGATGACGACATTCTGCGTGGTGTGGATTGCCTTGTCGCCGCGATTATACAGAGTCGCAGTGACTTGTGCACTGTCTCCGAGCGCGACATACCGGCGGTCGGCAATTGCTTCCAGAACAACCGCTTGTCGGTGTGCATCGAACATTCCGTTGAACGTCGACGGCTTGGGTGCAGTGATCCCATCGAACATCGACTTCTCGTCTGCTGCAGGAGTTCCAGCATTGACGCGGCTTCCGTCACGCATAACTGCAGCCCACACAACACCCTTCGGCTGTGACGTACCGAATCCCTGCGACCTGTGCTGCGATCTGCTCTCTCCAGCAATTTCCGCATAGGATTTTCCAAGCGCTGGATCATACTCGCCAACGTTGATTCGCAAAGTCGCCTGATTGAATCCGAACCAGGCATCGCGATAAAACTTGGACACTGTCCATGCAGGGCCAAACTCCGATTCAGGAAAACGCTTTGTGTCGCCCGAAGATTCGTACGCCTCTTTGGCAAGTATCGCGGACACCTGATGCTGTCCGTGACCATCGCGCGGAGTTCCGGAAAAAATTGCAAGTATGATCTGAGGCTTGAACGCGCGAACGATCTTCACGACGTCGTTCAGCAGAGAATCCTTCGGCCAGTGCTTGTAGGTCTCTTCCGCGCTCTTTGAAAAACCGAAATCATACGCGCGTGTGAAATACTGATGCGCTCCATCGACACGCCGCGCAGCGAGCAGCTCTTCTGTGCGAATCACACCGAGCGCTTCGCCTAGCTCGTTGCCGATGAGATTCTGTCCGCCATCGCCGCGAGTGAGCGACAGATACGCCGTCTCAGCGTTACCTCCGCGCTGCAGCCACGATATCAGCTGGCTGTCCTCATCATCGGGGTGCGCGCCAATAACCAGCACGCGGCGCCACGGAGCAGCCTGCGACTTCTGCGCAGCAATCGGCGCAGCGAAAAGCATCGATCCTACAAGAGCAAGAACGATTTGTCTCATCACAACCTTGTTTGTGTGCGGCCGGTTACTGGCTCGTAACCGGCGTCCTGCGTCTTGTACCCGCAGGCTGCTCCATTGGAGCCGCCACTTCGGATACGATTCGCTCCTGCTCCTTTTCATGAGAAGAGCGATAGCCTTCGGCGGGACTCGCGCGCTCGGGACGGCCGATGTAGCGCACGATCATCGCGTTGCCTGTCGATACACGGAGGCGCGGCGACACATACGTCCACGCGCCCATGTTCTTCGGCTCTTCCTGCGCCCACACCACTTCCTGCAATGCCGGATACAGGTCGACAATCCTCGCCACTTCGTCATGCGGCCATGGATAAAGCTGCTCCACACGCACGAGCGCTACATGCGGCGCACGCTTCGCCGCGAGATCGTA
>JBKPNY010000334.1:0-16039 GCA_046732835.1 Gemmatimonadota bacterium | reverse complement strand
ACGCTCGCCAGAGCTTGTCTTCGATAATATAACCGGCGTCTCTTAGCAATACTTTTCTTGCTTCTTCCTCACGTTCGATCACGTGGGTTACCACTCGCGTCAGGTAATCCAGCAGTTCCCCTTCGCTTCTGCCAAGCGTTGTCTGATTGGAAATCTGAAAGAAATTTCCAACGACTTCACTGCCTTCACCATAAAGCCCGCGATACGTGAGACCCACCTGCTGAAGACCGGCCAGAACTTTCGCGATCTCCTTTGTGAGTACCAGTCCCGGAAGATGAATCAGAACTGATGCGCGAAGTCCCGTGCCTGCATTTGTCGGGCATGCTGTCAGAAAGCCGAACTCATTGTGAAATGCATACGGCACTCTTTCGCCGAGCTCGGAGTCAAGTGCGTAAACGTTGTTGAACGCTTCAGCGACACGGAAGCCGGACTCGAGCGCCTGCAGTCTCAAATGATCTTCCTCGTTCACCATGATGCTGGTGTCGCGAGTGAGATACACTGCAGAACCGCTGCGCACCGGGCGCTGCGCATCCAGACCGGCAAGCTCGCGGCTTACGAGATGCCGCTCGTGCAGGAGCAGCCTGTCCTCCGCCGGCATTTCATCGACGCGGAGCATCACACCATGGTTCATGCCGCGCACGGTTGAGACGGCCTGCTGCACCTGCGAAAGGATTCGCAGCCGCTCGCCGTCGCGGGCGCGACCTGCAAACGCATATCCCTCGAGATTTCTCGCGAGACGGATGCGTGTGGATATGACGATGTCCGGATGTTCACCGGATGCATCAAGCCATCCTGTGCCACCATCGGGAAGAAGGGAGAGATCGAGCATTACTCCATTCCTCTCAGTCGATCGCGAATATCTGCAGCAAGCTCGAACTGCTCAGCCTCGATCGCTCTCTTGAGTCTGTCGCGCAGCTCGTTTGCTGTGCCCACAGTCGGCAGCTGAGTGCCAGTGGGCGGCTCATAGCGGCGGCCGACGTGTGTCGAGCTTCCGTGAACCCTGCGAAGCAGGTCTCGCATGCTTTTCTCGAACGCGTCATAGCAATGTGCGCAGCCCAGGCGGCCGGTGGATCTGAAATCCCTGAATGTCGACGAGCAGAAGGCACAGCGCGCAGCGTCTCCCTGCGTCGCCTGCATTGCCTGGTGTACGCTCTGGAGGAAATCGGTGATCTGTGGCTTTGGAACGGAAGCGCTGGTTTCCACACCGCGCTCTGCGGCGCACCGCTCGCAGAGGTGCATCAGGCGCACGCCTGTGCCCTCAATCTGGGTGAGCTGAACTACAGCATCCGCTTCCTTGCACACATCACACACCATACCAATCCCCCAACTCGATGACGCCTGTATCTGCGTCTCGCAACACCTGCTCCATGATAGCTATACGATCGCATCGGTCACAACGGTTTCGCTAAGACGTCCACCTTCGAGCAAAAGCACTCTTCCTGCTCTTGCTGCGAGTGAACGGTTATGCGTAACAACCACCATGCCAATCTCGAGATCGTTAACTACCTCCGTCAGAAGCTCATGCAGCATCTCGCCGTTCGCCAGATCGAGATTTCCGGACGGCTCATCTGCAAGAACAATCTTTGGATCCATCGCCAGCGCGCGGGCCACCGCGGTCCGCTGCTGCTCGCCGCCGGAAAGCTCCGACGGAAGATGATGCATCCTCCCACTCAATCCTACTCTTGACAGCAGCTCTTCCGCACGGCTTCTCGCAGCCGGTATCGACTTTCCCGCGATTCGCAGCGGCATCATCACGTTTTCCAGAGCTGTGAATTCGCGCAGCAGGTGATGAAATTGAAACACGAAGCCGACGGATCGGTTCCGCAGCGCAGCGAGTTGTTCTTCGCTTAGTCCGCTGATCGGATCGCCTCCGATTACCACGTAGCCCTTGCTTGGCTTGTCGAGCGCACCAAGCACATGAAGCAGCGTCGACTTGCCTGCACCGCTTGCACCGACAATCGCAACCATCTCGCGCGCGCTGACAGAAAGGTCGACGCCGCTCAGAACGTTGATAGTTCCGCCGTCCCCGCCGATGTACGTCTTGTGAAGATCGTGAGCTTCGAGTACTGGCATTGTCTACTCGTGCCTGATCGCGTCGATCGGATAAAGTCGTGATGCCTGTATCGCCGGATACAGCGTTGCAATCCCCGCTGTGAGAATGCTCGCGAGAACAATCCATGCAACGTCGAGCGGCTCGGTTGCGACAGGCAGATGGTCGATGAAGTAGATCGAAGGATCGAGCGGAATGAATTTGTATTTCTCGAGTGCCCACGCTCCGCCAAATCCGAGCACGAGCCCGAGTGCAGTTCCAATGAATCCGATTACCACGCCCTGAACGAGAAACACCCGACGAATTGATTTCGCCGGCAGTCCCATCGCTTTGAGAATTCCGATCTCTCTCGTCTTGTCTGTCACTGTCATTGTGAGAGTGCTGACGATATTGAACGCTGCAACCATGACTATGAGCAGAAGAATCACGCCCATGCCGAGCTTCTCGAGCTTGAGCGCCTGAAAAAGTGAGCGATTCTGTTCCTGCCAGTCTACTGTCCGGTAAGGCCAGCCAAGTGACGCCGTGATGCGGTTAGCGACATCTCCCGCTTGCCAGCGGTCTTTCGTTTTCACTTCGATTCCAGTGACACCACTGCCAAGCGCCGCAAACTCCTGCGCTTTGTCGAGCGCGATATACACGTACGCGTTGTCGTACTCGTACATCCCCGTCTCGACAATTCCTGTTACTTCGAACTGGAAGTAGCGCGGGACATATGCACCAGTCGCAGCGTTTGGCTTTACTCCCGCAATCGAAACGAGAGTCACCTTGTCGCCAGGCCATGCGTTGTAGCGCGATGCAACGAGTTTACCGAGAACGATTCCACGTACTTGCCCATCGCTACTGGCAAAGCGGAAGTCACCGGAGATGAGATGCTGGCGGATTGTCGTTACCTCAGGAACACCTCTGCCTGATGGTTGCATCCCCACGATGTAAACAGCGCCCGCGTAGTCATGGCCAGCGCTCATGCCGCCCTCGACTAGAACGAAAGGCGCAGCCGCTACAACGCCGGGTTGTTTTTTCACATTAGCGAGCGCGCTCGGCCAATCATCGATCTTGAGATCTTCCCCGTAGCTCAACACGCGAATGTCTGGGCTGCCCACGAGAATCTTCTCGCGAAGATCGCGCTGAAGCCCGTTCATCACGCCGATGATCAGAATGAGCGCGCTCACGCCGACAAGAACCCCGCCGATTGCAATCACGCTGATCAGTGACAGAAGCCGCGATCCGCGCCGGCTGCGCAGATATCGCGAGGCAATGGAGAGCTCGAGCCGTGTCATTCAGGCCTCATGGTTGGAAAAAGAATTACGTCGCGAATGCTTGCGGTCTGGGTCATGTACATGAAGAGCCTGTCGATGCCCACGCCACAACCACCCATTGGCGGCATGCCGTATTCCATGGCACGCAGATAATCCTCATCTACACCAGTTGCCTCCAAATCGCCCGCGGCGCGCAGCTTTGCCTGAGCTTCGAAACGCCCTCTCTGATCGACAGGGTCATTGAGCTCACTGAAAGCGTTCGCCATTTCCTTGCCGCGTGCGAAAAGCTCGAAGCGCTCCGTAAGAGCCGGATTCCCTCTCTTTGGTTTTGCGAGAGGAGACATTTCCACCGGGTAGTCGATGACAAAGGTCGGCAGATCGATCTTGGATTCGACCAGCGCCTGAAAAATTTCATCGATGAGCTTTGGCCGGCTCAGAGTCTCGGGATGCGATACACTGACTTTGTGCGCGAGCTCGCGCAATTCCGCATCAGATGACGCCATTACATCGCGACCCGCAGCACGGTTAAGCGACGGAACCCACTCGATACGCGGAAATGGCGGAGTGAGCCTTGGAACTTTGTCTTCGAGGCCCGGCATGACTGAGAGTGTCGCCGCAACCTGAACAAGCAGCGACTCAACGCGGCCCATCATGCCTTCATAATCCGCGTATGCTTCGTAGAACTCGAGCATCGTGAACTCCGGATTGTGAGTTCGATCAATGCCTTCGTTCCTGAAGTCGTGGCCGATCTCGTAAACTCTGTCGAATCCGCCGACAACCAGGCGCTTGAGATAAAGCTCATCCGCAATGCGCAGGAAGAGCGGCATATCCAGCGCATTGTGATGCGTCTGGAATGGACGAGCCGCAGCTCCGCCATACAGCGGCTGAAGTATCGGAGTTTCTACCTCGAGAAATCCAAGCTCGTCGAAGAACGATCGAATAGTCGTGATCATTCGTGATCGCGCGACGAACAGCGATCGCACTTCAGAATGCACCGCAAGATCAGCATATCGCTGACGATATCGCTGCTCGGGATCACTGAAGCCTGAATGCCGGACAGTCTCGCCGTCGACGACTTCTTCCTTTCCGAACGGCAATGGCCGCAGTGACTTTGCAAGAAGCTCGAAGCTTTCGACACGAACCGTGATCTCGCCGGTTCGCGTGCGAAACAACGGACCTCGCACGCCAATGATGTCACCGAGATCGAAGTGACTCAGCACTTCGAAGCGTTCATCTCCCAGCTGATCCTTTCGGAAGTAGAGCTGGATCTTGCCGCTTGAATCCGACAGATGCGCGAACACGGTCTTTCCATGCGCACGCCACGCGACGATTCGCCCTGCAACCGAAACACGCGGACCTTCTTCATGCCCCTCGAGAGATCCAGGCATATCCGCAATTGCTTCGGCCGCGGTGCGATCGCGGTCGTATGAATAGGCGAACGGCTCTACGTTCGCTGCTCTCAGCGCGTCGAGCTTTTCACGGCGCGCTTTCAGAACGAAGTTGAGATCGTCGCTCACGCCGCTTCGCCGGTCTGCTTCAAATAGGCTTCGATGAACGGATCGATAGCTCCATCCATCACTTTCTGCACATCGGGAATTTTTAGCTCCGTGCGGTGATCGTTGACCATCGTGTAGGGCTGAAAAACGTAACTGCGAATCTGACTTCCGAACGACACATCCTGCTTGTTCGCATCGAGCTTTGCCTTCTCGGCTTCACGGCGCTGAATTTCCGCCTGGTACAGCTTGTTCTTCAGCATCTGCATTGCCTGCGCCTTGTTCTTGAACTGCGATCGCTGAGCCTGCGATGCTACGACGGTATTCGTGGGAATATGAGTGATTCGGACAGCCGAGCTTGTCTTGTTCACGTGCTGGCCACCCGCACCTGATGCGCGATACACGTCAACCCTCAGATCTTCGTCGCGGATCTCGATGTTGATCTCTTCGTTCACCACTGGATAGACGAACACCGATGCAAAACTCGTATGTCTTCGCGCATTTGCATCGAAAGGCGAAATCCGCACCAGTCGGTGGACACCAGTCTCCGGTCGCAGGAACCCGTACGCGTACGGACCACGGATCTCGATCACCGCGCCCTTGATTCCGGCTTCTTCTCCCTGGCTTTCGTCAAGAATTTCCATCTCGAAACCTTTGCGCTCCGCCCATCGGACGTACATGCGAAGAAGCATCTGCGCCCAATCCTGCGCTTCTGTTCCGCCGGCTCCTGCACTGATCTCGACCTGCGCATCGCGAAAATCATCTTCGCCGCGCAGGAGTGTCTTCATCTCGAATGAATCGAGCTCACCGTCGAGCGACTCGAGCTCGCGATCGAGCTCGGCGTCCATTTCAGGATCAGGTGACTCGCGCAGCAGCTCGTCGAGCTCCCGCGCGCTGTCCAGCCTGGCCGAAAGTTTGTCGTATGGGTCCAGCCATCCGCGGAGAGCTTTTACTTCCTGAAGAACCTGCTGCGCCGATTCCTGCCGGTTCCAGAAATCAGCTTCAGACATACGGGCTTCATGCGCCGTCAGCTGCTGGCGCTTTCCCTCGATGTCAAAGATACCTCCGCACTTCCGTGAGACGCTCTGACGCATTCGTGAGCGCGCGAGCTCTCTCTCCGTTCGCTTCTGCCATTTCTCTTTTTTTCTTAGAAGATCTTTCTGCCGGCGCCCAGGACTTCGTTCAGTGATTCCTGAAAATGCGTCGTCGAGCGTGCGAAGTCAGCACCGACCTGCTGAACATATTCCTCGTAGCTCTTCTTGATCTCGTCGCGGAACAATTCCTTCAGCGTTCCTTTCTCGAGTCCTTCTGCGTGCTTTGCAGGATAATAGGCAACCATGTCAGACACGAGCGCCCGGGCAAGTCTTTTTGCGCGAAGGCTGGGATCGCGGGCAAGGAAAGGATTGATCGGACGACGAGCGCCTGGAGCTGGAGCACCCGGTTGCACGCTGGACAATGGAGAGACCGAAGTCTCGGCAGGTGCTGGCGCTGCAGGAGGCGTCTCAGCCGGAACTGAAACGGCAGCCTGCGGCGCAGGCGGCGTCGGCGCTCGCGGAGGCGTCGAAATCGGAATGTTCACCGCAGGCGTTGGCGCTCGAGGTGTAGGACGGAGCGGCGGGAGTGAAGCGCCTTGCGCAGTTGATGGAACCGCAGGCGTCGGCATTCGCGGACTTACCGGCGGCGTTGGAACTCGAGGACCCGCGGCAGGAGTCACCCTCGGCGAAGAGATCGGAGTGACCGGACGTGACGGTGTGACAGGCGTCTTTTGTCTTTGCGGCGGAACAAACGGCCCCGGAGGCGTGCGTCGTGGTGCAAATGCATCACCGACAGGATCGGATGCCGCAGGAGTTGGACGGCGCGCTGACTCTGCAATTCCAACCGGAATCACTCCACCGCATGCCGAGCAGCGAGCCCTCACGCCACCCTGAGGGACTTTCGCCGGATCGACCCTGTAGACCGTCGAGCACTGTGGACAACTGACGTTCATTACCTGTCTCCACTCCGCGTTTTATCCTGACCGCCAACTTCGAATGCAGGCGGCCGGTCGTCCGTTCGCCTGTCGATTGAATAAACCGAGCCCGAAAGCGTTTTTGCGTACGTCTTCATTTCAGTCGCAAGTCTGCTTACCTGACGCGGCTCCTTAAAAGTACGCTGCACATTGGTCACAACACCAATCGACAAGGTCATAAGCGGGACCCGGTCGAGAACCCCGCGCCTGTCCTTTCCAAAGAAGTAGCCGGCACGCCGGTCCGGCTCCGAATATTGATATGGAACGAGCAGATCGAAAGTCGCTGTAATCTCCTCGCAGATTCCGCCTACGAGATCGTGCGGTATGACAAATATGAAGTCGTCGCCGCCGATGTGCCCGACAAATCCCTTTTCGCCGCACACTCCCTTAACGACATCGTGAAGAATCATCGCGAGAATACGGATTACCCGATCGCCTTCGTTCCAGCTGTAGCGATCGTTGTACTCCTTGAAATGATCCAGGTCGGCATAGCATACCGCGAACAGCTCCGACGTCGTAAGCCGGCGCGCGATTTCAGCTTCGATTGCTCCCGCTCCCGGGAGTCGAGTTGAAGGATGAACACCAAGATCTCGAGCTGATCTCGACAGGAGCGATTCGAGCCTGTGAATCGCTTCGGCATCCTCCATATCCGCGGGAACGACTTCGTCAGCACCGTGATCGAGAGCGTTCGATACGTTCGCAACTCCGGAGTTCGTCAAAACAATTGCAGGTACGACGCCGGAAAATGAATCGCTCTTGAGTCGAGCGCAGGCAGCGAGCGCATCGTCTCCGCGAGTCCTGGCATCGAATACCACAAGTCGAGGGCGCCCGCGAAGTGCAATCGCAATGAGATCGTCCGCGTCCCGCACGACAACATGAGGCGTGCGCTGAGAGCCAAGCCACTCGGCAAAGCTCGCAGGTGGTGACGCGCCGTCTGGCGTGAACACGATCGTCGCTGGAGCCGACATTGTCGGACTCATGCGGTAATGCCCGGTGAAGTCAGAGAAGAATGGTGCTGAGAGTAGAGCGCGAAGTCCTGCACAACAGAAGACGCAATGCGTCCAGTAACGGCAACTTTTACAATGCGATCCTCAAAACGAGAGGCTCGCCGACAAAGTAGTTGTTCCGGCGCCGTCGCGCCTCACTCTCATTCGAATCGACGCAAATGCATCGATCGCACTAAGGAAATGATTTGCCAGAATAAGACTCACAGTCTGCTCGGCATTTCTGAATGCGGTGTTGCTTCCCGCGATCGCTGATCGATAGCTCTGAAACGCCGTCGGATTGTTCGACCACGACCAGAGGAACTCGGGCTTTGCAGCCCGGTCGAGATAAAAAGACATTGCCGAGCGGTATTCAACTGACTCGGGCGAAGGTGCGACCTGAGGGTCTCGCCAGTAAGTCTGTCGAGCCAGAAGCCACATCGCGCCGTTAAACGTCTCAGGATCCAATTCCGGATCGACGTCTCCTCCGGGCACGCGATCAAACGCTCCGCTCGCGACGTATTTCTCCATTCGCTCATAGTAATCCCACGAACCGTCAGGTCCTGCCGGCGACAGCTCAGCGCGGGCGACACTGCGTGAAAGCGAGCGATACTGGCGGCGCTGCCTGTTTCCATCGCGCTGCTGTGTCACATAGTACGCGATGCCTGCTGTCTCGAGGGCGAGATACACGGCGCTGCGTTTTTGCCGCATCATTGCCTGCCCCGCTCCGGGTACAATTGCAGATGCGATAGTAACGGCAGCGGTAGAAGGATTCTGACGTTTCGCAGCGATTCCAGTGGTCACGTCAGCCGAACTCTGGGCAAAGCCGGCTACTGGAAAAACAAATGCAATCAGAACAGCAACGCCCACCCCTTTCATTAGAAGAGGAAGCGAAGCGAGATGTAGGTGGGAGTCTTTCCGGCGTCCTCGGACAATCCGCCAAAGGTTCGAGCTATGTCGAACAAGAGTCGTCCTGTTCCCAGGCCGAAACCGACTGATGCGTTCGCGCCATCGGTGTCGTTTGCTATGTACCCGCCACGGAGGTGCACCGTTTTCTGATAGGTGATGTCGGTCCCGATTCGCGCGGATGGATCATCTGCCGATTTCGTCGTGACAACGTCCCCGGCAACGCGAACATCGATATCAGAAACGTATTTCGCGATGAACGCCAGCTTCCACGATGCGCCGATCTCGATTCGAGTAGGAAGTGGATCAGCCTGCTCGCGATCGTTCACCTGGAGCTTGGTTCCGATGTTCCGCACTGATGCGCCAAGTCGAATCGTCGTATCTGCAGGAATGTCGTATTGCGCGCCGAAATCCACCGCGCTCGAAGTCGCCGTGAATGTCGAGACATTCGCGCATTGGCCGGAACAGTCAACTCTGTATTGCAGGCGTTTGTAGCTCATACCAAGGCTGACACTCTTACCGACAGAAGCCCCGAATGTGCCCGCGAAGAGAATGTTGCGAGGCAGTACGAGCCCGATGGGCGTTCCGCCTGGATCAGTGATCTGCTGGTTGCCAAAGTCCAGAAGGTTGAAGGATGCGGCGAACGCCCCGACATGCTTTACTGGAAAAAGGAGAGTGACGACGTCACCACGCGCGGCGATTGTCTCGGAATGATGGATTGCGACTTCCCGCTTGGCCTGACGCGCAATGCCGGAAGGGTTCGACCACACCGCTTCACTGCCAAGTCGCTCGGCAACCGCGGCCTGAGCTATCCCGACGGTCTGCGCGCCGACCGGAAGCAGCAGGAAAAGAGCGCCGTCCGTACTCGATTGCGCCGCGAGACTGGGTGAATTGAAGAGGTGGCCGCTTACGAGCGCGGCGAACGCAAAGACTCGACGCACGCTAGAGCGGCGTGGCCTCATCAATCAGCATGATCGGTATATCGTCCCTGACCGGATATTTGAGCGAGCACGCATGACAGATCAGGACCGATTCCGATTCGCGGTACTCGAGATCTCCCTTGCACTTGGGGCACACGAGAATTTCAAGGAGTTGTGCGTCTACGCTCATGTCCGTTCTTCCTTTGCCAGGGAATAGCCAAACCGCTCGAGTGCCGAAGTGCTCTTGCGCCAGTTGGGAAGCACTTTCACCCACAAATCGAGATACACGCTCTGCCCCACGAACGTTTCGATTTTCTTTCTCGAAGCCTGTCCAACTTCGCGAATACGAGCGCCTTTTGCACCGATGATGATTCGTTTCTGGCTCTCGCGCTCGACGTACACGACCGCTCGAATGTACAATGGCGAGCGACCCTCGCGGAACTCCTCGATGCCTACCGCGACGCTGTAGGGCACTTCGTCGTGCAGCTGCTCGAGGATAGTCTCACGAACGAGCTCCGCGGTAAAGAAGCGCACTGACTGTGTGCTGATGTCATCGTCGGGATAGAGGAAAGGACTTTCCGGAAGCGCTTCCTCGATTGTCTTCATCAGATCGGAGAAGCCTTCGCCGGTTAATGCCGAGATGAAGACTGCATCGGGTCGATCAGTTGTGATCTGCTCACGTCGAGACGGAGGGATGAGATCAGCCTTATTGAGGACCTCGATGACCTTCGCCGCCGGATCATTCTCGAGGCCCGCGGCTTCCCTCAAGGAAGGGGGAACGCCGTCCGATGCATCCGCCATATAGACAATCACATCAGCGTCCTCGAGGGCTCGAAGTGCGGTCGATCGCATTGACTCCTGAAGCGCGTACTTCGGCTCGAGGAGACCTGGTGTATCGAATACGATCATCTGCATGTTGTCAGTGGTATGAATGCCGACAACGCGGTCGCGCGTGGACTGCGGCTTCTGGCTGGTGATTGCGAGCTTCTGCCCGACGATCCGATTGAGGAGAGTGGATTTGCCGGCGTTTGGTTTTCCAGCAACGGTAACGATGCCCGCTTTAGTCATTCTCCAATCTAGCGATGGACAAGTACTAGGGTCTCAGGCCGGCGCGCGCAATCAAGCGCGGGTATCGCGGATCCGATCTGAATCGTCTCAGCAAAGGATCAACACGCAGATCGATCAGTGTGGGAATATCCCAGCGAATCGTCTGCAGAATCGCGAACGCGCTGTCGAAATTGCCGGTGATTGCCAGGCTGAGCGCGTAGTCAGTCCGTGAGCGTTCGTCAATAGCGTGCTTCCTTGTCTCCGTGAGCAGTCGCTCCGCTTCAGCGTGACGTCCAAGCTGTTCATAGGTGTATGCAAGCGCCCCGCGAACGCCAGTGAAATTGGGCCCGATGCGCATCGCCTTTTCGAAAAGTTCGGCTGCCGTCTGATAGTTTCCGAGCGATGCCTCAAGTGCACCGAAGTAATAGAGCGTCACGATATAATTCGGTCCGAGCTTCCGGGCTTGATCGAATTGGATACGAGCTTCATCCCACTTCCCCTCTCTCGCGATGAAAATGCCAAGATTGGCATTTCCAGGGACGGACAGAGGATCGAAAGTAAGAGTCTTTTGCGTCTCCTTTTTGGCTTCGTCGAAACGACCCTGCATCGCGAGAAGAAGCGCATAGTAGTGTCTCGCCCATGGATCGTTGCGATCCAGATTGATGGCACGTTTCAGAGACAATTCGGCAGCGCCGTAATTTCCCTCCGACATTAGCAGCTGGCCGCGCGCGTTGTACGCCTCTGCCAGTGTCGTATCTATCTCGACCGACTTACCCGAGGCGAGCTCCGCGAACTTCAGCGCCTGATCCTTCGACATGTACCCGAAGTTCGACATGTTAACGTACGCCTCGGCCATAGCCGCCCACGCAAGCGCGAACTGCGGATCTCGCGCAACAGCGTCATGATACAGGCGAAGCGCGTCCTCGTATTTCTGAAGAGTGCGCCCCTCCCAGGAGTAGCGCGCCATCGAGTACAACTGGTATGCGTAAGGATCATGCGTCGGCGGCCGCATCGATCTAGCTGATCGCAGCTGCATCACGCTAAGGAGGCTGTCCGCAAGCTGCTGCTGAAGCGCCATGATCTCCGACAACGGCGCCTTAAAGTCGCGCGACCAGAGTGCAGTGTTATCCGATACGCGTCGCAGCTGCACCGAGGTATAAAGTGATTCAGCTGTCGTTCGAACGCTGCCTGCGAGAACATTCGCAACTCCGAGTTGCCTGCCCACTTCTCGAGGCGACAATTTCCTGACCTGAAGTGCCGAGGTCGAAGCGCGTCCAGCGATGCTAAGCCCGCGTGCTACCGACAGCCGCGAGACGAATCCGTCGGAAAACCCCGATACCACATACTCGGCCGTCGAATCCGGTTTGCCATTCGCGAATGGCAACACCGCCAGCGTCTGAAAAACCGGTGAATCAATTGTCGTAGACGAAGGGTTTGACTGACCCAGCCTCCAGCTCAACACACCGAAGACGACGAGTGCGAACACCGCGGATCCAGCGAGAATCGAAATGCGAACACGTTTTCGCTGCCACGCGTGAGCCCACAGCGGAACACGGTGACTGAGTGCGCGTCCACGGTCGAGAGCATCGAGATCAGTCAACAACGATTTTGCTGACTGATATCTGTGCGATCGGTCCTTACTCAATAGCGCAGTTGTCAGCTGGTCGAGCTGGCGCGAAACATTGCCGTTCAGCTTCGAGGGCCGGTCTGGCTGTTCATGGAGGATCGAATGCAGAAGAGAAAGCTCATGCTCTCGATGAAACGGCGGTACTCCCGTGAGCATTTCATACAGCATTACCCCGATTGCCCACAGGTCGGCGCGTCCGTCCACCCCGTTTCCGCGAATTTGCTCCGGAGCCATGTATGCAACGGTGCCGAGAGTCGCATGCGACTTGGACTGGCTCAGCTCACTCACTTTTGCCAAGCCGAAATCGAGAATCTTCACCGAGCCGTTTGGCAACAGCATGATGTTGCCCGGCTTGAGATCGCGGTGGACGATTCCCGCATCGTGCGCAAACGCGAGACCCGTCGCTATCTGACGACTGATCCCGATGGCATCGTCAATCGGGAGCGTGTGCTCCCGCGCGAGTCGATCCTTGAGTGTTTGACCGGCGTAAAGCGGCATGGCGAGAAACACTCCATGCGCACTCTCGCCGATGTCGTATATCGCGCAAAGATTCGGATGATCGAGAAGCGCTACTGCGCGGCCTTCGCGAAGCAAACGCTCTTTCACTTCATTGGTGATCTCACCGTGCGGCGCGGGAAATTTTAAAGCGACCGTGCGCTCGAGCCGGAAATCTTCCGCGCGATATACGACACCCATTCCACCCGCAGCGACAAACCCGGTGATGCGAAAATTCGAGACGGTGCTTCCGATCATGCCGAGCGGATCGCGTAAGTCCGTTGCCGGCATTGCGCGGTCATGATGCGAGGGCGCGAAGTTGTATAGATGCAGCGGATCCTGATCACCGGCATCCACGTGCAGCAGAGATTCGAGTGTCTTTCGTAACAACGGGTCAATCAGGCTTATCTCGTCGAGACGAATCTTTCGTCCTGTGCTGTCGAGCTCCACCAGCTCGTCGAACAGCGGACGAGCCCGGCGCCACAGCTCCGAGTCTAGTGTCACTCGGAATCGGCGCGCAGCTCGGCAGCGAGCCAGGCGCGCGCGTAGCGGAGATCGCGTTTAACAGTCGCGAGCGAGACGTGCATCACACTCGAAATATCCTCCAGTGAAAGTCCGCCGAAATATCGCTGCTCGATCATGCGCGCCTGGCGCTCATCCACTTGCTCGAGCCGCGTCAGCGCCTCATCGAGCTCGGTGACTCTGTCGAGATCGACGTCAGCAACCCAGGTGTCCTCGTCCAGGTCAGCGAGCACCGCACCTCCGCCGCGCTTCGCGGTGTTGCGGGCACGAGCGCGATCCACCAGAACGTTGCGCATTACACGCGAGGCCACGGCGAGAAAATGATCTCGGTCGTCGAAAGTGATTGCCGCAGACTCGACAAGGCGCAGATACGCCTCATGTACCAGACCCGTCGTGTTCAGCGACTCTTTTTGTTCTCGCTTGAGTCGCTGATGCGCGACCGAGTGGAGCTCGTCGTACACAGCAGGCAGCAGCTGATTGATCGCCTGCTTGTCACCCGCACCCGTTAGCTGCAGCAGGTCGGTGAGTTTTGATTTTGTCATTCAAGCCCCGTAAAGCGATGGCGAGCGCTTTCAGCGGGGACAACATATCACTCGACATGAGGTGAGCAAGCGGACTGAGCCGTTTCCGTTGAGGTTTACGCTAATGAGTGTGTAAGCCATGGAAGGCGGAAATGACTCAATGGAGGCTCATGCACGGTCGGAGGAAGAGCATACGATATGTCGCCCTCATTACTGTCAGCGCGGTATTCGGCGCATGCTCGGAGACCACGGCGCCGTCAATCCAACCACCAGCAGAACAACCGCAGCGTCCAAGTCAGCTTGTTGCGCTCGGAGACGCTGAGTTCACAGCGACCGTTGGAACAACGATCGAGCCGGGGCCGATAGTGCAAGTTCTCGACGCCAACAATCGTCCTGTCGCGGGCGTGCGGGTCACGTTCGGTTCAAAGAAGGTCGTGGTAAGCGACCCTGACGGCATTGCGAGATTTGGACCCTGGCAGCTGGATACAGTGGCGGGCCCGTATTTCCTTGACTCGCGAGTCCTGGTTTCGGTGGATACAGAGATCTTTCTCGTGTTTCACGCACAGGCGACACCAGGTCCTCTGGCGCACTTCACCGCACTGGCTGGGAACAATCAGGTTGGCGAGCCAGGTCGAACGCTACCGAATCAGCTGCACGTACGGGCGACCGACATATACAACAACGCGATCAGCGGATTAGTGGTCTCGTTCGCGGTTGCCTCCGGCGCTGGGAAGGTCGAGCACTCGACCGGCACGACAGATCGTCTGGGTCTCGCGACAGCCGGACGCTGGACACTCGGCTCTGCGAGTCCACAACGGGTGAGCGCGCAGGTGGGCAACTTCCAGGCGAATTTCGACGCTGCGTTCTGTGGACAGGGTCAGGCCTGCGAAGTCATTCCATCCAGTCTGGCGTATGTCCGAGACGGCGCGATCTGGATCAGCACCGCCGATGAACAGATTTTCGTCGCGCAGAATGGAAGCCGGCCGTCGTGGTCACAGGACGGCTCGCGCCTGGCCTTTTTCAAGGTCAACGCAAACGGTGAGGACGAGGCCATCTGCATAGCGTCAGAACCTTTTTCGACGGCGGCGTGCACGCCCGTTGACGTGATCTCCAGGGAGATTGCGTCGGAGATGCGAGTGTCGTGGTCTCCTGACGGCCGGACGCTGGCACTCTCGCGCGCTTACTACGGTCCCGGTGATGCGCAGCTGCTCTTTGTAGACGTCGCTACGATGACAATCCGTCGGCATGGGACGATAGACCAGCAGGTCTTGTCGGCATCATGGTCTCCTGACGGTAAGAGCATGGCCATCGCCAGTGACAGCAAAGTGTATCTGGCTAATGCGGCCGGCTCCGATCTCCAGGTTCTATTGCCTTACCCTGTTTGGGAACTCGCCTGGGCGCCGGACGGCAAAAAGATCGGAGTGATCACGCTGGGTTGTGGCTGGGAATGTTTCGGCGTAGACATCGGGGTGGTCGACGTTCAAACGAAGCATCTCGAGATCGTAGAGCATGGGCAACTCCTCCCGAGCGGGCTCACATGGTCGCCCGACAGCGATCGTGTCGCATACTCGACCGGCGACTATGGGTTCAAGGAAGTTCGGATCCTGAGCCTCGCTGACCGAACAAGCGAAGTCGTGCTGACGAACGCATCGGATCCATCCTGGCGACGTTAACGGTGAACAGGGCAAGACGCAGGACTGCGGTCTCAGGAAAAAACCAAATGAGGAAAGAAGGATTGCAGACCTTGCGGCCTCAGGACAAAACCACCATCGACAATCGCTGACTAATTACGAATTGCGGACATTGCGGACTTTCTCGGTCGTCGGTGTCCGAAATCCTCAATTAGTCGTCGATCGTCGATTGTGGTTTTGTCCTGAGGCCGCAAGGTCTGCAATCCTTCTTTCCTCATACGGTTCTGTCCTGAGACCGCAATCCGTAAAGACGAGGACTATGAGGACAAAAAAGAGGCGCCATTCGCAAGGAATGACGCCTCTTAAGAGGTGCCGGCGACGGCCTACTCTCCCGCGTCCTCTCGGACGGAGTACCATCGGCGCTGCAGGTCTTAACGCTCGTGTTCGGAATGGGAACGGGTGTGGCCCCTGCGCTCTAGTCGCCAGCGTAAAAGCTGACATCGGAAGTAATAGTGATCGTATGATTTGAATCAACTCGTTGATTGCGCGAATTGCGTATGCTTGGATTGCCATCTTATTC
>JBKPNY010000333.1:0-2855 GCA_046732835.1 Gemmatimonadota bacterium | reverse complement strand
TGGCTGCAGAACCGGCAACAGAATCGACGCGATTAGGATCGGAAGGGCGATGACGGCGGTGATTATTCGTGACATTAAACAGGAAAGGCTTTGAACTTTGTGCTTTGTGCTTTGTGCTTTGAATTTTGGTCTTAGGTCTTTGGTCTTTGGGCTTTGGTCTTTGGTCTTTGAACTCGAAACTCGAAACTCGGAACTCGGAACTTAATTCTTGGAGTTCGCCACCAACTTCAACCCGCCAAACCGCCGATCGCGTCGTTGATAATCAACAATCGCTTCCAACAAGTGCACGCGACGAAAGTCAGGCCAGAGCGTTTCGGTCACATAGATTTCGCTATACGCCGCCTGCCACAACAGAAAGTTCGAGATTCGCAATTCGCCGCTGGTGCGTACCAGCAAATCGAGATCGGGCAGCTTGCGCGTGTACAACTCATTCGCGATGCGCTCCTCAGTTAGTTCATCGGGCGCGATCCCTTCATCGCCGAGGCGACGCACCGCCGCGCGACAGGCGTCAACAATTTCCGCGCGGCCGCCATAATTGAGCGCTACCGCCAAAATCATTCCCGTATTTTTCGCGGTGCGCTCCGTCGCTTTTTCGATTTCGCTGCGCACATTCCTGGCCAGCACCCCGATTCGTCCAATTGTTTGGAAGCGAATGTTCTGCTTGTCGATTTCATCCAACTCGAGACGTAGATACCGGCGCAACATGCGCATCAGCGCGTCGATTTCATAACGCGGCCGCTTCCAGTTTTCGGTTGAGAACGCGTACAGCGTCAACGCACCCAGACCGAGTCGCGCGCCCGTGTCCACGGCTGCACGAACGGCTTGAACACCGGCGCGGTGTCCGGCGATTCGTGGCTGCCCACGTTGCGCGGCCCAGCGCCCATTGCCATCCATGATGATCGCAACGTGCCGGGGCAGTCGTTCCCAATCGATGGCCGCCAGCAGACGCTCTTCGGCGGTGCCCGCTTCAATCAGTCCTGAAAAATCAGAAAGCATATTGAACTTTGACCGACCTCATTCTTCCTACAAGGATCGTTTGTGTCAATGAAACGTTGCGGGCGGCTTGCCGCGCTCCGTGCGGAAAGGCTGAGCCTTTCCGTCAACTAGGTTCTCGTCGATTCCCCGAGGCTCAGCCTCGGGGAAGCTCTGGACGGCTCAGTGCGGTAAAGCGGAGCTTTACCGCACGGAAGGCGGCTGAGCCGCACCATGCAGGCGTTCTCAATACCTCACTGAAACAAGTGACAACCCACACGCGGGCGCTGTCGCCGCAGCCAGTGAGCGATCGCCTTCGTTAATCAACCGCTCCAACAGTTCCCTGCTCATTTCGCCGCGGCCAATGGCCATCAAGGTTCCAGCGATTGAACGCACCATGTAGCGAAGAAAACCATTGGCGCTGACACTCATTTCAAACAATGCACAACCGGCGCGGGGATCGATTTTGCGCTCGACGCGGAGACTCGTAATCGTGCGGGTTTTCGTTTCACTGTCGGACTGTGCAGAAGAAAACGCCGTCCAGTCATGAGTTCCCAGAAACAACTTCGCGTGTGCCGCCATCGCGTCGATATCAAACGGCCGCGCATCCTGGTGCGCGTAACGCACCCAAAACGGCGAAATCACACCCTCGTTAACTACGCGGTAAACGTACGTCTTTTCGAGCGCCGAATAACGCGCATGAAATTCGTCATCAACAATCTCGACCTTCATGATGCGCACGTCGTTCGCTACATTTCCGTTAATCGCGGCGCGCAGTTTGTTGGCGGTTATCTCTTTCTGCAGTTGAACATTTGCCACCTGGCCTTCGGCGTGAACTCCTGCGTCCGTGCGACCGGAGCCGTGCACGATTACGGGCGCACCTTCAATCAGCGACAGCGCCCTCGTGAGTTCGCCCTGCACGGTTCGCTGTTCGCCCTGCATCTGCCAACCGTGAAAATCGGTGCCGTCGTACTGGATGGTTAATTTGAAATTCACTGCTTACTGAGTGCTTTGCGGCTGCCGGGCTTAATCGCCTGCTCGCCTCGCAGGCAGAGTTCACAAACAGCCGGATCAACCGAGGGCACATCGAGTGTGGCCAGCGCCAGACGCGGCACACCTACGTTGGCTTCACCTGCGGAACGATCGATGATCGACGCCGCTCCGACAACGTTTGCGCCATACGATTGGAGCACGTTCACGGTTTCACGCGTTGAGCCGCCGGTTGTAACCACATCCTCAACCACGAGTACTCTTTCGTTTTCAGAAACTGAGAAACCCCTGCGCAAGACCATTGCTACGTCCTGGCGTTCAGTCCACATGAAACGCGCCCCCAAAGCTCGCGCCACTTCGTGACCGATGATGATGCCGCCGATCGCGGGTGAGACCACCGCGGTGATGTTCTGTTCTCTGAAGTTATTTGCAATGGCTTCGCCAAACTCCGCAGCGACAGTTGGGTGTTGCAGCACCAGCGCACACTGCAAATACGCCTTGCTGTGCAAGCCGCTCGTGAGCAGGAAGTGTCCCTCGAGTAACGCGCCGAATTCTTTGAACCGTCGTATTACGTCTGTGGATTCCAAGGTCATCCTCTTTTGAAGTGCGGTGGCCTGTCACCGCTTTTTATTTCCGGGCGACCTGTCGCCCAGCTCTTCAAATTGAATCTGCCGTATATGGTCGCGACGGGTCGCGACCTCTAAAGCGGTGGCAGCTCACCGCACTCCAAAAACGATCGTGTTACAATGCCGCCGAATGCCGCCTTTTAGTAATCTGGTTTCTGATTCGAGTCTGGTACAGGAAACGATTGACCTGCTCCGCGTTTCCGGCGGCCGGGCTAACGCTTCACAAATTGTCGACGTCGTCTTCAAAGTATCGCACATCGACGATGA
>JBKPNY010000332.1:0-4394 GCA_046732835.1 Gemmatimonadota bacterium | reverse complement strand
CCTGACAACGTTCTGTTCGAGACTGCACCAGTTGGGATAATCGGACCGCTCGAAGCACAGATATCACGTCACATGCGCAGATCGCTTGGCACCGACGATATCTGGACTTTCGTCAGGACACCAAGCGAGATCAGTCACATCGTTCGCGATATTCCGTTCTCGTCCGAAGTGCTCTCCAAAAAAGAAAATCACCTCTTCATTGTATTGCTGACCGGCGAGCTCGATACCCGGACAAAGAGAGAGCTTCGAATCAGGCGCAGCTATAATGATGAGTTCGTTCCGGCAGAGAGGCACATCTACTGGCTGAGACACGTGACCGACGATTCTGTTGCGCCGCAGCCTCTATCGGAGATCGTGGAAACTCACGCGACTGTGCGGAGTCTCAACACGTTACTGGGTCTGCACAATCTCATCAGTAATCCGGTAGGCGCCGTCAAGCCACGCGATGATCTCACGAGCCGCGGCGTGATCGACGCCTGAGTATCGCTCGCGAAGGGTTTTTGCCTTTTCTCCAAGCCGGTCCACCCCGATATCCTGAAGAGTGAGAAGGTCTTCGCGCACTTTTGCGCCGAGCTCTTCTCCAAGAACCTCTATGCACGCTCGGCGAAATGATTCGCCGTATTCGTACTTGTCGCCCTGTCTGTAGCTGTCGGAAAGCGTGATCGCAGGAATGCGGTTCAATGCAGGCTGCAGAGCAGGGTTGATCGAGTGTGCAGCAATCAGCTCAGCATTGAAGGACGGACGACCGGTAAATCCGCGAATGTGGAGATACTGTGACATTCGCTGTCCGTCGTTCACAGGATAGTTGTCCCAGAGAAAAGGCTTACGTGACAGCTGTTGGGCGACTCGCTCGAGATGGCCGCGCGAGAATTCACGCGAGATGACTTCTTCGCCTGTCCAGAATATCTCGATGCTCTGATCAAGCCCGCTGCCCAGATCTTTCTCATAGTTGTGCGGGCGGGCACCAAATACCTTGTCGAGAATCGGATCATCGGAGTAGTACGTAGGGCAGACGATGATACGTGAGGCTTTCGTTTTTGAAGCGGCGTAGTCGACGATCTCGAGTTGCTTCTTTGCAAGGTCGGGAACATCACCTCGCATGTCGTCGAAAAGAATTCCCAGATCGCCGACGTCGATCTCATCAAAGAATTCCAGTTTTCGCGTCAGTGCTTCTTTGGATGCAGCGTCGAAGTTGTTGAACAGCTCGTACGGGGTGAGTCCAACCCCAAATCGCACGCCTGCTTTTTTGCAATGCTCCGAGAGAGACTTGAGTCGCTCGGCGAGCTTGTCAGGATGCTGCTCCTGCCACTGCCGCCTGAGGTATGGATCGAATTTCGGAGCATAGAGGTAGAAGCGATAACCGTAAGGAGCGAGAAACGAGACAGTGTCTGCTCTTTCTTCCCAGCTCCAGGGCTTTCCGTAGAAACCTTCGATAATTCCGAGCTCAGGCTGCATTGTTGAATCTGGTTCCAATGGCTGCGCGGGTTAAGGGGATAACGACACAGAGAATCAACTCCAGACTTGAGATGGAGATGGGAGATGTCCGATCACGGGTCAAGCATCTGAACTGATCTGGAGTTGATTTCTCTGTCCAATTGCTCCCCGGCAATAGATTTGTCACAATGGTATTAGGTCTTTTCACCAACCGCAGGCGAGAGAAGCTCAGACAACAGAAAGCCCCGAGCGAGTGGACCGAGATACTCGAGCGGAACTTCAGTCTGTTCACGCGATTAACTCCGGCAGATCAGGAAGAGCTCCTCGGCCATGTCCAGGTATTTCTCGATGAGAAATACTTCGAAGGCTGCGGCGGGCTGGTGCTCACCGAGGAGATCAAGGTGACGATCGCAGCGCAGGCATGCCTGCTGCTTCTGCATCGTGAAACTGACTATTACCCTGATCTCACATCGATCCTTGTCTACCCGACCGGATACACGGCACAGGAATCACGATACCTCGGTGGGGGAGTCTGGGAAGAAGGACCTGAAGACAGACTCGGTCACACTGCGCATGGATTGCGCGCACTCGTGCTTGCATGGGATGCTGCACGTTACGGTGCGCTGAATCCGATCGATGGACAAAACGTCGTGCTGCACGAATTCGCG
Organism: Gemmatimonadota bacterium; assembly: GCA_046732835.1. Classification (GTDB taxonomy): domain Bacteria; phylum Gemmatimonadota; class Gemmatimonadetes; order Gemmatimonadales; family Gemmatimonadaceae; genus UBA4720. Next base: position 2,292 of record JBKPNY010000332.1, on the reverse strand, counting down.
CACCAGCTCGATTTCGAGAATAGCAGTGCCGATGGAACTCCTGATCTCGAATCGCGCAGCGAGTATGAGTCATGGTCACGCGTAATGACTGCGGAGTTCGAGCAGCTGCGTCGCAGCATACCATATGACTACGATACCGTGCTCGACATTTATGGCGCGCAGAATCCCACGGAATTCTTTGCAGTTGCTACCGAAGCATTCTTTGAGAAACCGCGCGCACTTCAGTCAAAACATCCCGAATTGTACCAGGCGCTGCAGCGCTACTTTCGGCAAGATCCAGTCACATACTCTGCTGAATAACCTCTAAACCAGAACAGCGCGGTATTAGGTATTAGAAGAGGCAAGCGGGGCGCGCGCGGCAATAATCGTAACGTTGTCAGTTCCGCCGCGATCGAGAGCAAGATTCAGCAGATCTCGCGCAAGCTGCTCCGATGACTTCATTCTCTTAGAGTGATCGGCGATCTCCTCGTCGCTTACATGCTTCGTAAGTCCATCGCTGCACATCAGGATCAGCGATCCCCGCTCACGCAGATCGAAAGTCGACACAACAGGAAGTGCTTCATCGGAGCCGATTGCACTCGAGAGCACATGCTTGAATGGCGACATCGGGAGGCGCTCAGCCGGCATCAGGCCCTGATCGACAAGAGACTGAGCAATTGTCTGATCGCGGGTTAGAAGAGTGAGTTTCCCCTTGTCGAAGATGTAGCATCGGCTGTCGCCGACCTGAACGACATACGCCCACGGATAAACCACCATGCAAACCGTGAGAGTAGTTGCCATTCCCTTCTGGGCGGGACGGCTCGCGGCCTCTCCGCGCACTGACTTGTGCGCTTCGAGAGCAGTGTCCTTCAACGACTGAAGCAGCTCCTCTTCGGTTGCCGTCCCAGCAGCATGATACGAGCGCATCGTTTCCGAGATGTACCGCATCACCGATTCAGTGGCGAGCCGCGCCGCCTCGCTTCCGGATGCCGCTCCACCGACTCCGTCCGCGAGAACCAGAACCGTCGCAAACCGGGTCCCTCGAAGGGGAAGATTCTCCGGAGCGGGCAGGCTCGTGCCGTGGATTACAAGCTGCGGATGCACCGTGGAGACCAGGAAATGATCCTGGTTTTCCTTTCGTACCTTGCCCTGATGGGTAATCCCGAAGAGGTCGAGCTCGTCGTCCTTGGGCCTTACCATGGCGGTAGCGTCGTGCATAAGGCTAGCATGTCCCTGTACGGATGAATTGGCAAGAGATGTAAAGGTCGGATTTCTTCTCTTTTGCGATAAACCGGAAAGCCCTACTATTGTCTCGCGGTTACAAGGCGTGCGCTCTAAAGGTCCCCCCTTTTTCTGGAGCATGGCATGGCTATCAACACGAAGAAAGTCGTTGTTGCTGGAATCGCTGCCGGGGTCGTAATGAACATCTGCGACTTCCTCCTCAACATGATGCTGGGCACTCAGATGCAGGCGTCGGCGAATGCGTTCAAGCCCGGGCTCGGCGACGCAATGGCGACGATGAGTGGCAGCACGATGGCCGGCTTCATCATCATGGACATCGTGATTGGAATGCTGCTCGCGTACACGTATGCAGCAATGCGTCCGCGGTTTGGCCCCGGCGCAAAGACCGCGATCATCGCAGCCCTGATCTTCTGGATATTCGGCTCCATCATATCGTCGAATTACCTGATAATGGGCATGATGTCGCGAAGCCTCTGGCTCACGTTCGGATTCGCGTACCTCATATGCCTGGTTGTAGCGTCACTGGTCGCAGGAGCGCTCTACTCCGAGGACGCCACAGCTACAGCTTAGACTCCCAAACGACGGCGCTCCTCTTGCGAGCGCCGTCGTTCTGAGGAGGTTTCACCAGCATGACAACCGAACACATTCCCTTCTTCGCGCAGGTCAATCGCTACTTCGATAAGGCCGCCGCGTACCTCGATCTGCCCGCCGGACTTCTCGACCAGATCAAAGCCTGCAACTCCGTTTACAGGATGCAGTTCCCCCTGAAACGCGACGACGGATCGATCGAAGTCATTCACGGATGGCGTGCGCAGCACAGCGTACATCGCCTTCCATCGAAGGGTGGTATTCGCTACGCACCGAATGTCGATGAAGACGAAGTGTCCGCACTTGCTGCACTGATGACGTACAAGTGCGCGCTTGTCGATGTGCCGTTTGGCGGCGCAAAGGGCGCAGTGAGAATCGACAGAACAAAGTATTCAGACGACGAGCTCGAACGAATCACTCGTCGCTTTACATATGAGCTCTACGCAAAGAACCTGATTGGCCCGGGACTCGACGTACCTGCCC
>JBKPNY010000331.1:0-2998 GCA_046732835.1 Gemmatimonadota bacterium | reverse complement strand
AATTCGGAAGGCTTCGCTGCCGAGGACCGCACGGGTAAAGGCGTGGGACTCGCCGTGGCTTTCAATGGGAAGCTCGAGATTCATGACTCGTGGGCTGGGAGCGCAGACATCCTGTCTGCCTCAAGGTTCGTGACCACGCGGGCAAGATGACTGCGAGTTTCGAGTTTCGAGTTTTGAATTCCGGCTTTCGCGGTTGAATGCGAAGTCCATGTTTCGAAGACGAACTCGAAACTCGGAACCCGGAACTCGAAACTTTTTTACCATTCCATTCGGTCGCGCTCCCAGCAGCCGCTAGAACCTTTGCTCCGGCGGAAGCCACCCTCTTACGCTCATCGTTTCGTCCTCAATCGCGCGCTTTCCGCTTCGACTCCAAACGAGCCTGCATGTTGCCGTCGTAAACGTCGTCGGCGACTCGAATGCGCATGCCGAACGCAGAACTCTTAAAGGAATTGTTCAGGAGCTCGCTGTACGATCTCGTCAGGCGTTCGCGCACCGTCGTCTGTAAGTCCGGCGATAGTGGAGTGGGCCTCTCGATCGCAGCCGTCTGTTGCGCTTGTTCGAGTTTGACGAGTCGCTCAAATTGGTTTGCCAGAGCGCGGTAACCACGGCGTTTTGTTTTCAAAACTGACTGCAAAACCTGTCGCACGCGACTCTCGCTTATCACTCCCTTTACGTGGCACATTCGGAACAGTTGCCGAGCCTGACGCTTAACTTGTTTGGTTGCCTTCATCAATCTTCCGCGGCGTTAACACTCTGCTCGCGGCCTCCTCGGTTTCCTTGGGCGCGCTGCCGGGCAGCCGCACTTGCGCGCTCGTTCTCCAACTCGTCTGCGAAAGTGATCAAGGAGAAACGGGGAGGGAGCCTGATCAGAATCGATCTTAGGCAGGGAGTTGTTTGGCGGACTACTGTCAAAACTGACAGGCCGTTGAGTGCGTCGCGTAAGCCGGGGCAGTAGCCCGACAGTCATGGAGGGCTACGCAGAACGCAACTCTCGTGGGTCAAACTGCCATCATCAACATTGAGTGGCAAGGTAGCCCTGTATCCCTGTCGGGCTACTGCCCCGTGTCACGTTGCCTCCTGCAGCTTCGCGGGCCATATCCGTCACTGTCCTGCTGCGGCCCGTGGGGCGTCGCCTCCAACTCAGCTTCACTTCGGGTGGATCTCAGTTATCTTCGAGCCCTGGATTCCCAGTCCGGCCATCAGTCCCTTCTGACCAAAGAAGAAAACATAGATGCTTTCTTTCGCCGTCGAAGTCGTCAGCGATCGGGCTGCACCTTCATCCACTACAACAATACTTGGCCCGACGCCGACTTCCCATCCCTTGCTGCTCTTCAGGTATTCCAGCGCGCCATCGGTCATGAAGAACATGGCATAACCAAACTTTTGCCCTCCGGCTTGCAGACCGAACGAGGCTGCGGTGGTTTTGTAGTAGCCGGCCGTCCGGCCGCCTTTCCGCAGCGCGCCTTCGCCATGTTGGCCACCGACGATGAAACCTGCCTTCTTGACGCTGGGAAAAATAAGAATGCCTTTGGCGGCTGTCGCCAAATTCTTCGCCGCCGGTGAAGACGCAAACAGTTGTGCCTGCGCCTCAGTGACTTTCTTGTCCAGCTCGGCAGCTTTTTGCGCTCTAAGAACCGTCGGAGTGAGGAACAAGGTTGCTGCCGTCATCGCCGCCAGAAAATATCGCCTCTTCACGGTTTTCATTTTTATCTCCTTTATTCACTTATCGTTTTCAAACGTCAGCAGCTGGGCGAGCTCAATCGTTTGTCTCCAGGCTGCGTTTTATCGCTTCGAGTTCCTGACGTTTTTCTTCCTCCACCTCGGGATAACTCAGATTCACGGAGGCCAGTGCGTCAATCACTGCCGCGGCAACTACCACGCGACTAAACCACTTGTGGTCTGCAGGCACGACGTACCAGGGCGCCTCGTTGGTAGCAGTGTGGCGAATCGTTTCTTCATAGGCCTGCATGTAGTTGTCCCAATAGTTCCGCTCGTTCGCATCGTTGGGCGAAAACTTCCAGTTCTTTTCCGGATCGTCGAGCCGAGCCAGGAACCGTTTCTTCTGCTCAGCCTTCGACAGGTGAAGATAAAATTTGCGAATGAGGATTCCGTTCCGTGTCAGGTAACGTTCGAAGTTGCTGATGTCTGTAAAACGATCCGTCCAGATGGAATCGGTCAGCAGTGCCGCCGGCAGTTTTTGTTTCCGGAGAAACTCAGGATGGACGCGCACTGCGGTTGTTTCCTCGTAATAACTCCGATTGAAAATACCGAGACGGCCGCGCTCGGGCAGACACTTCATACAGCGCCATAAGTAGTCGTGGTCGAGGTCTTCAGCCGAAGGCCCTTTGAAGGAAAACACCTGACATCCCTGCGGGTTGACGCCGGAGAGGACATGTTTGATCGCGCCGTCTTTGCCGGCGGCGTCGAGCGCTTGAAAGATGAGCAACAGGGCATATTGATCCTGTGCATAGAGCCGGTCCTGCAGAATCGCGAGCGCCTTAATGCCTCTCGCTAAGGCTTGCTTCGCTCTCGGCGCATGCGTCGAGTCGAAATTAAGCGTCTCGCCCGGATCGATGTCAGCGAGGTGAAACTTCTTTCCGTCGGTAATCCGAAACGTTGCGGCGAGTTCGCGGGAGTTAGTTATGACCTGCTCCAGGTTCATAGGTGGCACTGACCTCAAGACGCTGGGTCGATTGATTGCTTACGACCCACCCGCTACCGCCGGCGGTACTGACTTCATCATGCGAGTAATTGAGCTCACGACGCGGGTACTGACTTGATGACAACGATGTGTGGCCACACTGTCTTACCGCACTCGCAGGTTCACCAGCTTCCAGGGAAACTGAAACAACTCGATTTCCGTCTCGCCTTCCTTGTTGACTTTCAATTTCGTCGCCGGCATCAACGTGCCTGAGCTCTTGCCCTTGTGTTTGCTCATCACTATTTCGACGGCTGAAAGTTCGTAGTCAGAGGAACGCGTGTCAGCCCAAACTTCTCC
>JBKPNY010000330.1:0-4271 GCA_046732835.1 Gemmatimonadota bacterium | reverse complement strand
ATTTGGATTTTTGGTGCCCGCTAATGGATTCGAACCATTGACCCCTCGCGTGTGAAGCGAGTGCTCTACCACTGAGCCAAGCGGGCAAGCTGTATGCTTAAGTGCTTAAGATACAACAGCAGTCCGCTTTTTGCGAACGACCTGTTGTCCCTCGTTTACTCCGTTTACTTTAGAACCCGACAAATTGCGGTTCACGGTTTAAGTTGGGTTCTTAGGGTCCGAGTAAACCTGCGTGGACTTCGAACCTCATCCATCTTTGAGACCGAGGGATGAAGTGGTTTCCGTCGCGGGTGTTCCTACTTTGATGGAAATCTGACGGCAAAGATGGACGGGTCTGCTTTGTCTATGTAAACAATTCGGCCTTCGCGAGCCGCCTCGCGCGTACCGTTCGTCGCAAATTCGCTGGCCTTTATTGTGACGCGCTGGCGCCGCTTTACAGAGGCGAGAGGGGCACGAATGCGAGCGCCCTGGGCGTTGTGATCAATCAGGACGCCGTCTATTTCATTTACAGCTGCCTCTGGCAAAATCGTGCATCTCTCGCCGCTCGCAAATCGGGGCAGCCGCAGCATGAAAATCTTTATCTCGCTGCGGTGCGCTCGCTGAAGGCGTCCAAAAGCGAGGTCGTATGTAAGTATCGTCCATCCGTCGGGCGCCTCCCAGAAGATTACGGTGTCACCTACGTGCCCGGGGTGTTCCCCTAGGAGTTTCATAAGCCCCTTGCCGTAAGCAGCTTCGAGCAGGTGAAGATTTGCCCCCAGCCACTTACCCTCATCGCAGCGCGTACCTGCAAGCGTCTTGAGGCAGGCAAGGAATTCCGAACGCAGCGTGACGCAAATTTCTTCAAGCCGGCATTCGCTACCGGGCGGCAAATCACAGTGACATAGGTGGGGCTTAATCCATACCGTGCAGGTGGACTTGTCGAATACGAAGTCTCCCTTCAGGCCGCCGAGCAGTCTGGCTTTAAGTCCTTCCAAGACGTTTAGCACTCTCTCCGGAGAAACGGGTTGCTTGCCAAACTTTTCTGACAACGTCATGCCGATCGAGCTTAGGAGTCTGGGGCCGCCAAGGAAGTATCTACCCATCAGGTGCTCGACGTCGCTCCACATGCCGGCGAAATTCCGCACGCGCGACTGCTGCGGCAGCCTCCCGACGTTATAGATGACGGATTTGAAGAACCCACCGAATACGTAATCAAACTCCCGCTTGACATGCGCGGAGGTTCCCACCCTGGTAGCGTTCAACATTAAGTCTTCAATTGTCTCCTGAAAAGAGGCTGGCCCAGTGAGACGATGAAACTGCGCGGTGGTTTCCAGAAACAGCTGGGGCATTTTGGGGAGCGTTTGCACCTGGACGCGGTTAGTTGTCGTCGTCTTCTCCATCGTCTTCGTACCTATCCTCGAGGAACTCCTCCTTAAACCACGCGAGCGTGAAGTCAGGCGAATGTTGAGTGGCGCGTTCGACCCACTCGTGCACGTCCGTCCGTTGCGCGCGACCGTTGGCGAGTATTTTGGCGCCCTCTAAACAGAGGTCAATAGTTCCGGTGTCTGCGTCGCCTTCGCCGACGGAAAGCATCTGCGTGTAGAGCGAAGTGAGCACGAGTTGCTCTTCCGGCAACAGGAAAGGCCCGTCAAGCGCCAACTCTATCGTCTTTATGGGGGCCGCCATGCCGTGAGCTCGCGACTCCCTTATTTCTGTTAGATGTCGAATGAGTTCTTGGTACCGGATGGCGGCCAATTGCGACTGCGCCGATGCGGCAGTCGCGCGTTCCAACTCCATTTTGTGTTGTGACATACGTAAAATTAATTCCAGTGCATCGGTCTTAGCGGATTCCCTGGCCTTGAAGAAATCGGCGCCCGCTTGTGCCGCGTCGTATCCGCACTCGTCACCGTCTCCAAGCGCTGCGACGTAAGCGGGCATGAAGGGGTCGGAAACCTCCTTCAGGAAGCTGATGGCCTTGATCCCTTCCTCGCGCCCGCAGGCGCCAAAGTCGATGATGTACATGGCCGGAGGCAAATATGGTGCGGCCTCGGTCAACGCTGACAGGCTGGGACAAGTGTAGGCCTGGATGTCATACCTTTTCAGAGCGGTGGAGAGTTGATAAGCATGGTCGCCCGGAGCTTCCAGAATAATGCAAGGCGGCGATAAATCGGCACGGATATCTGCGGATCGGGGAGCGCCCGAGTGAGGGTCCAACCGCCGGCGCTTGATTCGCTCGCGGACTGTATTCACAAGGACTTCCCGACCCTGATCCTTCAAAACAAAAGGAATGACGTTCCAGTCGATGTCAAACTGCGATCGATCATCGTACATAGAATAAATGATGATAGGAGGACAATCCTCATAGCGACCGAACGTTTCCAAGGCTAGATCGTAGCCGGAACGATCTCGCGGTTCATCGTCGGAGGTGAGGCGTCCGTCAAGGACTATGGCATCCAGGGTTCTGATGTTGAAAAGAATGACGAGTTTTGTTGCCTCCCGAGACTGGAGAGGAATGGTATCGACGCCTTCATCGTCGAAGAACTCCTGGGTGGTGCGCAGCGCACTGGCACTATTATCGGCAATGAGAACCCGCGGCTTTCGATTGTGACCTCTGCCGGGGCCGAGATCCCCGCCAATAAATTCCGTTTCCTGAAAGTCATCGATGAGGTTCTGAGTTGACATAGTTGAGACCCGGGGCGAAGAGTGCGCTCCCGATCGGAGTGTTGAATCTGACTGCGATCCGATGAGGTGCAAGAGTACAGCTCTTAAAGCCGCACGAAACCATCTAATCCGACGAGGCAATAAAAAGAGCGGTAAATCTACCATAAAACTAGCGGCGAATTACAACAAAAACCGACCGGCTACGCCGTCCTCCTTCTGGACTTGCACGGGAGAGCACGCAGTCATACGAAAAACTGTATCTGGAACTCTACAAACCGGGTGCGATGAAGCATCCGGCGGAGAACCGCGGTCCCAGTTACCGGCAAATCAACGGTGCTCTATGACGGGTAAACAGACATGCATCGTTGTCCCGTTTGGTCCAGTCCGGCCCACTCTCGCGCTGCCCCGATAGGTCTGGGCGATTGCCTGCACCATCAATAGGCCGGTGCCGAGACCCTTTGAGTCGTGCTTGGCTATACTTTGTCTAAAGAGTTTGTACTTAATCTCCTGCGGGATGCCCGGGCCCTCATCAGTAATGGCGATTTCCACTTGGTTGTCCACGAGCCTGGTACTAATGATCAGGGAAGGCGCCGCGACGCCGGCCATTGCATCAACGGCGTTGTCGATCAGAATGTCCAGCATCCGCCTTATCCAGTCCGGGCTACAACGCACGCGCGGCTCCTGCTCGGCAAGATTCAACCTTGGGCGAACGTCCTTGTACCGCCTCTGTCCCCAGAGTTGATCGATTCGCTTTTTGATAAGGTCGTTAATTGGGACGTCCGAGAGCGCCTCATCGAGAGAGAGAAGCGCAACGATGGGCTTCTGCCGGATCTCCTTTGCCATCTCGTCAAGAAAGCTGAGTTTGTCGTCGAGCAGCTCTTGTAGCTTAGGTTCCAGGGTGTAGTCTTTGAGTTTCGTCCGCAGTAAGGTCAGGTTGTCTCGGATGTCGAGCGCATACCCGGCGATGCTGTGCCCCCAAACGCTGCTCGCCATACCCAGCCAGGCAAGCGTAGTTTGAGAGTTCACCAACAGCTCTTTCTCTTCGAGCAGTCTGGATTGCTCGCTATGATTCAGACGCCGGTACTGCTCGGCATTCTGGATCGTGGCAACGATGATCTTCGCGAGGGCAAGTAGTGCTTGTTCATCGTCTTTGTTAAAGGCCGCCAGCTTTTTGCTCTCCACGTTGAGCACGCCGAGCACTTTGTTTCCATCGGTGAGCAGCGGGACCGTTAACTCAGATTTCGTTTCAGGGGAGAAGGCGAAGTAGTCTGGGTCAAGTCTCACGTCGTTTATCAACTGGGGCTTTTTTTCAAGAACGGTCCGCCCTGCGATACCGATTGGTGTCCCGGGCCGCCGCACCAACGGCTTGTTTTCGCCAACCTGCGGTCTGTTCTCGCTCCCCAGGGGCCTTCGTTCGCCCACCAAATTAAGCAAGCTGCCGTACCCCTCCTCTGAATAAACGCTCTCGAAGCGCAACTCTTTTCTCTCCTTGTCATAAAGCTGGATGGTCCCCAGGAATGCCTGCGGTTGGGATACGACCGCCTGCTCGACTAGCCGGTCGAGTACCTCGCTTTGATCCGTTCCGAGTCTAATTCTCGAAATCTCGTCGCTGGCCCGCTGGACAGCTTCCA
>JBKPNY010000329.1:0-5266 GCA_046732835.1 Gemmatimonadota bacterium | reverse complement strand
GTGCTTGCGGTAGCCGCGTACTCAGCGAGCAATTCGCCGTCGAAACCGTAAACCTGCCAAGTTTCAACACTATTCACTTTTCGTCGCACCCGCTGACCGTCGGCGTTATAAGTGTAATGCCCAACTTCGTCGGTCGCGGAGCGCATTTCCGAAGTCATGCGGTTATTGGCATCATAAGCTCGCGTTAATGCCGCAGTGCTGTAGGTGTCCGTAGTCAAATTGCCGGCGTCGTCGTAAGTCATCGTGCCGGTTTGGTTCGTGGGTACCTGCAGCCGATTGTTCGTGGGGTTAACAGTAAATTCCTTCTTGTTAATCCCGGGCGTGTTCGCGGGCCACCAGGTGTTGCTCTGGTTGATGGTGCGATTGCCGTAACGATCGTAATCGTAGTCCTGGATCCACACGTTCTGTTCGCTCACAACTTCCCGCGCTACGGTGAGCCGGTTGAGCGCATCGTATTCATAGAAGAAAGCGGAATTGACATAACCGTCGGTGTCGGGGGTTTCACCTTTCGGAATGTAGATCATCTGCTTGACGAGGTTGCCATTGTTGTCTTCGCGGCTCTCAGTCCAGCCGGCCAGATTGCTGTACACGTTGAGAATCGCGCCACGGTTCCACCAGGTTTCATCCGTCGAGTAGGTGCCGACGCGTATCTCCGCTAACTGACCGCGCACGTTGTAAAACTGCTTGTTGTAAAGGGGTGTATCGGTGCCAAACTGCTCCTTCGCCATGCCGCCGAACGGCGAATAGCTGATGCCTGCGGAATAAGTTTTTTGTTCGCCGCCCAGATTCCCGCTGAACGCCGGATTGGATGCGTCCTTGTCGGCGAGCCGGCCAGCCTGATCGTAGTTGTAGGTAACGGTGCGATTGGAAGGATAGGTCTGAGTCTTAACATGGCCGGCGAGATCGTAGGTTCGCTCTGTTTTATAGGAATCACTCCAAGCACAATTCGTTTCACAATTCGTTTTAAAACGCTGCCGCTGTATCAGCGGTCTGCCAACCGCGTCATACGAATCGATGTTGGTCATCGAAGCAGTGTTTCCGCTCTGCCAGGTTTGACTGATCTGGCCCTTACCACTAGTCGCCTGATCATACTGACGATAAGCGTCGGGTGTAGCATCGGAATAATCTATCAGCGTATTTCGATTGAGCGCGTCGTAGGTATAGGTCGACCGAATTCCGCGCGCGTCGGTCTTATAAATAATATTTCCATTTGCATCGTAGCCGTTCGCCTGGCAGTCAGTACCGGAGAGTGTGCCATAACATGTCAGCCCGCTCTCGGGATTGCTCGCAGAGAGTAGCCGCTTCAGCGAATCGTAGACAAAGCTCCGCGGAGTTTGGCTGCCCTGGACGACGCTGATCAAGTTATCCAGCGTGTCGTAACCGTATACAGTCGACTGGAATGGCACTCCATCAACGTCGAGATTGTTGGAGGCGTTGGGCTCGTCAACTCTAATCAGGCGACCTAGACCGTCAGTGACACTACGGCGCTTTTTCCCAGCCTGATCAGTAACAGTGACCGTGTTGGCGCTATAGCTCGTACTCACGACGGCGTTGTCCGCAGTCGTAACTGAGGCGACGCGCCCCAGCCCATCAAACGTGCTCTGCGTCCACTGATCCGAAGGATTTACTTGCGATAGACATCCCACCGAACGATACGGGTTTGACACTCTCCAGGCCCGGCCCATCGCATCGTATTGAGTATCAGTCGTGAGGTACGAATGGCTTGGGTCCTGATTCTCATAAGTGAACGTACGATAGACTCGGCCCAGGCCGTCGAAGAACTGAAACGAATTCGCTTCACGCCCCGAAGAGTCGAGCAGCGTCAGTGTTTGAACATAAGAACCACACTCGTGCCCGTCGACGTAGTTGTAAATTGTGCGCCCGCCGTCTGGCGAGATTACCTTCGTTAGGCGATCCAGCGGATCGACGTAATCGAAAGTGGTGACCTGGTCGTTGACGTCCGCGGAAGTTTTAATCTTCCCTGACCAATAGTCGTACGTCGCGTGAGACACAAGCGACGTGCTCGAGCCAAAGGCGCCGCTGCTATCCGGAACGGCTGAGGTCATTTCAGTCGGCAACGCATACGTGTTGCGAATGACGTTGTCGCTGAAGACATCGTCATACTTGATTTGCGAAAGGTGACCGAGGGCGTCCAAACTCTCTCTGATGTTACCCAAAATATCAAAGTGGGAATGAGTTTCGATCCAGGCGCCAGTAGTGTTAAGCCAGCGCTTCAACGTTGTCGGATTACCCCGAACGCTCCCGGGATCCTGCCAGCCTGTTACAGACGCATAGCCGAGTAAGGAATATTCGTCGTAAACGATCTGAGAGGCAGCAGCCTGGATCTCCTGGCCAGAGCCATTCATCCCGTAAACCGTCGTCAGGTTGGTTAAGCCGAGTAGATATAAGCCGCCAAGAGCATTCGCGTTGTTGATATAGGACGTTTGCGTGTGCCTCATGAGACTGCCCGGTTGTCCTACACCGTAGCCGTATTCCCACACATCAGTCTGATTGTTGTAGCTGTCGAAGGCCCATGTTGAAGAGACGTCGGGATTCCCGGACGAAACTTTGCTCACCAGGTTCCCATCTACTAATGTCGACTTCGATTCAACTACAAATGGGCTGTTTGTGGGCGATCGCTCTCCGGGATCAGCGGAGCAGAGCGGAAAGCTGGAACACCATGACGGGGCGCGTTGGCGCCAGGCACTTTCCGCCACACGCAAAATCGTCGTACCGTCTAATGCAAACGCCTCCGTCCTAAACTCCCTGCCGTGCCACCAGGGGGCAAGTAAGCCATAGTTAGTATTTGGTTTCCCGTAGAAGAAATGCCTTGATTTGGATAAGCGGCTTCCGCCAGGGGTAAAGACTTCAACGTCCCTTACAAGGCCGTCCCGGTTTGATGGAATTACTCCGGACGTGAAGGTAGTCGGAATCGAAAACTTCGTCGTGCTTAAAAGCGCGCCATTAATACCGTAGATTCGCTTCTCAGAAATACGATTCGTTACTGGGCCTAACTCACTGGGAACAGGCGCAAAGGGGATTTGGAAAATATCGGCAAAGTCGTATTCGATCGCACCGCCGGTTGGCAGATCTACGCGCGCAAGTTGACCAAGAATATTGTATTTGAACTGATAACTTTGGCCGTTCGGAAGCCAAATGGCGGTGACATAGTCGGGCGCCGGTTGAGTGCCGCCACCCAGTACGATGCTGTCGTTAGGATCGTCCGTTTCAATTGGAGCCCGAATTGAATCCCATGCTTGTGTCGCGCGCAGCGGCATGACGTCTCCGTATGCGCGACTGATGATAATTGTTCTGTCCGTGAGGCCGAATCCTTTATAGGTCAGTCTCGTGCTACGCCCATAAGGAGCACTGAGATTGACATCATATTCAATCTGGATCTGTCGCCCGAGCGAGTCAGTTACACTTGTTAACTTTGACCCGTATTGCGAGCTGGTATAGCCATATACAATCTTGTTGCCGTTGCGATCCTGGGTCCAGTCAATTCGTCCGCCGGAAACCCGCGACTTGGTTCCGTTTCGAAAATACAGGTAGCCGTCGACACTGTTTGTACAACCGCTTATCTGGTAACAGGACGTGTACATAGTCGTGTCGGCGATAAACGTAATGAAATCGCCTGAGGTGCTTTCGAAGACTCTTCCGAGATTTTGCGGAGTGAGTCCGCAGGTATGGAAGACGTTTCCATGGAAGTTGGCGTCCCGCAAAGAATGCTCGGTGCCGTCCGGCTCAACATACGTCATGGTAGCCCTGGTAATGTAATCATGAGTTTCTGGTCCGTTTTCCGAGCCGCACAGCTCAGGTGTTTGATCCGAAGTGACGTCGAATGCAACTGAGCCGACAAAAGCGAGTGGATTGGGAAATCTGTAGGTGTACTGATGTTGCAGGTAACCCGCAGGTGACTCTAACGGAACTTCCCGGAAATCTATCTGGCCTTCAATAACAACCCCGAGCGAGGCGCGAGCTTCACCTCGCCCACCAACTTCGAGCAGCGGCAGATTGTAATTAAGATTGCCGGTGAAGAGATTGATGGTGTCGGCGTCGCCCAACTTGTAAGACCCGGCCGGTGTGCCGGGCGTTCTCGCAGTTGTCGTGGAAGCCTGACCTTTAGCGAGGGCTGGTGACAACACCAGGACAATCGCAAAAGCCAGCGATATGCAGACAGAGTGTGCGGACAGCCTGAGAACGTTTTTCATCAGCGATTCTCCGAGCGAAGTGGGTTCAAATTTTGAGTGGTGTTAATAGAGATGCAAGGTATCTTGCGGGCGGAGGTATATCACTGTGAAAACTGCGGGGTCAAGTATTTTACAAAACGATTTGATCTCGACTGTGAGAGCTTTCAACTCAAAGCAGGCTCTTAGACGGCAACCGCGGCCGAGATCTTTCCGTGAGACTGGTACCCATTTAACTTCAAGTTCGAATACTGCATGCCGAGCAAACCGTTAAGACCGCGCAACCTGGCTTCGTCAACAATCTCAAGCTGCGGCAACGGAAAAGGCTCACGCGCGAGCAACTGCTCCACCTGTTCGAGGTGGTTCTGGTAGATGTGATAGTCGCCGAGCGTGTACACAAACTCGCCCGCCTCCAACTCGCAAACATGCGCAATCATGTGAACGAGCAGCGCGTAAGAGCTGATGTTGAACGGCACGCCGAGGAATGCATCGGCGGAACGTTGATAAAGCTGGCAGTGTAAACGCTCTTGTTGGACCTTAAACTGGAAAAGGGTGTGACAAGGCGGCAGATCGACCTGATCAGCGACGCGTGGGTCCCAGCCGGTCACTATTAGCCGGCGAGAGTTAGGGTTGTTCTCAATTTCAGAAATGAGCCGCGCGATCTGATCGACGCCATTCAGCTGCGGGTAGTCTCCGCCAAACGAGCGCCAAAGATATCCGTATACCGGTCCGAGATCGCCGGCCGCGCGTTTGAAGCGTCGAGTGTGTTCCTCGTCCGCCCACTCCGCCCAAATGTCGACGCCTTTCGCGCGCAGGTTCGCCTCGTTCGTGTCGCCTGAAAGAAACCAAAACAACTCTTCGGCGACCCAGCGAAAGGGAATCTTTTTCGTCGTCACAATCGGGAAGCCATCGCGCAAATCAAAGCGCGTCTGGTAGCCGAAGTGAGAGATAGTTCCGACGCCGGTGCGATCACGATGTTCAGTTCCATGCGTCAGAATTGATTTCAGGAGATCGTGATATTGTTTCATACCGAAATTGCGAAAAGGATTCGTTGCAGCGCCGTCGTTCTGTTGCTTTGT
>JBKPNY010000328.1:0-2082 GCA_046732835.1 Gemmatimonadota bacterium | reverse complement strand
GTCGGCACGCAAAAGGCGCTCGGGTATAGGCTCAATCCGGTGATGGCCGCGCTGCTCGGCGTGCTGACAGGAATTGGTGGCGGCATGCTTCGCGAGGTGCTCGTCGCCGAGACTCCGACCGTGCTGCGCTCGGAACTGTATGCCGTCGCCGCGCTCGCCGGCGCGCTCGTAGTGGTAACTGGTCATGTGCTGAATCTTCCACCCACTGCGATGGCAATTACGGGGGCTTCCCTTTGCTTCGGCATCCGCTTCGTAGCGATACGGCGCGGCTGGCGCCTTCCCGTTGCTGGTGTGCCGCACCGGTCCAAGTCGAGAGCGGACGTCGCGGACGATCAGGACGACGAGGAACGGAGGTTCTGAGACTTGTGAAGCTGAGCGACCGCTGAGAGCCGTGATTTGAGGGAAGTACGACTCCAGTAAGGAGATCAAATATGGCAAAGCCAATGCCTGCCATTTTCTTTGGGCACGGCAACCCGATGAATGCGCTGGCGAGCAACGCATGGACCAGAGCGTGGTCGGATATCGGCAACAGAATTCCGAAGCCGAAGTCGATTGTCTGCGTCTCGGCGCACTGGTACCTGTCTGGGACATTGGTGACCGCGCAGGAACAACCGCGCACGATTCACGACTTTGGTGGCTTTCCGCGTGAACTGTTTGAAATCAAGTATCCGGCACCGGGTGATCCTCAGCTTGCGAATCGCGTAAAGGATCTGCTCGCGCCAGTCTCTGTCGAGTTAGATACCAGGTGGGGGTTAGATCACGGCACCTGGTCGGTGCTCTGTCACGTCTTTCCTGAAGCGGATGTGCCAGTTATACAACTCAGTATCGACGACACACAGCCGTCGGAGTTCCACTACGAAACTGCAAAGCGACTTTCCAGCTTGCGCGATGAAGGAGTGCTCATCATGGGAAGTGGGAACCTCATACATAACCTGCACGCCTACGTGTGGGGCCGCCAACAGGTCGCGCCGCTGGACTGGGCCCTGCGGTTTGAAGAACGAGCATGCGAACTATTGCTCGCCGGCGCACACAATCCTCTCATTGCTTACGAGACGTTAGGACGTGACGCGACCTTGTCGATTCCTACCCCCGACCACTATCTGCCGCTCCTGTATGTGATCGCTCAAATGAGGGAAGGGGAGCCGATTAGCTTTCCGGTGGAGGGCTTCGACGGAGGGTCTGTCTCCATGCTATCAGTCCAAATCGGCTGAAGGTATTCAAAAGTGAAAATGAATATTAGTCGATGTACTTGCCAGGCTTTTGCGCTGACAGTCCTGCTGTTATTAGCAACCTCGCCGGCCCGTGCGCAACGGCGTTCACCGGAGTTGTTTACTTACGCCGAGTTGTCCAGTTGTATGAGAACAAAGATCTGCCGGAAGCTTTGCAGGTCAAGTTGGATCGTCTGTTAACTACGCCGTTCATCAGCAACGCAGTTTCTGCGCGTGGCGTACAGCCACTACTGCCGAGAACTTCAAAACTCGGCACGTTCGTTCGCGTCGTCCAGTGGAACATTGAGGAGGGAATCGAGTATGAAGCAATAAGCGCCGCACTAAGCGACTCGCGACGTTTTGCCAAACTCCTTGATTCGTCCGCGTATCCGTACGGAAGTCAGAACCGAAAAAGGATTCTGCAACAGGTTGCGTTGATGAAGCAGGCGGACGTGATTGTACTCAATGAAGTCGATTGGGGCATGAAGCGAACGGATTATCGAACGTGGCAGCAGACCTCGCGACGGCGCTTCGCATGAATTATGCCTACGGAGTGGAGTTCATCCAAGTGGATCCAATTGCGCTCCGGGACAGAAGGGTTTGAGGAAGTTTCAGCTGAAGACAGGGAGAAACTGGAAAGGCAAATAGCAGTCGATGAATCTCGATACCGCGGGCTGCACGGGTCCGACCGGCTAGTTGACCTCTATACCAAGTACCGTCAGGCAATCGCGGCCGCGTTACCGCGTTGATCCAATGGGATCAGCACCACCTTGCAATGCGAAGGAATGGAGCGTGCGAGTGCGCTACCGAACTGGGCGACGACATTTTCGCCTGCTGGAAGAAAGATCGAGGGGAAGTTTGTTGACGCGACACC
>JBKPNY010000327.1:0-1319 GCA_046732835.1 Gemmatimonadota bacterium | reverse complement strand
CGGACGATCCTGTGCCCGCTGTCGTGAAGCTGGTCGGACTGCCAAACCCACCTGCACCTGTGCCCAGCAAGACAGTCAACCCGCTCGACCCTGCGATTAGCAGGTCAACTTTGCCATCGCCATTTAACTCAGCAACGGCGGAGGAATTGGGTTGAAAGCCTGCCGAAAAAAGAGTGGGTGCGGTGAAATTGCCGCCACCTGAATTGATGAAGATCGAAACGTTGTTCGAATTGGCGTTGGTAAGCGCGAGATCAGGTTTAGTGTCGTTATTGAAATCGCCACTTGTTAGTGAGGTAGGCCCGGTTCCTCCTCCAGTGAGCATGATTGGGCTGTTGAACGAGCCGTCCCCATTCCCTGTGAGGATGGAAATCTTGTCTGCGTTTAGCGAAACAGCAAGGTCACTTTTACCGTCGCTATTGAAATCGGCGACAACGATCGATTCGGAGCCATTTCCGCCAGTGCTGAAAGTGGTTGGTGCGCTGAATGTTCCGTCACCGTTTCCGAGCAGAACGGCTGCGCCTCGTGTACCTCTGTCGGCTATTGCTAAGTCCGCAAAGCCGTCCTGGTTAAAATCTGCAACGGCGACTGAGTTGGGAGTGAAAGTGCCGAGGGCGATTGACGGTGCAACATTAAAATTAGGACTGGAACAAACATCAGCTGCTTCAGCGACTTGGGCAAGCGCGATAACAACCGCCACGGCGGCCAGCAGGAACCCTTTTCTTAACCCTCTCGACAAACAGAGCATCTGAGAACCTCTTCCTCGTTCGTTTTTATAAATTCAGATTGGTAAGGACGGCCTAGATTGGTTGGTATAGGCTTCGGGAACGCATGGGAGTTTACTCACATGCCGGAGTGGAAGCAATTCGGACTGATCAGCTTAATAACGCTGAAAGCGTTCGCTAATCCCAGCCCAGGGTTGCTTCAACCCTGGGTAAACGAATGCTCAAACGATTCTTCGCAACCCTGTCAGGGTTGCGTTTGAACAGTCGCGACGCCTTCAGGGTTACAAAACAATTTATTCACGACGACGATTCCAGGGTTGAAACAACCTTGGGCCTGAATTCGCCAACGCCTTCAGCGTTCTTCCTCAAATTCTTCTGAGGCGTTACGATGTGCGTATCCTGACACCCAACATCCCACACTCCCTTCACCCATGACAAATCTCTTCCGAGTCGTATTCCTCCTGCTCACAATTTTATCTACAGCCGTTCTCGTAAGATCCCAAGAGCACGAAACGCACAGCCGACGCGACGATGAGGAAACGTTGCGCCTGAGTTTCTTCGAAGCCGACGCGAAGCAAGTGACCAACGCTGAGGAGA
>JBKPNY010000326.1:0-15063 GCA_046732835.1 Gemmatimonadota bacterium | reverse complement strand
GCGCATCTCGGGGATCGATCGCCACGGAAACATTCTACCCGCCAATCCAAGCATAGAGGACCTCATGTCCCGCTCCCGTGACCGCATCCTTCAGAACCTGGACGAGATGTACACCGAAGCGTTCGAGCGCGCGAAAGAAACGGGCGACAAGTCGCAGATGGCTTCGCTCGATTTCGCATACCGCCGGGAACAGCTCTACTTCGAGATTCTGCTCGACGTCAGGGACGCACTGGAGCGTCGCTGACTCTCCTCCGCACTCCGGCGGAAATTGAGAGAACAATGAGAGCGCTTCTGTGAGTCAGACGGCGCTCTTCGTTGCATTCAATGCCGGCGTTCTTGCCGTGCTTGCCATTGACCTCGGCATCTTCAACAAGAAGGCGCACGCCGCGTCGGTCAGGGAAGCGGCTACGTGGAGCGCAGTCTGGATCACGCTCTCACTCGGCTTCGCTGGACTCATCCTTCATTTATATGGAAGGCAGTCAGCGCTCGAGTTCGTAACCGGCTACCTGATCGAGTACTCGCTCTCGATCGATAACATCTTCGTCATCGTCCTGATTTTTTCGTATTTCAGGATTCCGGAGAAATACCAGCATCGAGTGCTGTTCTGGGGAATCATCGGCGCCCTCCTGATGCGTGGTGGGATGATCGCTGCCGGCGCGTTCCTGATTCAGCGGTTTCACTGGATCATCTATGTTTTCGGTGTGTTTCTCGTGTTCACCGGCGTAAGAATGGCGACTCACGACGAAGGTGATATCGAGCCGGAAGCGAATCCCATTCTCAGGCTTGTGCGTCGAGTTCTTCCAATCACTCACGATTATCGCGGCCAGGAATTCTTCGTAAAGGAGCCGCCGCAACGTGGCGCTCCCGCTGCGATCATGGCTACTCCGCTGTTTGTCGTGCTCATTCTGGTGGAGACGACAGACCTGATCTTTGCGGTGGATTCGATTCCCGCAATTTTCGCGGTGACAAAGGATCCGTTTCTTGTCTATACGTCGAACGTGTGCGCGATACTCGGCCTCAGGTCGCTCTATTTCCTGCTGGCCGGCGTGATCAACAAATTCCATCTGCTGAAGCTTGGCATTGCTGCAGTTCTGACGTTCGTTGGCGTCAAGATGCTCGTGTCCAGCGTTTACGAGATTCCTATTCTCCTGTCGCTCCTGGTAATCATCGGTGTGCTGGCAGTTTCGGTAGTCGCTTCGATTGTCTTTCCCAAGGAAGGGTCGCAGTAACAGTCTCGTTAATTTCTGGCGTGAAATTGTCAGTGAACGTATGTTGTCATTCTATCCCACAACCCTCCAACCTCCCGCCCCACGCAGCGAGAAGGAGAAGTCACATGCACACCCGTCTGAGCCGCGCGACACGCTTTGCTGCGGCAGCAGCAATTCCGTTTGTCTTTGCGGCCGCGATGCCCGTCGCCGACGGCATGAGCTACGAATTCGTCATGAAGTCGACTGGCAAGGCGACTGGAAACAAGGAAACGATAACGATGCGCGGTCGCGGCGTTTATTCAGGCGACGATGCGAAGATCGAGATTCTCGAAGCGGCGTCTGCGGCAGGCGGAAGCGAAGCGTTCGGCGGAAAGGGCAGCTACTTCATCATGCATGACGGCGGAAAGGAGATGCTTCTCGTCGTTCCGAGCGAGAAGCAGTACATGAAGTGGGACCTGATGAGCATGATGGCGGGCATGGGAAAGGTTGTGAACGCCGTTGGCGGGCTCGTCAAGCTGCAGATGTCCGACGTCAGCATCGATGCGCAGGACCTCGGCGCAGGTGAAACCGTTCAGGGATACCCGACTCGTCACATCCGAATGACGCAGAAGTACACGGTGAGCGCGAGCATGTTTGGCAAGCAGAGCAAGACGCGAAGTGAAGCGACGACTGACTATTACTTCGCACCATCGTTGAGGATTGCGAATCCATTCGTGTCGAACAGCCAGTCGATGGCAATGATGAATCAGTTCGACATGTTCAAGAACTCCGATTATCAGAGTCAGCTTGCAGCTGCGCAGGCGAAGCTTCCGAAGAATGGAGTTCCACTCAAGACTGTCACCACCACTGTCAGCACTGATGAAAAAGGAAAGCAGGAAACCAGCACGACGGTGATGGAGATGGTGAACTTCAAGTCGGCGAATATTCCAAAGTCGGAGTTCACGGTGCCGTCGGACTACAAGATGGTCGAGATGCCGAACCTCAACGCGGCGACAGCGGATGCGAATGCTCCAAACGGCCCGAGCGTCAATGCTGATTCAGTGTCAGCAGCAGCGAAAGCCGGTGCGAAGGATGCGGCCAAGGACGCTGCGAAGCAGGCCGGTATCAAGAAGCTGAAGGGAATCTTCAAGCATTAGAAACCAGAGGTAACAAGGATAGATTCAAGAGGCAGCCTTCTTAAGGCTGCCTCTTTCATTTGAGGAGTGACATGGCTTCGTTCGGCAGACTGATTCCGCTGTTGATAGTGATCATTGCAGCGTTTGCTCTGTTTCAGCTGTATACAGCGATCATGTTTCTGACACAGCGGCAGTACGCGTTTGCCGCGTTCAATCTCGTGTTCAGCTTTGCAGGTCTTGCCCTCTGCCGCGCGCTATGGCTGAATCGCAGCCGGTTCAGGTAACCCTCCGGGATTCTGACGACGCGCGCCGCGTGCAGATCCTTGCACGTGCGCTCGACTCCGCGATTCGGATCCCCGGAACGCGCATCACTTTCGGGCTCGACTCGATCGTTGGCCTGGTTCCGGGAGCAGGCGATCTCGCTTCCGCACTGCTGTCGGGGTACATCGTGCTCGCCTCGGCCCGGATGGGAGTGCCTCCATCTGTAGTCGCACGAATGATTTTGAACCTTGGAGTCGATACTCTCGTAGGGTCTGTACCGTTGCTTGGCGATTTGTTCGACGTCGGCTTCCGGGCGAATCTGCGAAATGCCGCACTGCTCGACAGGCACCTCGCTGATCCCAAAGCCGTCAGGCGATCCAGCCGGCTTGCGGTTCTTGCGGCGATTGGAGGCGTAATTCTTCTCGCTGCAGGCGGTGTAGCGATAGCGGTGCTGGTTGTGCGCGGTCTCAACTCGCTGGCCGGATCATGATTATCCGGCCCGGACGATCTACCAGGAGTACGAACGATGTCTGACAGGTACTATCCCGTTCGCGCAGGTATTGGATTTGGAAGTGCGCTGGCGATTGCGATTTCGTGGAGTGTGAACCACTCGATCATCTGGGCAATCATCCAGGGAGTTTTTTCCTGGCTGTACGTCATCTACTACGCACTTACGAGGTAGGCCATGCCCCCGGGAATCGTAATCGTTGCAGTAGGGGCGTTCGTTGCCGGAGTGGTAATCGTCAAGACGATTGCAGAAACCATTCTCCGGCTGCGAGACCAGAATCGTCATGCATCGAATGCCGCCATTGGCTCGGTCAGCGATGAACGAATTGCGCGAATCGAAGCTGCGGTTGAGGCGATTGCAATCGAGGTCGAAAGGATCTCCGAGGGACAGCGCTTTACAACGAAATTGTTGAGCGAGCAGCATCAGCCGGTGCAGGCGTTTCTTCCGAAGCCGGGGAAGTTTGACACGCCACACTGAATGCTGAATTCTGAATACTGACTAAAACCACAGCTGCAATGATTTGATTGCGGCGGGAAGGAATCGAGTATACGGTTGGCGGCGACCGGAGCGATTCTCTGATTCCCCCGCAATCAGGTCTATGAAATCATTGCAGCTCGTCGCCTGCCTTGCATCCCTCTCGCTGTATTCCACAGCTCGAGCGCAGAAGCCCGCGGATCTTGATTCTGGAATTCTCTACGAGACAACTACGCGTGGCTCCGCCGAAGGAATGCCATTCGCCTCTCACGTCGAGAAAACAAGAACTATTGAAACGCGCCGCGGCAGGCGAGTCGAAGTCCTCGAGCGGACGCCGGCAATGGGCGTCTCACCGATCCCCACTTCCGTGGCAGAAGCTCCCGGAACTTATCGGCTGACGCTCGACGGCGGACGACGTATCATCTCGGTAGATACCGTGAATCATGAATACTTCGAGGTAAGCCTCGGTGGTCCGGGTGGAATGGACTCAAGTCTGACGAAGATGATCTCATCCATGAAAATGAAAATGTCGGGGACGAAGTCAGACCTGCAGGAGCTGGGTGATGGAGGAATCATCGCCGGGCAGCCGACAACCCACTGGAAGGTTCACGAAAAAATCATGACTTCCACGTCGCACGATGGCGACACTGCAGAATTCGGAGCCGACACTTTCACCGAGACATGGTACGCGAAAGACATCTCTTCAATCGAGCCGTTGGACACAGGCAAGTTCGATGATCCTCAACTGAAGGATTTGCCGCTCGAGATGGTCCCGGAGGATTCTGTTACCAAAGCGATCTACAGGAGATTGCCGAAAACGCTGCCGCTCAAGCAGATCTCGAAGGGAACTATGGGAATGGGCGGGATGATGCTGCTCACGACTACGACGATGGAGATTACGCGGCTCGAACGCGGCAGGTTTGATGCGGCGCTCTTCGAGGTTCCAAAGGGCTATAAGCGAAGCAACTCGCCGTTTCCCTTCTAGTACTTCGCAATCTCCCGATAAGCAGCTTTGAAATCTTCCACCTGCGGGAGAATAGCGTCCTCGAGCTGAGGCGCGTAGCCAACGAACGTGTCGGTCGATGCCACGCGCTGCACAGGTGCATCGAGCCACGCAAAGCAGTCGTTCGCGATTGCAGCAGCGATCTCTGCTCCGTATCCCCATGACAGCGAATCTTCGTACGCGACAATGACTCGCGAAGTTTTCTTCACTGACGCGTAAACCGTCTCACGATCCCACGGGCTCAGCGTTCTCAAGTCAATCACTTCGACACTGATTCCTTCATCGGCAACGGCATTTGCAGCGGTAATCGCGCGCTGAAGCGTTGCGCCATATGTCACAAGCGTCACATCGCTCCCCTCGCGAACGACCTTGGCCTTGCCGAACGGAATCATGAAGTTCGGACCTGGATTCGCGCTCTTGTTGTACGTCTGACGATAGAGATGCTTGTGCTCGAGGAAGATCACAGGATCGTCGCAGCGGATTGCAGTGCGGAGAAGTCCGTTGGCATCGAGCGCTGTCGCCGGGCAGACAACCCGGAGTCCGGGACAATGCGTGAACAGTGATGCGCCTGTCTCTGAATGGTAGATCGCTCCGCGTATGTATCCGCCATATGTAGTTCTCACAACTACAGGCGCGGCGAAATTGTTGTTCGATCTCCACCTCATCGTTGCGAGCTCGTTCCGAAGCTGCATGTACGCGGGCCAGATGTAATCGAAGAACTGAATTTCGACGACAGGCTTGAATCCACGAATCGCGAGCCCGATTGCACGCCCGACAATGTTCGCTTCAGCGAGAGGTGAGTTGTACACGCGTGCACTGCCGAACTCCTTCTGCAGTCCCCACGTGACCTTGAACACACCGCCTTTGCCTTTGACCTTGTCCATGTGCTCTTCGCGCGACACGTCCGCGACGTCTTCGCCGAACATCAGGATCTTCGGATCGCGTCGCATCTCATCCTTCATGCACGCGTTGAGAAGATCGACCATTGTCGTCGGGTCGCCGCTGAACTTCGGATCGTCTTCAGTGTCGAATTGCTCGCTCGTCGGGTCTACATCCGGTGAGTATACGCCGAAATACACCGTGTCTTCACCAGGCTGCGGCTGCGCGAGCGCATCATCAGTGGCGGCGAGAACAATTGCGTCGACCTCTTCCTCAATTTCCTTGATCTCGCTCTCGGTAGCATGTCCTTCGGACACAAGCCATTCAGGAAAAACCGTAATCGGATCACGTGCTGCATCGGCTTCGCGCTCCGATGGCGGACGATACATGGTCTCATCGTCAGACAACGAATGCGAGTACGGTCGAATCACCTTCGCATGAACGAGCGCAGGACCTTTGCGCGAGCGCGCATAGTCAACTGCGCGCGACATTGTGTCATAGCTCGCAAGCAGGTCGCATCCATCGACTTCTTCGATGTACAAATCGGGGAATGATCGAACGAGCTTCGAGATCGACCCGCCGGCGGTGTTCACTTCGACGGGAACCGAAATGGCATACCCGTTGTCTTCAACGAGATAGACAATCGGAAGCTTCAGATTCGACGCAGTGTTGAGGGATTCCCAGAACTCGCCTTCGCTGGTTGTCCCGTCTCCGGTAGAAACGAGGACAATCTCGTCGTCATTGAATCCTTCAGTGATTCCGAGAAGCTTCGCGCGGAGCGTTGCTTCGGCAGACCCCACTGCCTGAAGGAACTGCGTACCTGTCGGCGAAGATGCAGATACGATGTTGTAGCTCTTGTGTCCCCAGTGGCTTGGCATCTGCCGCCCGCCGGAAGCCGGGTCGATTGCAGCACCAACCGCTTCGTACAGCATTTCCGCGGGTGTGACGCCCAGCTGCAGACAGAGGGCGCGATCCCGATAATAGGTGTAGAACCAGTCGTAGGCCGACCTGAGCACCAATCCGGCTGCGGTAAGTATCGCTTCGTGCCCCGCGCCCGAAATTTGAAAGAAGATCTTGTTCTGGCGCTTGAGCTGGACCTCCTTGTCGTCGATCCGGCGGGACAAAAGCATTGTCCGATACGCTGAAACAAGAGTCTCTGGCGAAAGTGCCGAGCTGGGGGATGAGGTTTTTCTATCGGGTCGGGTGGTTGTAGCCATCGTGATGATCTGCCTGGGGAGGGTGCGGCTTTGACAGTTAATAATAGTTGTGGGAGGCCCGCTGTGGTCAGACTGATTCGGATTGTGGGCGTTTCGATTGCACTTGCTTCATGCATGAAAAATTCGACGACCACCGGTACGAATGATGTAACCCCGCCCGGGAACAATGCATCGACTTCCACTCAGCAGTCCGACTGGGCTGCAATCGAGCAGCTCGAAGCCCAAGCCAGGGCATTGGCAAAAGTCGACGGTTGTAACGCCTCCACCGATTGTGCGACCGGAGCAGTCGGAAGGAAAGCGTGCGGCAGTCCGCGGGACTACGTGATCTATTGTAAGAAATCCACCGATGTCGCCGCGCTCAACGCTAAGCTCGAGGAGATCATCAAAGCGGAAACAGCGTATAACACGAAGTATCAGGTCATTTCTACCTGCGAGATGAGGCTTCCTCCGGACGTGGAAGCTTCTGGGGGGTCCTGCCGGGCGAAGTAAGAGTTATGTTCTCCGCGCCGGAATCCTCAAAAAATCGACAATCGGAGGAAGTGAAATGAACCTCGTCGCACGCGCAAAGGGGATACTCACTAATCCCCGACAGGAATGGGCGGCGATTGACGCTGAGCCGCTCGATCTTGGCCAGCTGCTCGTAGGGTATGTACTTCCCCTCGCCGCAATCGGACCGATCGCGACCATCATAGGATGGTCTACCTTCGGACTCGGCGGACTTTTCCGACCCTCGATCGGAACGATCATCACGGTGGCGATCACGAGCTATGTGATGACCGTCATCGGCATGTTCGTTCTCGCGTGGGTCATCAACGCGCTTGCGCCGACGTTCAATGCAACGCAAAGCATGCCGCAGGCGATCAAAGTCGCTGCCTACAGCGCAACAGCTGCGTGGATTGCCGGAGTCTTCAACATCATGCCCGCGCTCGCGATCATTGCAGGCATTCTGGGACTCTACAGTCTCTATCTCTGCTGGGTAGGACTCCCGATCCTGATGAAAGCACCGGCCGAGAAAGCGACGACGTACGTGATCGTTGTGATCATCGTACTGATTCTCGTCTACGTGGTGATCGGGTCTATTGTCGGAAGAATGATCTATTAGGTCAGTAATCGACCGGTCGCAGATAAGTTTCGCCGATTGCTGATGAGCTGAGCATCGCGACTGTCGGAAGCTTTCTCTTCCAGTGAGTTTTCGACAGTCGCTTCCACACTAGCTCAACTTCCGCGCGGGTAAAGCCGTGCGCTTCGACGTCCGCGGCGGAGTAGCCGTTCACCAGCCAGTTCAGAATCTCATCGGCGCGAGCATAGCTGATTCCAAAATCACCCTCGTCGGTCTGACCTTCTATCAGGTCAGCTGATGCAGGCTTGCTCACGATTTCGTCGGGAATTCCAAGATGCCGGGCCAGCTCCCACACCTGACTCTTGAACAGATCGCCTAGTGGATTGATTGGCGGGGAGTCATCTGCATGCCAGGTGAAATAACCGAGCAGTCTTTCAGTTTTGTTTCCAGTGCCGAGCGGCAGTGCTCTCTCGCGCTCTGATTGATCGAACAGCACGATCATTCGCGTACGCGCCATCACATTGCCGCGTCGCCCCGGCGATGCGTCCGGTTCTTTCAGGAGATATCCGTCGACGGCATCAGTGATATCGACAGTCCGCGATTCAATCCTGAGCGCATCGATAACCATCTGCGCATGCGCCAGAGAATCCGCACTCGAGGTTCGATAGGGCATGCGTATTCCGACGACGTTCGACGGTCCAAGCGCGCGCGCTGCGAGGTAAGCAGTTACCGCCGAGTCGACTCCTCCCGAAAGACCCAGCACTCCGCGTGTAAATCCACGCAGCTTGAGCTCTTCGCGCAGGAAGGACACGAGCCAGTCCGCCGTAAATGCTGCGTCGATTGCAAGCGATGGCGGTCCCATCACCGAAGCGGGCGCAGTAATCACCGTTATGTCAGAAGGTTTCGGACGCGAAACAGTACTCTCGTGTTCGGCTGCCGCACCGGCTTCGGGTTTCCACTCACGCCGGCTTGGTTCACCGGAAAGAATTCCGGGTGACGTTCCGTTGGACGATGCTGGATCGTAATCCAGCGGCTCTTCTTCATTCACCTGGATCTTTCCGATCGTGCGCACCAGGTGCGGAAGCATTGTCTGAAGATCCGTCAGAAGCGGCAGCTCCACACGCGCGCGCGTGAGCTCGGAGGTATCGAGCGTCACGGTTGCGATTGCTTCGTCCCACAATGGCGCACGGAGCTTCAGATCTCCGCGGGGTCCGGCAACAACAGATCCGCCCGGGAAAGTTTTTCCGCCTTCGGATCCAACGAGATGAACGAGTCCGGTAAAGACTCCGTGCTCAGACGCGATATCGCGCGCGAGGCGTTCCCATCGCTCGAGGTTGGCCGGTCCTGTAACCTCATCTGTTCGCGGCTGCAGGCCACGAGCAGGCGATGCTGATGGAATGAAAATCATCTGCGCTCCATCGAGCGCGGCAATCGTTCCCGACAAGCTGTGCCATGCATCTTCGCACACAAGCATTGCCGCCCGACCCCAGCTCGTATCGAACGCGCGGATCTCGAATCCGCGATCGACGAATCGCTCTTCATCAAAAAGTCCGTACGTCGGCAGAAAAACTTTTCTGTGAACGTGACGAACAATTGGCTGTTCGCCTCCCAGCGTCACATAGAGAGCACTATTATAGATTGAGTTGTTCCAGATCTCGTAGAAGCCGAGTCCGACATCCATTGGCTCGAGAGATGGAACAGCTGCGCGATACTGCGCATCGAGATCACGGACGAGCGTGCCGGCAGTCACTGCCTGATCGCGAACACCGCCCTCGAGGAAGTATCCGCTCATTGCCGCCTCGGGAAGGAACGCGACCTCAGGTCTCGGTGTTAAAGCATCGAGCTGGGCGAAGACCTCGCCGAGCTTGGCGAGATTCTTCTTGTAGTCGCCTTTTCGAGGCTTGAACTGAACGATTGCCAGGTGCACGGATTGATGCATTACACTGAAGTTGCCATGCGCTATCTGCGCGGGCAACGGGCGGCGCGAATCGCGGTCGCCGCCCTGCTTCTCCTGCCCGGCTCCGCAAGCGCGCAGACACGCCGAACCGGCGAAGCCTGGCAGATTGTTGCGCAGCCACAAAGCTCCGAAATCTTCGCGCGCGACGGATCACTCATTGGCGAAATCGGCCCGCAGATTCGCACGAGCGTGTCGATCAGAACTCTCCCGCGATATGTAACTCAGGCGTTCATCGCAGTCGAAGACCAGCGATTCTATCAGCACAACGGAGTCGACCTGGTCGGTATTGCCGGAGCCATCAAGGACAACATCCTCGGCGACAGGCGAGGCGCGAGCACCATCACGCAGCAGCTCGTTGGCAACATGCATCCCGACATCATAGATCGCCGCGATCAAAGTCCCACGAGAAAGCTTCGCGAGCAGGCTGCAGCGATAGAGATGGAGAAGCATTACTCGAAAGAGCAGATACTCGAGGCGTACGTGAATCAGATCGGGTTCGCGCACGGATGGTACGGGATCGAAGCTGCCGCGCGGCACTATTTCGGAAAACCAGCGTCGAAGCTGACGATTGCCGAGGCTGCGACACTCGCATCGATGCCGAAAGGTCCGGAGATATACGAGCCGGTGAAGTTTCCCGCTCGTGTCAAACAGCGGCGCAATACAGTTCTGGCGCTGATGGCGCAGCAGGGATTCATCTCGCAAACGCAGTCGCGCGCAGCACAAGCGAGTCCGCTTGTAACAGTGCCGAATTACGGAATGGTGAGCGCACCGTGGTATCTCGACGTCGTTCGCATCCAGGCGCAACGTGCAGGAGTTCCTGTCGCGGAGGGTGGATATCGCATTTACACCGCGCTCGACCCGGCGATGCAGGAATCTGCGACGGCCTCATTGGTCGAAGGTGTTGCAGATGTCGAAGCACGCGCTGGTTACCACCACACCAAGACTGCAGGGAAGGGAAACGATTCTGAGTATCTGCAGGGTGTAGTGGTCGCGCTCGATCCTACGACGGGAGACGTTCGCGCACTCGTCGGTGGACGCGACTACAAGGCCTCGCAATTCGATCGGGCAATCGACGGCAAACGTCAGCCGGGTTCGTCGTTCAAGCCGATTGTGTACGCGGCTGCAATTGCTGACAGCATTCCGCCG
This sequence comes from Gemmatimonadota bacterium, assembly GCA_046732835.1. GTDB lineage: Bacteria > Gemmatimonadota > Gemmatimonadetes > Gemmatimonadales > Gemmatimonadaceae > UBA4720. The sequence continues at coordinate 4,235 of JBKPNY010000326.1, read as the reverse complement.
ACCGCGATAATGGGTGACACAGCAATCGCGATCAGAATGCCGAATGGTACGGTGTACAGGCCCGACAATTCCGATCGCGAATTCCTTGGCCCGATCACAATGCGCGAAGCGCTTGCACGGTCGCGCAACGTCGTTGCAGTTCAGCTCGCGATGAAGGTAGGAATGGATTCTGTGATTGCACTCGCGAAGCGAATGGGAATTCAGAGTCCCATCAATCCATATCCCTCGAGCGCAATCGGAGCGTCAGTGGTGCAGCCGCTCGACATGGTCGCATCTTACACGACATTCGCGAACCTTGGCACCGCAGTCGAGCCTCGGTTCATCCATCGAATCGAAGACAAGACGGGAAAGGTCTTGTATTCAGCACCCGTTCGCGCACTACCGCCGGCGATCGACCCGCGCTCGGCGTTTGTTGTACGCGACATGATGCGCGATGTAGTGGAGCGAGGTACTGCGTCATCTATTCGCCGGTACCTTCCCGCAACTGTGCCAGTCGCCGGAAAGACGGGCACAACGAACGACAACTCCGACGTGTGGTTCATTGGTCTCACGCCCGACATCGTTGCCGGCGTATGGCTTGGATTCGACAAGCCCAAAACAATCACACCAGGCGCCGCAGGCGGATCACTTGCCGCTCCGGTGTGGGGGAAGATGATGGCGCGCTATTACGCCTCGAGCGAAGGACGCGACCTGCAGCGGTCAGCCGTCCGATGGACTCCGCCAATCGGTGTCATCAGCGGTGAATTCGATCGCGCAACCGGTCAGCTCGCGACACTCGCAACTCCTGCCGACCGCCGTTACACCGAATATTTCGTTGAGGGCACTGAGCCTGAGCCCCTGCGCGCCGATCCCTGGAAGGTCTTCCGGTTTGGTCCGATCGCATTCTGAGAACTTTCTTACATCCTGCGGGTCTCAGTTTCCTAGATTTATCGGTTCCTAAACTCAAACACCAATACCAATGAAAGTTTCTCGTTTGCTGCTTGCTGCTGCCGCACTCGCTGTGTCAGCAACTGTCGCATCATCTCAAACAGTCGAAGGCACGAAGGTTGGAGTGCCGAGGGTCAATCTCGTTTCGGCCAATCCGATCGGCCTGCTTTTCGAGTGGTACAACGGTGAGTTCGAGCGCGCGGTCAATTCGACTGCATCTGTTGCGATCTCCGGATCGCGGTTCGACTTCGACGGCCCTACTTACACGGCTATCGACGGCATCGCGCGATACTATCCCGCGGGCAAAGCGCTTCGTGGGTTTTCGTTTGGCGTGAGTGTTGGATTCGTCGATGTCAATCCAGACTGCACCGAATGCGGCGACGAAGATGGAACCTCCGCAACAGTCGGTGTGCGCGGCGATTATGTGTGGATCCTTGGCCGCGATCAGCACTTCACAGTAGCGACTGGCATCGGAGCAAAACGGCTCATTAACGACAACCTTGGCACTGAAGGACTGCCCATAGGCCGACTGTCCATTGGATACGCCTGGTAGATGGTCAACGGACGCGGGACACCGGTCGCGGGCATAACCGGTGACCGTCGACCGTCGACCGGCGACCGGCGACCGGCGACCGGTGACCGTCGACCGGCGTCCGCTTACGCCGCGGTTTCGAGAGGCTTCACGTCCTCTTCGGCAGGTGGCTTCACAAGAGCAATATCGAGAACCTCGGATAGCGTCTCAACCGGATGGAACGTGAGAACATTCCGCACTTCTTCCGGCACATCCTCGATGTCTCCCTCGTTCGCCTTCGGAAGAATGATGTGCTTGATCCCCGCGCGGTGAGCGCCGAGTACTTTTTCCTTCAATCCGCCAATCGGCAGTGCGCGACCGCGAAGTGTAATCTCACCGGTCATCGCAACATCGCGACGCACGGCACGATCTGACATCTCCGAAACAAGAGCAGTCGCAATCGCGAGTCCCGCAGAAGGTCCGTCCTTCGGAATTGCTCCGGCTGGAACGTGGATGTGCGCTTCGATTGCACCAAGCCTGTCCTTCGGAATGCCGAGGTTCGATGCGTTGTTCGTCGCGTATGTGAATGCCGCGCGCGCGGACTCCTTCATGACGTCGCCGAGCTGGCCGGTAAGAATCAGTGAGACCGCACCACCCGGGCCGGTTGTTTCGCTGTCGGTCGCACGATTGCCGTAGTACCGGCGAATCGAAGCTTCGACGAACATGATGTCACCGCCCATCGGCGTGTAGTACATGCCGGTCGCGATTCCAACCTCATTCTCCTGCTGCGCACGCTCAGGATGAACCTTCGGCCTGCCGAGCAGCTCACGCACTTCATCAGCGGTGATTTCCTCGTCGACAATTTCACCAGTCACACCCATCGCAATCTTGCGTGCGACTTTGCGTGCAACTGCACCGAGCTGACGCTCGAGCTGCCGCACTCCACTCTCGCGAGTGTAGTTCGAGACAACGCTCATCACCGCATCATCGGTGAAATGAATCCCCTTGTCGCCGAGCCCGGACTCTTCGAGCTGTCGCGGAATGAGGTACTTCTTTGCGATTTCCGCTTTTTCCTTCTCCGTGTAACCGGCAAAATCGACGACTTCCATTCTGTCGAGCAGCGGACCTGGAATGTTCTGAACGAAGTTCGCAGTCGCGATGAACAGCACTTCGCTCAGATCGAACGGAATGCCGAGGTAATGATCGGTGAACGTGTCGTTCTGCGCAGGATCGAGAACCTCGAGCAGAGCGCTCGCGGGATCACCCTGGAAAGACGTGCCAAGCTTGTCGACTTCGTCGAGAAGGAAAACAGGATTTTTCGTTCCGGCCTGCTTCATTCCCTGAATGATTCTGCCCGGCATTGCCCCGACGTACGTACGACGGTGTCCGCGAATGTCAGCCTCGTCACGCGCGCCGCCCAATGCGACGCGCACGTACTCGCGGCCCAGCGCCCGCGCGATGGACTTCGCGATCGAAGTCTTGCCGACTCCAGGCGGGCCGATGAAAATGAGAATCGGTCCCTTTGCCATCGCGCGAGCTTTCGCTTCCTTCTGATCGGTGATCTTCCGGTCTTCATCCTTGCCGGCGAAGAGCGACGGATTCGCATCATCGGACTCCGGGCTCAGCACCGACGCATCGAGCTCACCCTCACGCTCAACTTCCTGCGCCATCTGCTGCGCGCGAAGCTGGCGCACTGCGAGAAACTCGAGCACGCGATCCTTGACGTCGTTCAGCCCGTAGTGATCTTCGTCGAGAACATTGGACGCGTTGTTCAGATCAAGCTGATCGTCGGAGCGGGTGTTCCAGGGAAGCTCTGCGATCCACTCGAGATACGTCCGGATCACTTGTGCTTCCATTGATTCACGGCCCGCCCGCTCCAGGCGACCAAGCTCCCGCTCAACTTCAGCACGCGCTTCTTTTGGAAGCTCGAGCTTGCTCAGCTTGTCGCGAAGCTCGGTCATCTCCTTCGACTGGTCGTCGTCGCCGAGCTCTTTCTGAATCGCCTTCATCTGTTCGCGCAGATACATCTCGCGCTGCCGCTCTCCCAGCTCTTCCTGTACCTGCGACTTGATGTCTTCCTGAGCCTCTAGGAGCCCGACCTGTCGCTGCACGTGAACCAGAACGCGGCGAAGCCTGTCTTCGACGTTCAGAGTCTCGAGCAGTCCCTGTTTTTCAGGCACCGGAAGCTCGATGTAGCCGGCGACGAGATCGGCGAACTTGCCCGGCTCGGTTACCGCATCGAGAACCTGGTGCACGACTTCCTCAGGAAGTCCGCGACGCTCGCCGAGCTCTGCGGCACGCTCGCGCGTCTCCTTCTGAAGCGCGGTGAACGCTGCATCGTTCTCGTCGACCGGGTTCATTTCCTCGGCCGGAACTATCACGGCGCTGAGGAAACCATCGGTCATCGAATACTGTAAAGCGGTGGCTCGCTGCTCACCCTGAAGCAGCAGCTGCACGCCGCCAAGACCGCGCTGGATCTGTCCAATCCGCGCGATTACTCCCATTGAATAAAGAATCTCCGGAGCCGGCTCGTCCGTATTGTCGCGTTGTGCTACCGCGAACACGAGTCGATCGCCCTTGAGTGCCGACTCGATGGCCCGGAGCGTGCCCGGCCTACCTGCTGCGATCGGCGCAGTCAGTCCTGGAAAAATTACTGTTCCACGGAGAGGCAGAACCGGTATAGTTTGACGCTGTGCCATGTTTTTCCCTGAGAATTGAAACGACTACTTTTAATGCTACGTCTAGTTAGAAGTGCGGCATATACTGCATCTTTTGAGCGACAGATTCACGCCAGGGG
>JBKPNY010000325.1:0-5500 GCA_046732835.1 Gemmatimonadota bacterium | reverse complement strand
AAGAGCGTATTCGGTGACAGCGCGTATTCACTGAGCGTCAGCGGAACCAAAGGCTACTACGGTCACGCACTGGGCGCGTCGGGTGCAATTGAAACCGCGATTTCGGCTTTGGCGATAGAACGTGAGTGGCTGCCGCCGACTGTGAATCTTTCCGTTGCCGATGAAGCCTGCGACCTTAACTTTCTGCCGGGAACGGGAGAGACGAAGCGAGTCGAGCACATTCTCACCAATTCGTTCGGATTCGGGGGAATCAACGCCGCTCTCGTGCTGCGCCGGGTAAACTGATACCCGTCTAATCACTTTCACCGACGGAACACAATCAATGCGCGATTCCTGGCGTCATTTCGTGGCGGAGTTCATCGGTACGTTTGCGCTCGTATTCGTTGGCGGCGCAGCGATCATGATCGCGAAAGATCAGGCGAGCCCCGCCGGTCTTGTTCAAATTGCTTTTGCGCACGGACTGATACTCGCGGTGATGGTGAGTGCGCTGATGCGCATCTCGGGTCACTTCAATCCGGCAGTCACAATCGGATTTCTCGCAGCCCGGAGAATCGACCCATTGATGGCAGGCGTGTACATCGTCGCTCAGGTCATCGGCGCCATCGTTGCGGCCTACGTTCTCAAGTTCACGTTTCCGCAAGTTCTGTTTGACGCGACTCGCGGAGGCGGACAGGCGATTGCACTCCAGGTAACCGGCGGACAGGCGTTCCTGCTGGAGTTCATCGCGACATTCTTTCTTGTGATTGTGGTGTTCGGTACCGCTGTCGATCCTAAAGCACCGAGAATTGGGGGTCTTGCAATCGGATTGACTGTCTCTGCCGACATTCTCGCGATTGGTCCGTTGACTGGTGCGTCGATGAATCCCGCGCGCTCGTTCGGACCCGCTGTCGCCAGCGGAATCTTCGAGGCGCAGATCATTTACTGGAGTGCTCCGATTGTCGGAGGAATTGTTGCTGCTCTCCTCTATGATTTTCTGTTTCTCAGGAGAGAGGCTGAGCCTGTGTCGCACGGAACGTTACGACCTGCCGCAACTGAAAAGAGTCGCGCCTAGAGCGCGTCGCCTGTCGTCTGCTATCAGCGATAGCTAATTGCTGATTGCTGACTGCGCAGACGGAAATACAACGACCTTTTGAGAGATTTATTGATGACCGCCGTTATCTAACGGCGGTCATCGTTTCCCATATGGCAGATTTCAAAAACCTGAATGTGTGGAACAAGGCGCACCGCCTCTCGATTACAACCGTCGAAATTTCAACCGGCATGAAGGGCGCGGTTGGCAGCCATCTCCGCAGTCAGTTGTTGAGAGCTGTTACCTCAATTCAGGCAAACATCGCTGAAGGCAGCGCGAAGCAGAGTGATCGGGAGTTTGCGCGATTCGGCCGGATAGCGCTAGGCTCCGCGACTGAGGCCGAGAATCATCTCTTGCTCGCAAGAGATCTAAACATGATCGACCAACGGGATTTCGAGAATTTGAATGTCGAAATCCAGGACATTCGAAAAATGCTTACTGGGCTTGTCAAACGGCTGTCGTCCGATGCTTCCCGCAGTTCCGACGTGCAATCGTCATGAAGCGATGAGCTGTCGCTGGTAGCAGAAGACAGGCGACGAGATTTATTGAGCCGCCGGAGCAGGCTGATATGATTCCATTGAGAATGTCAGCATAAGCGTCGCAAGAACCATCGCTCCGGCAAATACAAAGGGTACTCCCTTTCCAAAAGCGTCCATCGCATAACCCGCAATAAGCGGGAACGCGACGCGCGACACACCTCCGAACGTGTGCTGCACGCCCATGTACAAGCCACGCTGTCTGGATGGAACGACACGTGACAGCATTGCAGTCGTGCATGGAAAAATGAACGCAGTGCCTACGGGCATCAGCGTCAGCGCAATCAGCATCGTCGGATAGGACCTGATCATTGCCACGCTCGCGAGCCCGGCAGCGAGGAAAATGAGTCCAAGTCGGGCAACACGCGGCTCCCCAAGTCGCTCAATCAATCTTCCGAGGATCCCGGTGCGGACAATGACCCCCATCCCGCCCAGGTACATGATGAAGTACCCGACGTTCTGATCATTCACGCCAAGCCGCTCAGCAAGAACGAGCGGAAGCATCGGAGTCGTTCCGTAAAACGCGCCAATTCCGATTGCATAAATCCAGATCAATCGCGATGCCGGAAGATTGGGATGAGTGACGACTTCAGCCAGCGCATTCACGCTGCTTCCAGTATTTGCGTGCATCGCCTCGAACTGCGCAGTGTCGGTTCGCGATTCGCGTAGAAACTTCCAGGCGAACATGCTCACCATCACGCACAGGGCAGCAGAGCCAATGCCCGGTGCCGCATGTCCGCCGAATCTCACGAGCAGTGATCCGATCGCAGGACCAACAACTGCACCCAGACTTGTGACAGCAGAAAGCCACCCCAGCGCTTTCGCACGATCCTTCTCGACGCTGATATCGGCGACATAGGCCTGCACGACACCAATCGTCCCGCCGCCAAGCCCCTGAATTATTCGCGACAGAAAAAGAAGCCAGATGGTTCCTGCGAACGCGAATATCACGTACGCAACTGCCGAGACGAGAAGACCTGTGAGAATCGCGGGACGCCGACCGTATCGATCCGACAGTCTCCCCCACAATGGCGCACTGACCAGCTGTGCAACGGAGAAAGCAGCGACGAGCGCGCCGACCATCGCGGCATTGGCGCCGAGACGCGTAGCGTAGAACGGAAGGAGCGGATAAACAATTATCAGTCCGAGCATGTCCACGAATGCCGTGACCATGAGGACCGTCAGCTTGCCTCTCACGCCTTAACTCCCAGAAGAGTTCATGAATCTAGCGTTGGTAATGGAACGCAACCTGCTCGAAGTGTATGAACTGTGGTAACAGGAGAACTCATGAAAACCGCATTTGCGTTGCTGCTCGCTGTATGCTTCGGAACGACGGCCTGCGCGTCGAGTGGCACTAACGCCGCCGCAGTGCCGGAAGAGCCTACGATGGTGGTCGTAGACAACCAGTCGATGATGGACATGAACATCTACGTCTGGCGCAGCGCTCAACGCCTTCGACTCGGCACAGCTACAGCAGTTTCGAAAACTCGCTTCAAGATTCCAATGGGAATTGTGCACGGTTTAACCACAGTCCGTTTTCAGGCGGATCCAATCGGTGCCACACGCGCGCCGATTTCCGAGGAAATCACACTCAGCGAGGGTGACGAGGTCGGACTTCGAATACCGCCGGTTGGTATCTAGTCGGCGATTAGTGACCGGCTCACTCCGTCGATCGAAGTAAGGCCGCAAAGGGCGAGCTGCAGATCGATCTCCGCCATCATTGTGCGGATGAGATGCAGCACGCCCTCGTCGCCATGACTTGCCATCGCATAAGCATACGGTCGTCCGATCAAAACGGATTTCGCGCCGAGTGCCAGTGCCTTGATCACGTCCGCGCCGTGGCGCACCCCGCTGTCAATCAGCAGGGGGATCCTGTCGTCCACGGCTTTCACCATCGGTGGAAGCGCATCGAGAGTTCCGATTCCACCGTCAAGCTGACGTCCGCCATGGTTTGACACCACAATTCCGTCGACTCCGTGATCGAGCGCTTTGCGTGCATCATCGGGGTGCACGAGACCCTTCAAAAGAATTGGAAGCTTCGTTAGCGAGCGAAGCCAGTCGACGTCGCTCCATCCGAAAGCCGGATTAGTGAACATCCCGAGGAATTGCATGATTGCAGCGCGCGGGTCTTCCTCCGGGGATTTCGCGAGACTCGCGCGGAACACAGGATCGGACAGATAGTTCGCGATTCCTTTTCCTTCGATGAATGGGAGATAGCCGAGACGCAGATCCTGCTCCCGCCAGCCCAGCACTGCAGTGTCGAGTGTCACGACGATGGCTGAATATCCTGCGGCTTCGATGCGCGACACCATGCTCGAAGCCACTTCCCTGCTTCGCGCGGGATAGAGCTGAAACCATCGAGGCGACGGTCCCATGATCTCCGCAATTTCCTCAATCGTTATCGACGAGACTGAACTGAGGATGAACGGAACCCCAGTCGCCGCTGCGGCTCTCGCGGGAACCCGTTCGCCGTCCTTGTGCATGATTCCCTGCACGCCAATTGGTGCGAGCAGAAACGGCGCCGGAATGCTGGCTCCGAATATCTCGGTTTTGATTTCGCGGGTACTCACGTCGTTCAGGACGCGATGTCTGAGCTTTACTCCGTCGAATGCAGCGCGATTTGCGCGCATTGTGTTGCCGCCGCCCGCTGCGCCTGCGATGTACCAGTACGCGGTTTCCGGGAGTGCTGCTTTTGCGCGCGCTTCCCATTCATCGAATGAGAAAGGCAGATCGATTCGTCTTCCCTGCGCGGCAGAGCTGTAAACCTCCAGCTGCACCTGCTGACCGATATTCGTCATGGCCGGTAAGATGCGATTGAGAGGAGCGTGACGGATAGAGCAGGGGAGCCGAAGAAGCGGCCGTTCAACGTCGACGCTGTGATGCGGCGGATTCGCCGTGAAGTTGAGAAGTACGCCGATGCCGCAATGTTCGATCTGCGTTCACACGGCTACGCAACAATCTTTCAGCAGCTCGTCGCCTGCATAATCTCGATCAGAACTCTTGATGAAGTCAGTCTTCCCGTCTCACTTGCGCTTCTCAAGCGTGCCTCGACTCCCGAAGCGATGGCGAAGCTGACTGAGCGTCAGATCGATGCGCTCATTGCAAAGAGCACATTCCACGAGACCAAAGCGCGCAACATTCGCGATCTCGCTCGGCGCACTGTCACTGAATTCGGAGGTGAGCTTCCGCCCGATCCGGAAGTTCTGATGTCATTCAAGGGCGTTGGCCCCAAGTGCGCCAATCTCGCGCTCGGAGTTGCGGCGAATCTCGAGCACATCAGCGTCGACGTACACGTTGCCCGTGTGACTGGCCGGTGGGGTTATGTGAAGATTGGAAGTCCCGATTCTGTGCGCCGACAGCTGGAGTCAAAGCTTCCGCGCAAATACTGGATCGAGATCAATCGCCTGCTCGTTCCTTTCGGCAAGCACGTCTGCACTGGGCGATTACCTCGATGTTCTACGTGCCCGGTGCTCGAGTATTGTCGCCAGGTAGGAGTTGTCACACACCGATAGTACTCTGAATGGAAGGTGAAAGGTTTTTGTGGGACAATGAGAACTGCGGGAAAGCCCATGTCGCACAGACACTCACGGACACTACACGGACTAAATACGGGAAAAAACTTTTTCATTGGTTTTGAACCCCACAAAAACATTGTGGTCTTACGCAGTTAGTCCGTGAGTGTCCGTGAGCCATGGGCTTCCCGTAGTTCTCATTGTCTCATTGTCTCACAAAACCCTCAGACTCGCCCTTTAGACGAGGCCGATGCACGCCGGCGATTGAATCTCAAGCCGCTCCAGGTTTCGTCAATCGCACAAACTTTCGTATCGACTACGCCCAGACTCAGTCCGTAATCGCGGATGAAGCTCTCATCTAGATCGGTCTCCATCTTTGCAGC
>JBKPNY010000324.1:0-10774 GCA_046732835.1 Gemmatimonadota bacterium | reverse complement strand
GGCCAGATCATGACTTTTCCGTCATGATAGCCGACATCGAACCGTCATAGGGCCGGTCCTAGAATTCCCGTCCAGAAAGGGAACGCCCAACTAGACGGTAATGATGAAAAGACATCACACACTGACTGGAAAATATCTCGCGCTGTTCGGATGCAGCCTGATTGTGTTCATGGCCAGCGTCGGGATTGTTCAATATCGGACACTCAGGCTGCAGATGACGTCGAGCGTCAAGGCCACTGCCGGCGACATGCTGGAGACAGTCGACGCGATAGTATCCGAGCAGCCTCAGCTTGTCGGCACCGCCGAGCTGCAGCGCATGCTCACGCATTTCGCGCATGAAGCGCCGACGCGCGCGCACATGTGGGTCACCGACGGTGGAGGGCGTCTCGTAGCAGACTCCGACACTGACAATGAGCCGGTGCATGCCGCTGTTGCGGACATCTCGCGTGAAACGGTGAATCACGATTCCCGGTTCATGAAAATTGGAGATGTCCATTACTTCATTTCTGCGTGGAAGATCTACGCGCACGGAACCGAGGGCGCGTCACGTCCGGTTGCGATTGCAGGAATAGCCATTCCGCTGGAGACATTCCAGCGCGGGCCCCTGGTCACGATGCTGGCGAACATGGCGATCGTCTTCCTGATTCTGCTGATTGTCGCGATTCCGTTTTTCCTTTTTACGCGGAAGCTCTTTCTTGCACCGCTCGGAGTGATGGCGGAAGCAGCGATCGAATTCGGCGAGACCGGTGTGGTCCCCTCATTCGAGATTCACTCCAATGATGAGATTGGTGATCTGGCTCAGGCGCTCAAGCGCGCTGCCGAATCGCGTTTTTCAGTAGAGCAGGCTCTGATCGCTGAGCGCGCGAGGGCCGAAGAGGCGAGTCACGCAAAGAGCGATTTCCTGGCGAACATGAGTCATGAGATCAGAACTCCTATGAATGGCGTGATCGGAATGATCGATCTCACACTCGATACGGGGCTCGATGCGGAGCAGCGCAATTACCTCGAGACTGCATCGGCGTCTGCTGAGTCGCTGCTGTCGATTATCAATGACATTCTCGATTTCTCGAAGATCGAAGCGGGCAAGCTCGATCTCGACAACGCTGACTTCCTTCTCTCTGAAGGCTTGTCTGATTCACTCGCTGCACTCGCGCTTCGCGCGCACAGCCAGGGAATCGAGCTCGGTGTCGATATCGACTCCAATGTGCCCGATTCATTGACAGGTGATCTCGGGCGACTTCGACAGGTAATCGTGAACATCGTTGGAAACGCAATCAAGTTCACGCCGCGGGGAGAAGTTGTTGTCCGTGTCGAAGCGGAGTCGCAGTCCGACGAATCGGCGTTTCTGCACTTTGCGGTTCGCGATACCGGAATTGGAATTGCTGAATCGAAGCAGGCACTGATCTTCGAAGCATTCTCGCAGGCCGATGCGTCGACAACGCGACAGTTCGGCGGGACCGGGCTCGGACTTTCTATCTCGTCACGACTTGTTGCGATGATGGGCGGCCACATCTGGGTCGAAAGCGAGCCTGGCAATGGAAGCACGTTCCACTTCACCGCGCGCTTCGACAAATCGCAGACTCCGGCTCAGTCGATGACGCCGGCCGCGCCAGTCTCAATTCAGGGCCTCAAAGTTCTTGTCGTGGATGACAACGCAACCAATCGACGAATCCTCGAGATAATGCTGTCGCGATGGGGAATGCAGCCGACTGTTGCGTCGAGCGGCGACGAGGCGTTGAAGATCCTTACAAGATCGTCCTCGGCGGAGATTGCATTCGATCTTCTGCTTGTCGATGCCGTGATGCCTGAGATGGACGGATTCGAGCTTGTCGAGCGAATTCGTCAGGCAACTCCAGGCGATGACATGCTCATCATGATGCTCTCGTCGTCGGGACAGAGGGAAGCGATCGCCCGCTGCCGCGACCTTGGAGTCTCGCTGTATTTGACGAAGCCTGTGAGACAGCTGCATCTGCTTCGCTCGATTGCATCTGCCTTTTCGAGAAACGGGTCGATTGGTCAGGTCTCGATGACCACTCCGGTTGCGGCCGAGGCGCCGAAGGTGCGATCGCTGCGGATCCTTCTCGCCGAAGACAATGCAGTCAATCAGCGGGTTGCATCGAGTCTGCTGGAGCGGCGCGGTCACACTGTGGTCTGCGCGTCGAATGGACGCGAAGCAATCGCAAAATTCAACGAGAGCTTCGATCTCGTGCTGATGGATGTTCAGATGCCCGAGATCGGTGGATTCGACGCAACTGCGGAAATTCGTCGCATTGAATCGAAAAAGGGCGGCCACGTTCCAATCATTGCGCTCACTGCACGTGCAATGAAAGGCGACCGCGAAGAATGTCTGAAGGCCGGAATGGACGGGTACCTGTCGAAGCCTGTTCGTCCGTCGGAGCTGTACGAGGCAGTCGCGCAGTTCTGCGATCTCGACGCCGATGTCGCTTCCATCGCGACGGTCGAGAAGAAAGACACGGACTCGTGCATCGATGTTGGAGCTCTGCTCGCCGTCACGGGCGGCAATCGCCAGCTGTTGAGTGACCTCGCAGTGATGTTCCGTGACGAGAGCAGGGCGATGCTCGAGCAGATTCGAATTGCTGTTGCGCACGGGGATAACTACACGCTTCAGACCGTTGCGCACACGCTCAAGGGAAGCTCAGCAACACTCACCGGCTACGCCGCTGCGCGTCTTGCTGCTGAGCTGGAGAAACTTGGCAGCACATACGAGGCTCGAAGCGGACAGTCCGCGTACCGCGAGCTCGAGAGAGAGATAAGAGCGCTCAATGACGCTCTCGAACCATTTACGATGAGGAAGGCAGGATGAAGATTCTCGTTGCTGAAGATGACAAGGTCGTATCGCTGCTGGTATGCGGGATTCTGCGCGAGCAGGGGCACAAAACGCTCGCAGCGTACGATCAGATGCAGACGATCATGTTCGCGAACAAGCTGCCAGGACCTGACGCAATCATTCTCGATTTGAGCATGCCGGGGGGAACTGGCGGCGAGACGCTCCGTCGTCTCAAGAGTTCAACGCGAACGCAGACTATTCCGGTGATAGTTCTGAGCGGAACGTGCGAGCCACACGCGCCCAGACTGGTTGCCGAGCTGGGAGGCGAATCGTTCCTCTCCAAGCCGGTGAACCGCGAGCACCTGCTCTATGAGCTCGAACGCGTGACTGCGAATGCCCCGGAGCCAGTGGTCGTGAGGCAGCCAGCCGGAGCAGCGAGAATGGCCTACGAATGAACGGTCACCGGTCGCCGGTCGCCGGTCGCGGGTCGCGGGTCGCGGGTCGCGGGTCGCGGGTCGCGGGTCGGCGGTCAACGGCGTCCGGCGACTGGCGTCCGGCGACTGGCGTCCGGCGACTGGCGTCCGGCGACTGGCGACTGGCGTCCGGCGTCTTCTAGGCTCTCCGCGAAACCTCGGTACCACGAGAAGGTGTCTCGTCTTCGTGCGTAATTCCGGTATGCGGATGGAAGTCGGGCACGAGCACCTGTAAAAGCTTCCTGATGTCGTCCTCGGCTCGCCCCTGGTCCGTAGCCTTCATCAAAGTATCGATACGCTTGACGGTTCCTTCAGCAAGAAGTCCGTTGCGCGCGCGCAGAACTTTGGGGTGATCGGTCGGGAGAACGTTCTCCGCGGTGAAGAACATCTCCTCGTAAAGTTTTTCGCCGGGGCGAACGCCGGTGAACTTGATCTCGATATCCGCTCCAACCTCGAGTCCGCTCAACCGGATGAGATCCGTTGCAATGTCGTACACTCGAATCTGTTCGCCCATGTCGAGCACGAACACCTCACCACCGCGCCCCAGTGCGCCGGCCTGAAGCACCAGCTGCACCGCTTCAGGAATCGTCATGAAGTAGCGGCGCATTTCAGGGTGCGTGACCGTAACCGGTCCGCCTGCACGAATCTGTCGCAGGAACGTCGGGACTACCGAGCCGCGAGATCCGAGAACGTTGCCGAAGCGAACCGAAACGAAGTTGCGATGATGCTTCGACGCAGCATGCTGCACGAGCTGCTCGGCGATTCTCTTCGTTGCGCCCATCACGCTCGTGGGACGAACTGCTTTGTCTGTCGAGATGAGAACGAAGTGCTGAACGTTCACATCGATCGACGCATCGACCACGTTGCGCGTTCCTGCAACGTTGTTCGTTACCGCCTCGAGGACATTGTCCTCCATGAGCGGCACGTGCTTGTGCGCTGCTGCGTGAAAGACTGCGTGCGGACGATACTGCTGGAAGATGTACAGGATTCTGCCGCGATCACGAACGTCTGCGATGACCGGAATGATCTCGACATCCGGGAACGTAAGCGTCAGCTCCTGGAAGATGTCGAAGATCGAGTTTTCGCCGTGTCCCAGGAGAATCAGTCGTGACGGGGCGAGACGAGCAAGCTGTCTGCAAAGCTCGCTTCCAATCGATCCGCCTGCGCCGGTGATGAGAACGGTCTCGCTTGTTGCGAGCTCAGCAACTGCTGCAAGGTCGGTCTCCACCGCATCGCGGCGAAGAAGGTCTTCGATCTGAACTTCACGCAGTCCCGTTCCGTTGCCTTGCTTCGAGATGATCTCCGGCAAAGAGGGAACCGTGCGAGTCGGAATTCCGCATGACAATGCAGCGCGGACAACCTGTCGAATGACTGTGCCCGGCGCGGACGGCATGGCGATGATGATTTCAGCGACGCCGAATCTCTCGACGATCTCAGGGATGTGCGCGAGCGGTCCAAAAACGGGAAGACCCGCGAGCATGTGACCGTGCTTGGTCGCATCCGAATCGACAAAACCAATCGGCTCGAGTCCAAGCTGATGCGACGACGCAAAGAGCTCTTTCACTACGAGCTTGCCAGCGTCTCCGGCACCTGCGATAAGAACGCGCTTTCCAGAATCGTCCTTGCGACGGCGCATGTAGCCGCGGCGGCCAATGCGGGCCATCAATCGCGGCAGCGCGATCAGAGCGCCAGTGAGGAGCGTGTCGATGAAGACCACCGAGAAGGGTACTCTCGTGGTCGTCAGGTTCGTTATTGAAAGGAGGAAAAGCCCAATGAAGGAGCAGGCGATTCCGCCGCCCAGGGCACCAACGAGGATCGGACGGAGCTCACCGACCGACGCGTGGCGCCACAGGCGGCGGTACATGCCTGCCAGGAAGAAGATTACGAGTCTTAATGGAACCGAGAGGGCCAGATAGACCGCGACAAGCCGGATATTGTCACTGATCCACTGCGGCTCCTCGAACCGCACCAGAAACGCTATGAAGGTCGCCGCAATTACGGAAAAGAAGTCCGCGACGAACAGGTGCCTGTTTCTTATTGGCTTGAGGGTCAAAACGTGTTTCTGGTCGAGGTAGTTCGATTTTGCAAAAAAATAGGCATTGACGCCCTGCCTTGTTTGTGACCTCGGCAAAGCTTATGCCCGACCCAATCTACGCAATCAGGACGCGGACACAATCCGGATGTTACTAATTGACGCGGACTTACGAAGCGCCCGGATGCTAGTATCAAATGTTGACTCATGCCAGACCCCATGTGACATTTCCCCGGCTAATCCGCATCAAAAGGAATCGATGAAAACAGCGCTGATAACCGGGGTTACCGGCCAGGATGGGGCCTACCTCGCGCGCCTGCTGCTCGCGAAAGGATACAACGTCCACGGCCTCAAACGCCGGGCCTCGTCCTTCAATACTCAGCGCGTAGATCACATCTACTCGGAGCCGCAGGACGTCCATTCGCGGTTCCACATGCACTACGGTGACCTGACCGACGCCACGAACCTCATCCGCATCATCCAGGAGGTTCAGCCCGACGAGATCTACAATCTTGCCGCCCAGAGCCACGTGCAGGTCTCATTCGAGACCCCTGAGTACACTGGAAACTCTGACGCCCTGGGTGCTCTTCGCCTTCTTGAAGCTCTCCGCATCCTCAAGATGCTGGACCGGGTTCGCTTCTATCAGGCGTCGACGTCGGAGATGTACGGAAAGGTGCAGGCCATCCCACAAAGTGAGACTACACCATTCTATCCCCGGTCACCGTACGGAGTCGCAAAGCTTTACGCACACTGGATAACGGTGAACTATCGCGAGGCATATGGTGTTCATGCCTCGTCAGGGATTCTGTTCAATCACGAGTCGCCCATTCGCGGCGAGACATTCGTAACTCGCAAGATCACGATGGCTGTCGCGAAGATTCACGAGGGACAGCAGGACAAGCTGTTCCTGGGAAACCTCGATGCCGAGCGTGACTGGGGTTTCGCGGGCGATTACGTGGAAGGGATGTATCTGATGCTGCAACATCCGGCGCCCGACGACTATGTGCTGGCGACAGGCGCAAAGCACACAGTCCGCGAATTCTGCCAGGCTGCGTTTGCGCGCGCCGGAATGACAGTCGAGTTCCGCGGATCAGGCGTCGATGAAGTGGGTATCGATACAAACACTGGCAGGGAAGTCATTGCTATCGATCCGCGTTATTTCCGCCCAACCGAAGTCGATCTTCTCCTTGGTGATCCATCAAAAGCAAAGCGGATTCTCGGATGGGCTCCCCGAGTGAGCTTCACTGAGCTAGTCGAGATGATGGTCGATGCCGATCTCGCCGCTGTGCAGTCGGGCGTTCCATTTACGATCGAGTCGTCCTACGCAGCGCTCCACGCACTGGTGAAGTGAATCTGATGGCCGGCGGCTCGAGTCGTTGTTTCGTTGCTGGCCACCGCGGTCTGGTCGGCTCCGCAGTCGTCCGCGGATTGCTCGGCGCGGGATACAGTGCGCCAATCGTGCGAGCGCGCGATGAGCTCGATCTCCTCGATCAGCGTGCAGTGCTCAGGTTTTTTCACGAAGAAAAACCCGATGTCGTGTTCTTCGCTGCCGCAAAAGTTGGAGGAATCAAGGCAAACGATACTTACCGCTGGGATTTCCTGTACGACAATCTCGTCATTCAGACGAATGTACTCGGCGCTGCACTCGCTACTGGAGTAGAACGAGTTGTCTTCTTCGGCAGCTCATGCATTTATCCGCGGCTCGCAGACCAGCCGATCAAGGAAGAGTATCTGCTGACTGGACCGCTCGAGCACACCAACGAGCCTTACGCGATTGCGAAAATTGCTGGAGTGAAGCTTGTCGATGCAGCTAATGATCAGTTCGGCCGCAAGTGGATCTCACTCATGCCGACGAATCTCTATGGTCCGAACGACAACTTCGACCTCGAGAAATCGCACGTGCTTCCCGCGCTGATCCGTAAATTTCACGATGCGAAGGAAGACATGCTCGCGGGAAAGGATGCAGTCGTCACTCTCTGGGGGCACGGCACAGCGCGCCGTGAATTTCTCCACGTCGACGATGCTGCCCGCGCTGCAATCATGATGATGGAATCTGGTGTGACTGGCTTGTACAACGTTGGATCGGGCGAGGATCTCACAATAAAAGAGCTCGCTCATCTTGTCGCAGGCGTGGTTGGATACGATGGCCCGGTCGAATGGGATACATCGAAGCCTGACGGCACTCCACGCAAGCTGATGGATTCTTCGCGCCTTCGCGCCAGAGGATGGACACCGCAGATTTCTTTGGAAGATGGAATCAGGTCCACCTACGAGTGGTATCTGAGCGCACGCGACTCGCAGATGGCGAGGATGTCAGCATGACACGCCCTGTTCCTGTCCCGGATTCGGATCCCCCAGTGAGTCAGCATTCAGAATTCAGCATTCGGAACGACTCACGCGATGCGCAGATTTCAGCTGTCTCGATTTTCAACATCCTGCTCAGGTATCGAGTGATGATCGTACTCATCACTTTGATCGCCGGATTCTGGGCGGGGCTCAAGAGTGTCACGTCGCCGAAAGGATATACGGCAGAAGCTGTATTCATGCCCAAGGGCGCTCGTGCACAAAGCCAGCTCTCGGGACTGGCAGCACAGTTCGGTGTGAATCTTGGTGGCGGTGACGCCTCGAACTCACCGCAGATGTACACCGACCTGCTGGAGATGAATTCGATTCTCTGGCCCGTTGCGCTGAAAGAGTATCGCATAAGAACCGACTCCGGCGTGATCACAGGAAATCTCGTGAAGATCTTCCGCATCAAGCCCGATCGCGCCCCGGTAATGAAGAAGAAAACTGTCGAAGGTCTTCAGCGCGCAGTGAAGGGAACTGTCGCTCCCAAGACAGGTGTGATCAATCTCTCGGTAACGACAGGCAATCCTGAGCTTTCACTGCAGATCGCGCAGAACCTTCTGGCGCAGGTGAACATCTTCAATCTCAACAAGCGTCAGGAGCAGGCTTCTGCCGAGCGTGCTTTTGCGGAGCGTCAGGTTGGAGAGAAGCGGGCCGAGCTGAGACAGGCCGAGTCTGACCTCGAGAACTTTATGGAATCCAACCGGATGTACCGTCAGTCACCTCAGCTGACGCTCGAGTACAACAGGCTCGACCGGCAGGTTGGAATGCGCAACCAGATCTACACCTCGCTGCTCTCTGCATATGAAACTGCGCGAATCGAGGAAGTGAAGGACCTGCCGGTGATCAACATCATCGAGCCGCCCGAGCTCCCTATTGGTCCGAATCGTCGTGGAGGTGTGAAGAAGACAGCGATAGGAATGATCGTCGGATTGTTCGTAGCGTGTCTCATTGCATTCGCGCGCGATCGCATGGCGCGCAATCGCGCGGCCCAGACGGACGACTTCCTCGAGTACTCGCAGCTCAAGCGAGAAGCGATTGGAGATCTCACGCATCCGTGGCGTCCAATTTCGCGCGCTATAAGCTCGCGGCGAAGTTCGTGACAGCTCCGCTAGCTGCAACCGGCCCGCTCAAAACCTCAGCTGCCCGTCGACCAACCGTTGTAATCGAGCCGACGCGCGGCTGGTCCGCGCTCAACATTCGTGAGCTGTGGACGTATCGCGACCTGCTGATGATTCTTGCCGGCCGCGATGTCAGACTGCGCTACAAGCAGACCGCCCTCGGCGTAACATGGGTAGTACTTCAACCGCTGGTTGCTGCGCTCATTTTCAGCATCATGTTCGGCCGCTTTGCAAAGCTGCCGAGTAATGGACAGCCTTATCTGCTGTTCGTGTTCAGCGGTCTTGTCGTCTGGAATTATTTCGCGGCAATACTTCAGCGCGCCGGTAATTCGCTGATCACCGATCAGCGATTGATCACCAAGGTCTATTTTCCCCGGCTTGCGATTCCGCTCGCATCGACATTCTCGGCACTCATCGATCTCGTGGTGGCGCTTGCGGTGCTCGGCATTTTCATGGCGTTCTACGGCGTGGCGCCCACATGGCGGCTCGTAACGCTTCCCCTTTTCATTGGATTGGCTGCATTGACTGCCACAGGCGTGAGTCTCTGGTTGTCAGCGCTGAACGTCAAGTACAGAGATTTCGCGCACGCGCTGCCGTTCATCCTTCAGGTGTGGATGTTCGCTAGTCCTGTTGCGTATGCAGCTGCGCTGGTGCCCGAGAAATACCGGCTTCTCTATTCGATCAATCCCGCAGTCGCCTTTGTCGAAGGCACGCGATGGGCAATACTCGGCGCAAGCTCCGTCACTCTTCCGATGGTGATTCTTACGGCAGTCCTTGGCTTACTTGTTTTTGTGGGTGGCGCATTTTTCTTCCGCCGCACTGAGCGCGGCTTCGCGGATCACGCATGAGCCAGACTGCAATTCGCGTTGAAGGACTCGCCAAGTCGTACCGCATTGCGCGCGCGCTCGGTCGCCAGCCCTATCGCACGCTCCAGGAGGAGGTAATCGAGCTTCCGAAAACGTTATGGAAGCGCGCGATGGGTCGGTCCGACACCATGGAAACGTTCTGGGCACTCGAGGACGTTTCGTTCGAGGTCAAGGAAGGAGAAGTCGTCGGAATCATTGGGCGCAACGGTGCAGGGAAGTCGACGCTTCTCAAGATTCTTTCGCGCATCACCGAGCCTACGCGCGGTCGCGCGGAAATCTTTGGTCGCGTAGGAGCCCTTCTCGAAGTTGGGACAGGATTCCATCCCGAGCTGACCGGTCGCGAGAATATTTTCCTTTCCGGCGCGATTCTGGGAATGCGGAAGTCGGAGATCGCGAGACAGTTTGACGCGATTGTCGATTTCGCAGAAGTCGAGCAGTTCATCGACACTCCAACCAAGCGCTACTCGAGCGGCATGTACACGCGGCTCGCGTTTGCGGTTGCAGCGCATCTCGAGCCTGAGATCCTTCTTGTAGACGAAGTCCTGGCAGTCGGTGACGCCGCGTTCCAGAAGAAATGCCTTGGCAAAATGGAAGAAGTCTCAGGCGAAGGGCGCACGGTGTTCTTTGTCAGCCACAACACTCAGGCCGTGCGGCAGCTTTGCACACGCGGAATTCTTCTCGAGCATGGTCGCGTGGCCGCCGATGGTCCGACTGACTCGACACTCGCTGTCTACAATCAGAAGCTGCGCGAGCTGCGGGTCGATGCAGAAACAGGAGTAAACAATCCTGAGAATCGACGCGGATCGGGTGCTGTGCGATTCACGTCGGTTTCAGTCGAGGATCTCGATGGAAACGAGCGGTACACGTTCTCGATGGGCGACACCGTTCGCTTCCGTCTCACGTTCGATGTTCACGCGCCGATGCGCGGGCTCGCAATCTTTGTCGGACTTCGCTCAGGATTGTCCCGCGAGCTGATCACTTCTGCGCGCCACGTGTTGACCGATGCAGTCGTGCAGCCGGGAACATCGTCGACAGTGGTTGTCGATCTTCCCGAAGTGTACATCCGCCCGGGCGAATACCCGTTGTATCTCCACGTGAGCGAAGCGCTTCAGTCGCCGCGTGACTATGATGTGCTCGATGACCTCACG
>JBKPNY010000323.1:0-1546 GCA_046732835.1 Gemmatimonadota bacterium | reverse complement strand
CACCGCGATTGAAAATCTGGTAAGCAGTAAGCAGCAAGCAGTGAGCAGTAAGACCGTACTGCACTGAATTCTGCATACTGCTCACTGCACACTGTTCACTGCTCACTTCATTTTATGGATCCCATTTCGGCCGACGTCGTCTCCGCCCACAACCTAACCGCCGCTGAGTTTGAACGCATTAAATCGCTGATGGGTCGCGAACCCAGCTTCGCCGAGTTGGGAATTTTCTCGGTGATGTGGTCGGAACACTGCTCCTACAAGTCCTCGCGAATACACCTGCGCCGGCTACCGACAACCGGAGAACGCATCGTCGTGCCGCCTGGAGAAAACGCGGGGGTGGTTGACGTCGGCGACGGCTGGTGTGTCGCGTTCAAAATCGAATCACACAACCATCCTTCGTTCATCGAACCGTTTCAGGGAGCCGCGACCGGCGTGGGCGGCATCCTGCGCGACGTCTTCACGATGGGCGCGCGTCCGATCGCCTCGATGAACAGTCTCCGCTTCGGCTCGTTGGATCACCCGGAGCATGGGCGTCGAAATCGTTCGCTGCTAGCGGGCGTAGTGGGCGGAATCGCGCATTACGGAAACGCGTTTGGCGTGGCGACTGTGGGTGGCGAAGTCGCGTTTGACGATGCTTATGCTTTGAATCCACTCGTTAACGCCTTTGCGCTCGGGCTCGTGAAACGCAATCAAATCTTTTTCGGAAAGGCCAGCGGCGTTGGTAATCCGATCCTTTACGTGGGCGCGAAAACAGGGCGCGACGGAATTCACGGCGCCACCATGGCCTCGGCAGAGTTTGACGATGCGGCTCTCGCGAAGCGCCCGACGGTGCAGGTCGGCGATCCGTTTCTGGAAAAGTTGCTGCTCGAAGCCTGCCTCGAGGCAATGCGCAGCGGCGCGGTGGCCGGCATTCAGGACATGGGCGCGGCCGGGCTGACTTCTTCATCGTGTGAAATGGCAGCGCGCGCCGGCACCGGAATCGAGATCGACCTGTCGCTGGTGCCGCAACGCGAACAAGGCATGACCGCTTACGAGATGCTCCTGTCGGAATCGCAGGAACGGATGTTGATCGTGGCGCATTCTGGACGCGAGCGTGAGGTCGTAGATATTTTCCGGAAGTGGGACCTCGATGGTGTGGTGATCGGCCGGGTGCGTGAAGGACACAACATGCGCGTGCTGCACGAGGGCGAGGTGGTTGCAGACATACCAGTCTCAGCGCTCACCGACGAAGCGCCGTTATACGAACGACCGATGCAAGCGGCCAGTCCCGCCTCCAAAGTCCAAAGTCCAAAGTCCGAAGATCAAAGCACAAAGCTCGAAGCTCGAAGTGCAAAAGCAAACTTCAATCAGGAACTCTTAACACTACTCGCTTCTCCAAACCTAGCTTCGAAGCAATTCGTCTATCGCCAGTATGACCACATGGTCAGGACAAACACTGCGGTGCTGCCAGGCGCGGACGCCGCCGTAGTTCGAATTAAGGAAACGCGTCGCGCACTTGCCATGACGCTCGACGGCAATGGTCGCTATTGCGCGACGAACCCGCGTG
>JBKPNY010000322.1:0-5390 GCA_046732835.1 Gemmatimonadota bacterium | reverse complement strand
CGATGATGTTCGTATCGTCGAGTGTGCCGGCTGCTTTCATCGCTTTGAGCGCGTACAGTATGACCACGTCGCCGCCCTTCATGTCGCTCGACCCTGCGCCCTTTGCCGTAGAGTCGTTCACGAGCGACCACTTCTGGCCTTCGCCCTCGAATACGGTGTCGAGGTGACCGATCAGAAGAATCGTCTTTCCGGTGTTCC
Organism: Gemmatimonadota bacterium; assembly: GCA_046732835.1. Lineage (GTDB taxonomy): Bacteria > Gemmatimonadota > Gemmatimonadetes > Gemmatimonadales > Gemmatimonadaceae > UBA4720. Next base: position 5,192 of record JBKPNY010000322.1, on the reverse strand, counting down.
TGCTCTTCTTCTTAGCCTTGTGCTCAGCGAAAAAATGCCCTGAGCGCTTCATCTCAGCAGGCATCGGGATCCAGCGCGTCTCAAAGCCGAGTGCCTGAAATTCCTTCGCGAACTCGTCTCCGACCGCTTTGACCCCGGCGAGATTGAACGTGCCCGAGTTGATGTTCACCACTTTCGCGAGATAATCGACCTGCTCGGTCGAATGCGCCTGAATCCAGTCGCGCATTTTCTGCTCGGTTGGCGAGAGAGTCTGCGCAGTGACGCTTGTGGCCGTCAGTGCGACTGCCAGAAACGCATTTACAGTCAGCTTCATTCGTTGCGCCTGTGTTTTCTGTTATCGTTATCGTCGTCCGAAAAATCTAATTCCCGATCTTGGCCGAAAAGACAAAGAAGAAAATCAACTATCAGCGCGCCTGGGCTGAGGCTCGCGAGCTCGTATGGCGTCACCGGCGGTCTCTGACTGTCGGGCTCTTTCTCATGCTCCTGAGCCGCCTTTCGGGCCTCGTTCTGCCGGCGAGCTCTAAGTATGTAATCGACGAGGTGCTCGCCAAGCATCGCCCCGAGATGCTGACGTGGATCGCCCTCGCCGCGATTGCCGCCGTTCTTGTACAGGCTTCAACAAGTTACGCGCTGTCACAGGTCGTCAGCATCGCTGCGCAGGAAGCAATCGCGGAGATGCGCATGAATGTGCAGAAGCACGTGCTGCACCTTCCTGTTTCCTACTTCGACTCGACAAAGACGGGAGTTCTCATCTCGCGCATAATGAGTGACGCCGAGGGTGTGAGAAATCTGGTTGGTACGGGTCTCATCCAGCTTGTCGGCGGTTTGTTCACCGCGATCATCGGCGTTGGAGTTTTGTTCGCGTTGAACTGGCGGCTTACTGCAGTTGTTCTGGTGGTTCTCATAACCTTTGGTGCACTGATGGCGATGGCGTTCGCCCGGCTTCGCCCGCTTTTCCGTGAGCGAAGCGTGATCAACGCAGAAGTCACCGGTCGGCTTGCCGAATCCATCGGCGGCGTTCGCATTCTGAAGGTCTACGTCGCTGAGAAGAGAGAAGAGAAGACATTCGGCGAAGGCGTGATGCGACTGTTCGACAACATCAAACGGTCGATCACCGGAACATCTCTCGTGGGTGCAGGTGCAACGCTGATCGTCGGTGCAATCGGCGTAATCATGATCACCGTCGGCGGTCGCTCGATACTGAATGGATCGATGACATTGGGCGGACTCGTGATGTACATCTTCTTCATCGGACTTGTTGCTGCGCCGCTCATTCAAATCGCCTCCGTAGGAACCCAGATCAGCGAAGCGTTCGCAGGACTGGATCGCATCCGCGAGATCCGCGACATGGCAACTGAGGATGAACAGGACGAACAGCGTCTCCAACTCGGCGAGCTCGAAGGTGCAGTCGAGTTTCGCGATGTGACTTTCGCCTACGTGCCGGGCATAGACGTCCTCAAGGGTATTTCGTTCAAGTCGGAAGCAGGATCGACAACTGCTCTCGTGGGATCGAGCGGCTCGGGCAAAAGCACGCTGATCGGACTCGTGATGGCGTTCAATCGGCCGCAGTCCGGCGAGATATTCGTGGACGGAAATGACCTGGCCAACGTAAGGCTGCGGGACTATCGCTCACAGCTCGGCGTTGTGATGCAGGACAACTTCCTTTTCGATGGAACCGTCAAGGAAAACATCGCGTTCGCGCGTCCTGCTGCTACTGACGAAGCAATTCAGGCGGTAAGCCGAATTGCTCACTGCGATGAATTCGTGGAGCAGTTCCCTCAGAAATACGACACCATAGTTGGCGAGCGAGGAGTGAAGCTGTCGGGTGGACAGAGGCAGCGCGTCGCAATCGCACGTGCGATTCTAGCCGATCCGCGAATTCTCATTCTCGATGAGGCTACATCGAGTCTCGATTCAGAAAGTGAAGCAATGATTCGTGACGGATTGCGCTCTCTTCGCACGGGGCGAACCACATTCGTGATTGCGCACAGACTCTCTACTATAGAAAGCGCTGATCAGATCCTGGTGATGGAGGAAGGCCGGATTGTCGAGCGCGGCACTCACGGCGAGCTCATCGCAATGAACGGGCGTTATCGTCAGCTGTATGACAAGCAATATGGAGTCGAGCGGGATCGCTTCATCAATCCCGGAGAGGATTTCACTCCTGTTGCTCCATCACCCCTGGAAGAGCTGAAGGCAGCGCCGCGTGTATCGCAATCTCTCTAACGCACTGACATTTGTTGCGCTCATCTCAATCGCGACCAAAGCCCGCTCTCAGGATGTCCACGAAGGGCACGACATGGGCAGCGATTCAACTCGCGGACCTGTCGCATCTGCGGGCGCGAGCGCAATTCTGCTCGGAACAATTGCATCGCCGGGCATTGCGAATCGTACTCTCGCCGAAGGTTATCTCACACAGCCAATGGTGATGGCAATGCTCGCATCGAACGGCGGGCACTTCGTTGCTGATCTGACTCTCAACTTCGAAGGCGCGACGCTCAAGCGAGGCGAGCTCAACGCTGGCGTTCACGGCGAGGGTTACGTCGATCGCCGTCATCCGCACACGCTGCTGCACGAGCTCGTTGGCACCGGATTGTTCACGGCTGGTCCCGCGAAATTTTCGGTGACGGCGGGAAAGGGTTTCGTTCCCTTCGGGACTGACGATCCCATGTCTCGACCATTGGTGAAGTACCCGGTGAATCATCACATATCGCAGATTCTCGAGCGCGCATTTGTTGCAGGTGCGATTGCGGGAGGACCTCTGGTTCTCGAGAGCTCGTTCTTCAATGGAGATGAGCCGACAGGTCCTTACGATCTTCCGAACTATGATCGTATCGGCGACTCGTGGTCGGCGCGTGTAACCGCGCGCGCGAAAGGCTTCGAGGCGCAGTCCAGCTATGCGAAGGTGATGTCACCTGAGCACGAGACAGGCGGATTGAATCAACACAAGTGGAGCGCGTCGGCGCGATACGAAAATCATGGCCGATACGCACTCGCCGAGTGGGCGCGCACGCGAGAAGGGGTGGGAAATGAGACTTCGTTCATTTTTCGATCCATTCTCGCTGAAGGATCGATCGATATCGGAAAGGTGACGCTCGCCGCGCGTGGGGAGCGCTCCGAAAGACCGGAGCATGAGCGTGGACTGAACGCGTTCAGGACTCCGCAGCCGCACAGTGACCTCAGCATCATCGGCCGCACGCGATGGGACATCCTCACAGGAAGCATAGCGGCGGCGCTCCCTTCGTACAGGAAGCTCCACTTCTCGTCATTCATTGAAGTCTCAACGCAGAAACCCAAGTCCCTCACTAACCCTTCAGCTTTCATCCCTGAAGATTTCTACGGTGCCAGCCGGTTGTGGAGTTTCTCTTTTGGCGCGCGCGTTGGAGTGGGAATGAAGCACAGCCGCATGGGGCGTTACGGTGTTGCGGTGTTTAAGAATACGGAGGAACCCATGCAAGGAATGGAGATGTGATAAAGTCCGCTCGACTGCTGCTCGCGTTTTTCGCCTTTGTCGTTGCGTGTAAGGACGACGGAAACGGAATCGGCCCTGATCCGCTGCTGACTGCAACGCCCTTCGATATCACCGCACTCGGCCGCGGCGATGTCCCGGAGCGATTTACCGGAGAGCTCTGGGTGAGGGGCAACACCGCATACACTACCAGCTGGGGAACGAGATCACTTCTCGGTGCGCAGGCTCGCGGCAATGCAGTGAAGATCTGGGATGTGTCGAATGCAACTCCATCTCTGGTCGACTCCCTGATCATCGAGGGCGCAATCACGCTCGGCGACATACAGGCGACTGATGATGGCCGCTATCTCATTGTCGCGACAGAGACCGATGGCTCGATAGTCATCTACGACTTGCAGAATCCGCGGCATCCCGCGCTGATAACCCGATTCACCAGTCCGGATATCTCGAAAGGAGTTCACACAGCGGAAGTGCAGCCGGTTGGCGGAAAGCTTTACGCATTTCTCTGCATCGATCCGCGTGGTGGTGAGAAAGCCCGGCTTGTGATTGTCGACATTACGAATCCTGCCGCGCCAACGGCGGTATTCTCGCAGATCATGGGAACTCCGTTCGTGCATGATGTTTTCGTTCGCGATGGAATTCTCATGACGGCGCTCTGGAACGATGGCATTGCGATCTTCGACATTGGTGGCGGAGGCCGTGGAGGTACCGTCGCAAATCCTGTGAGAATCGGGGGAACAGAGATTGTCGGCGGGAAAGCGCACAACATTTTCTGGTTTCGCGATCCCCTGACGGGCTCAAAGAAGTTCGCTCTTGTCGGGGAAGAGGGGCCCGGGACGGTACCATCATCGTCGGTTGGCGACGTACACGTGATCGATGTAAGCGACATGGCGAACCCGCGTGAAGTTGGATTTTACAATGTTCCCGGCGCGGGCGTCCACAATTTTTCTGCGGACGAACAGCGCGGAGTTCTTTATGCTGCATACTACAACGGCGGAGTTCGCGCTCTCAGTATTCGCGGCGATTTAGGCACCTGCACCGCTGATCAAAAGGATTCCAGCGGACGGTGCGATCTGAGGAAAATGAATCGCGAGCTCGCGAAAGGTCCCGTTGGATTGGGGATCCCCATTTATGTCTGGGGAGTTCAGTTCACTGACGGAAAGCTTTACGCGTCCGACATGATCAACGGACTGTTCAGGCTTTCTGTTCCCGCATTCTGATACGCCATCTCGCGCAGACGCTCGACTCTTTCTCCAAGAGGAGGATGTGTCGCCATCAGATCGGCGAACTTTCCTTTCCGCTCATCCCACTTGGAGTGGAAGGGATCAGCGATGCAGAGCGCAGCTGAGCTTTTCGGAATTGCCTGTGGCTTGATCTTCGACGCTCCGATTTTCATCAGAGCATCAGCAAGCGCTCCGGGATTGCGAGTGTACTGAGCGCTCATCGCATCGGCGAGGAATTCGCGCGAGCGTCCCACCTTCATCACCATCAATCGCGTGACGAGCGGCGCAATCAGCCAGCTGATGATCCACAGTACAAGCAGGACAATTACAACAACGCCCATTCCGTCGCTCTTACTTCGCGATTTGCGGCCACCGCCTCCGCCGAAACGTCCCATTCGGAAGCCGACGTTGTGCATGAGCGCAACCATTCCCACCAATGCAGTGAGAAGAGTCATCAATCGCACGTCGTAGTTCGCGATGTGACCCATCTCGTGCGCGAC
>JBKPNY010000321.1:0-1733 GCA_046732835.1 Gemmatimonadota bacterium | reverse complement strand
GCAGCGAATGGGGCAGCGCTGCCGAGCTCGAGATCAAGCGAGAGCGTCGCATTGCCGGAATGGCGATTGAGAATATCGTCAGCAACCTCGAGCGGCTGGTAAAAAGTCCCAGCTCCCAGGTAACGCCACTGGCTTCAGTTGCAGTCGCCGCTGAACAATTCAAACCGGACGCGATCGTTCTCAGTGGTACGCTGCGCGATTTCGATTACTACAACCCGGTGGTGCTGGAGACTTTCGGCGCGTTTATTCGCGATTGCAAGATTCCAGTGCTCGCGATTTGCGGCGGACATCAGTTGGTCGGACTCAGTTTCGGCGCTCGGGTTGTGACCCTCGACCGTCTGGAACAACACGAGCAACGCGTGAATCGCCCGCTGGAATACCAGTATCGCTTCATCAGAATTATCGAGCCGCAGGATCCGATTTTTAAAGGTATCAATAATCCTGACTCGGGAATCTGGCACGACTACCCCGACTTCGCGCGCGTCTTGCGCGTTTGGCAAAACCACGGTTTGCAGCTCGACCGCGTCCCCGAAGGCTTCTCGCTACTGGCAACTTCTTACCTTTGCCGTAATCAGATGATGGTCAAACGCTCCGACGGTCAACTGATTTACACCGTCCAGTTTCACCTCGAAAAGTCGTTTGAAGATTGGAATAAGAGTCGCACCCGTTGGGAACATCAAAACGAATCTCGCGACGGTCGTATCCTTTTCGAAAACTTCCTGCAACTGGCGCTCGCTCACCACGCTTGAGTCTGGCGTTCGGCACGTCTGGCTGAACGATGGCTCCTGAACCACTAACACAAGATAAGCTTGTCAGCGCCGCGAGGCTGCTCGCCCGGCGCGATCCTGACCTGGGTCGCATTTTCAAACAGCTCGGTGCTCCGCCCCTCTGGGGACGCCGGCCCGGCTTCTCAACCCTCGTCAAGATCATCCTTGAACAGCAAGTTTCGCTGTCCTCCGCCGCGGCTCTCTTTCGCCGGTTGCAGAAGAACGTCGTCCCCTTTCACCCATCACGAATGCTGGAGCTGGGTGAACCACACCTGAAAGCATCAGGACTGACGCGACAGAAAACCGCTTACTGTCTCCACCTGGCGGAGTCGATCGACTCAAAGCGACTGCGCCTGTCACAACTGGCGCGCCTGAGCGATGAGGAAGTTAAAGCGGCGTTGATGCAGATTAAAGGACTTGGGTCGTGGAGCGCGGATGTCTACTTGTTAATGGTTTTGCGCCGTCCTGATATTTTTCCCGCGACTGATCTGGCGCTGGTGATCGCAGCCACCGAGCTTAAGCAACTTCCGCGAAGGCCATCCACGAATGAACTGCTGCAACTGGCTGAGAACTGGCGACCCTATCGCTCGGTGGCAGCACGAATGCTGTGGCAGTTTTACCTCGCGACGCGCGGCAAGAACAAGATTTCGCTTGATTAACGCGCGCGCGTTTATTTAGATATTGTCGACGCAGTGGTGACGGGCGTAGGTATGCTGAAGTCGGTCGTCACTGGCACATTCTCCATCGTCAGCTCGATAAGCCGATCGACGACCGCTTTCAAATCCTTCGTCTCTGAAAACACTCGCAGTTGTTCTTCAGCCGAAGTCTTTCGTTCGAGAATCGTATGGATGTGCTCAACCTCTTTTCGTGAGCCGAGTTCGTCCAGAACGTCGTCCACAAAGTCGAGCAATTCGAGGATCAGGTCTCTGGTGGGCACTTCCTTCTGCTTGCCGAAGTCGATCATCT
>JBKPNY010000320.1:0-16043 GCA_046732835.1 Gemmatimonadota bacterium | reverse complement strand
ATGAGACGTCCGCCGCATGACCTTACATCTGCAACAAGTCTCTCATCCACGAACTCCGCGTGCTGCCAGAGATCGCTCGCGCCCGCAGCTCGCATCGCATCGCACGAATCAATTGGATATCCAACCTGCAGAATTCCTGTTCGAACCGATGGAATGAGCTCGAGCATGCGCTTCACAATCCGGTGATCGAAAGAATGAACGGCATAGTTGTCGTAGCCAACGAAATGACGGCGCAGGCAGCGCGTAACGTCGTTTTCAATTCCAGCAGGTTTGATCTCGATGTACACGCGCGCTTTTGTTCCAACTGCTTCGAGAACCTGATCGAGCCGGGGAATGGAGACGTCTCCTTCGAGACGAGCTTTGTCGATTTCTTTGGAATCAGTGGCCCGCAGCGCGCGTGTGTGTCCCGACTCATCGACGAAATCGAAGTCATGGTGTACATAGACAACTCCATCGAGCGATGCGTGCACGTCGAGCTCGATTCCATTCGCCCCCGCGCTCAATGCGGCGAGAAATGCTGGAATCGAGTTCTCGGGCGCGCTGGTTCTGAGCCCGCGGTGGGAGATAGCCTCTGGCATGGGGCGGTTGGAGTACATTGGGCTCGATATCGAGGGAAGCCTGAATCTAAGCCCTTAACTTCGGGCCTCAGAGAGCGTCAAACATCACGAATTGAATGACTTCCGGAACTCAGAGCGAACAAACCGACGGCGAGCTCATCCAACGCTGGAAAGCTGGAGACTCGCGGGCGGCTACGCAGATCGTGACGCGACATGCGGATGCATTAGCGAGGTTCGCAGTGAGCTCCGGAGAAAGAGTGGAGATCGAAGAGCTGGTGCAGGATACGTTCGTGAGGGCCTTCTCATCGATCGATTCGTTTCGCGGAGAGTCGAGCCTCAGGACGTGGCTTTTCACGATCGAGCGGCGCTTGATGCTCGACAGAAGGAGAGCCGAGCGGAGGCAGAAGGCAACTGTCCCGGTGGATCCTGCCGATGCGGTGACGGAATACGACGCACTCGATGCGCTGGTTGCAGAAGAAGCAGAATCAAAGGTGAGACGCGCAGTAGACGCGCTGTCACCCATGCAGCGGGAAGTGTTCACGCTGCGAGTGGAGCAGGGGATGTCGTACAGAGATATCGCGGAAATCGTCGGATCAACGGAAGGTGCGGCGAGAGTTCATTATCACAACGCCATGAGGGCGGTGAAGGAGTCTGTCAGTGAATGACTGCGTAAATGCGGACGTGCGCGACGCTCTGCCGGATTTCATAAATCACCGGCTGAGCGAGCTTGATGCCGCAACAATGCGTGAGCACATCGAATCGTGTGCGGATTGCAAGGCGGAGCTCGAGCTCATTCGTGAAGCTCGTGCGACGGCTCTTCTGGCGCCGAAGATGGACGTGAACCGTATCGCATCGGCGTTGCCTGCATATGCTCCTGTCAGATCGCATTCAGTGACAGCCCGGTCACGTCGCGTGTGGACGCTGGCGGCTGCAGCAGCAATCGTTGCAATTGGCGGCTGGGCACTCTCGACGAGTCAGCTGACGAACGATGCGCCGGCTGTTGCAGCGGTAACAACAGCGGCACCGGTGGAAACCACCGCGCCTGTGATGACGCCACCTCCAGCGACAGTTGCGACTGCACCATCACAGAAGGCCGTAACGACTGCAAAGGAAGTTGATGTGGCCTCTCTTTCACTTGTCGGCAGCACCGACGATTTGAGCGATGAAGATCTCGAGACGCTTGTCGCGGCACTCGATGGAATCGATGCAGTGCCATCAGCGGAGCCAGGGTCCGTCACAACGACCGTGGATGACATCGACGGAAACTATGATCAATAAAGGTTTGAGACTTACGCGTCGCGCATTCGCACTTGCCGCCATCTCGGCGATCGGAACGAGTGCGTTCGCGCAGCAGACACCTCCCGCTGGGCAGAATCCTCGAAGAGAAATGCTGGAACAGCGACTGCGCCAGAGAACCGGAGAGATGGTGCAGCGAAGACTTCAGCTCAACGAAGATCAAATGAAGCAGCTGCAGGCTTCGAATCGTCAGTTCGAGAAACAGCGTGGCGATCTCATTGCGCGGGAACGCGAGATCCGTCGCGATCTGCGCGCACAGATGCTTGCCGAAAAACCCGACCAGAACCGCGTCTCGCAGCTGCTCGATCAGTCATTGCAGCTCGAGCGTCAGCGTCTCGATCTTGTGCAGAGTGAGCAGCGTGAGCTCGCGAAGTTTCTCACGCCTGTCCAGCGCGCCAAGCTGTTCGCGATTCAGACGGAGCTCCGCAGGAGAAGCCAGGAGCTGCGCAATCGGCAGCTCAAGCGTAACGCGACGCCTCGCCGTCCGCTGAGATTCAATCAGTAGAGCTTGTTTGGCCGCGCAGTGAAGTGTAAATACCGAATTCTGCCCGGGTGGCGGAATCGGTAGACGCAGGGGACTCAAAATCCCCCGGGCTTCGGCCCTTACGAGTTCGAGTCTCGTCCCGGGTATTTTCACGACCTCGAAATGAAAGCGGTTATAAACACCAGAGCGGGTGGAAGCGAAGTCCTGGAGATCCAGGAACGACAGGAACCCGTACCTGGCGCCTCACACGTACGCGTTCGTGTGCGCGCGTCGGCCTTGAATCGCGCCGACATTTCGCAGCGACTTGGCAGATATCCCGCACCCGCCGGATCGCCACAGGATATTCCCGGACTCGAGTACTCCGGGGAGATAGAATCCGTCGGCTCAGACGTGACCATGTGGAAGGTCGGCGATCGCGTCATGGGAATTGTGGGAGGCGGCGCGCACGCTGAATACCTCGTTGCGCACGAAGGCGAAGTGATGGCTGTGCCTGGCGGACTGAGTCTGGAAGAAGCGGCCGCGATTCCTGAAGTATTTCTCACCGCATTCGATGCGATGTTCGAGCAGCTTCACATGTCAGCGGGCGAAACGCTCCTGATTCATGCGGCAGGGAGCGGCGTGGGAACGGCAGCCGTGCAGATGGGGCGGGTCGCGGGAATCAAAACAATCGGAACTTCCAGGTCTGCGGAAAAGCTCGAGCGCGCGAGAGAGCTTGGGCTCGACGTGGCAGTTGTTGCCAACGAAAGCGACTGGCCTGAGAAAGTCCGTGCTCTGACCGGTGGGAATGGTGTCGATGGCGTGCTCGACCTTGTCGGCGGCCCCTACCTGCAAGGCAACCTCGAATGCATGGCAATTCGCGGCCGGTTGATCTCAGTGGGACTCACTGCCGGCGCGAGCGCTACCCTCGACATGCGGCTGCTTATGCGAAAGCGTCTCACGATGATCGGCACTGTCCTGAGAACGCGCGGTGCTGATGAAAAAATTCCCCTGATTCAGGACTTTTCAGCCGGAATGCTGCCTCTTTTTGACGATCATCAGCTCGTTCCGGTAGTCGATTCTGTGTTCTCCTTCGAGGACGTGCGCAAAGCGCACGACCGGATGGAATCCAACAACACCTTCGGCAAGCTCGTTCTCGTCTGGCGTTAGCGATTTGTAAGGGGAAGCGTGTCTCAACACCTGAGCCCCTCAAGCCGTATAACTTTTAATGATGTCGATTTTTCTGTTTTTACTCGCGCTTCAGGGTCCTGCAGCGACGGGGTCTGCTGTTGCGTCTGCCCCGGCGGACAGCGTCGCGCTTTCACTGCCCGACGCAGTCAGTCGAGCCCTCAAAATTGGCGACGAAGCGCGCACGGCTGCCGCGCAGGTCGATGTCACTGATGCGCAGGTAACAATTGCTCGTGCTGCAGGATTGCCTCAGCTCCGTTTCAATGGAAACCAGTCGCACGTATACGAGAGCGCCCGCGCTGCAGCGGTTGGCCAGATCTTCAATCAGCCGAATACATACACTGCGAACGCGACGCTGACTCAGCCGCTGTTCCAGGGCGGACGAATTATCGCCGGTGCGAAAGCGGCATCGAGACTTCGCAACGCATCGAGGTACGACCAGACTGAAACCCTGGCGCAGCTTTCACTGGATGTTCAGCGCGCATATCTGCAGGCATTGTTCGCCGGAACGCTCGCTGCGATTCAGGACACCGCGTATGCACTCGCTGGCGAACGACTGACGCAGGTTCAGCAGTTTGAAAAAGCTGGCCGGGCTTCGCGCTATGATGTGCTTCGCGCAAATGTCGAGCGTGCGAATCTGCAGCCTGCAGTTATTCAGGCACGCAGCGATGTCGAGCTCGCGCTTGTCGAGCTGAGACGATTGATCAATGCACCTGCAAATCAGCCGATCAAGCTCACTACGCGACTCGATACCGCTGACGTTCTCCGATGGGTTGCTCAGCTGAAGACAGACAACGGACCGTTGAACCGAGCCGCCGTGAGATCAGCTGAGTTTCTTTCTGACGCGCGGCACGCGGGTGTGAGTGTAGCGCGCGCAGATCTGCTTCCGACAGTCAGCATTTCGGGAACACTGGGCGGTCAGGCGTTCCCACTGAGCGGATTTCCAACCAAGACGGGACGCATCGAGACTGTCGATTGTCCGCCAGGATCAGTCGAAGGCAGAGTCTGCACGCAGCAGAACGGCGGCTGGTTCCGTGACAAATCGTTAGCGATTTCAATTGGATTTCCGATCTTCGATGGATTCCGCGCCAAGGGCAACATCGATCTAGCATCTGCACAGGCGCGACTCGCTGATCTGCAGCTGACGCAGACTCGCGAGCGCGTTGCGAGTGAAGCTGCTGCATCCAAAGCTGAGCTTGCTCGCGCGGAAGCGCTGTATGCCGCACTTGGTGAAACAGCCGCTCAGGCGACCGAAGCTTTCAAGCTTGCCAGTCTCAGATACTCGCGCGGGCTTGCCACTCAGCTGGAAGTTGCCGATGCACAGCTGGCGTTGACGGTTGCCCGCACCAACGCCGCGCGCGCCGTTTACGATCTTTATATCGCAGCCGCTGCGTATGCTCGCGCATTGGGACGCGAGCCGCAGATGTTCGCGATTCCAGGAAATCCACGAACTGCAATTCCTACAACGGAAAAAAGTGCACCTTAGACCAATCCTTTTCGCGGGCGCGAGTGCGGCCGCCTTGATCGTCGTCGCGGGCTGCTCGAAAGCCGGCTCCGAGGACGCGAACGCTGCAAAGCGTCCGGCCGCAGGGTCACCGGTTGCGGGACCAGGCGGACCTGCAGGGGGTGCGGGGGCACGCGGTGGCCAGACGCTGACGCTCGCGCCGACGGACGTATCGATTGCACAGAGCAAGAACATGGCTGAAGGAGTTCCAATTACCGGAAACCTTCGCCCAATCGAGACCGTTTCTGTTCGTGCACGCCTCGAGGGAGATCTCGAAGGCATTTACGTTCGCGAAGGAAGTCATGTAAATGCCGGACAGCTTCTCGCGCGATTCGAGTCGAGCGAGCAGGTTAGCGGACTGCAGAGCGCGAACGCTGACAGGACTGCCGCTGAAGGAGATCTTGCAACCGCCGAATGGAATCTTCGTCAGTCGGAAGACTTGTACAAAGCGGGCGCAATTGCCGAAGGCGAGCTGAGAATTTCACGGAATGCAGTCGCGACTGCGAAAGCGAAGCTTGCCGCGGCTGCATCGCGCGTGAAGTCGAGCTCATCCAGCACACGTGACACCCGCGTTCTCGCTCCGACGTCGGGCACTGTTGAGAAACGGCTTGTCGAAAATGGAGAACATGTCGCGCGCGGGGCGGAGATGTTCACCGTTGTTCGCAACAATGTGCTCGAGCTTGCTGCTCAGGTTCCGGAGAAGCTCGCGAACAACGTTGCCCCTGGTCAGCCCGTGGAGTTTCTCGCAAACGGACGCACGCTGCAGGGTCGGGTGGCTCGAGTGAGTCCCACGGTCGACCCGACGTCGCGATCAGTTACCGTCTACGTGCAGGTCCCGAACGAAAACGGCATGATCAAAGGCGGGACTTTTGCGACTGGAACGGTCCTGACACGGTCGATTGCAAATGCCATCGCGGTGCCGACTTCGGCCATCAAGCAAACCGCATCGGGCAAATCGATTGTCTATCGTATCGAGAAAGGTGTTCTCGACACAGCCGGCGTCGAGATCGGCATTACAAATGAGCGTGCAGGCGTAGCACAGATTGTTGCTGGTCTCTCTATCGGTGACAGTGTTGTATCAGGCAATGTGGGATCGCTTGGCAAGGGAATGAAGGTTCAGATCATCAATCCGAATGCCGGACGCGGACGCGGTGGAGCGCCCGGCGGTGCGGCACCTAGACAGCCCTAGCGACAATGATTCTCTCTGACGTCTCAATTAAGCGCCCCGTCTTCGCGACGATGATGATGCTCGCACTCGTGGTGCTGGGCATAGTGTCGTTCCAGCGCCTCGCGATCGACGAGTATCCGGACATCACGTATCCAATCGTGATCGCGCAGACCACTTATCCCGGCGCGTCACCGGAAGTGATGGAGCGAGACGTTTCGCGTCCGATCGAAGAAGCGCTCAACACCGTGCAGGGTCTGAAGGAAATCACGTCGACATCATTGAACGGCGTGTCGCTCGTTCGCGTGCAGCTGAATCTCGGCGTCGATGTGCTCGCAGCTCAGCAGGACGTGCAGGCGAAGGTAGCGAGAATAAGACGACAGCTTCCGCAGGACATCGAAGAGCCGGTCATCAATCACTTCGATCCGAACGATCGGCCGATCATGTCGATCGCAATGCAGAGCAGCGAGAGACCGCTTCGCGAGCTCACCAGTATTGCGGACGAAATAGTCTCGCCGAAACTGCAGTCGATCGCGGGCGTTGGAGGAATCAACCTCGCTGGAACAGAAGTCCGGCAGGTGCGCATCGAGATAAATCCGGACGCAATGCGTTCATATGGTATCTCGGTGCCCCAGATCATGACCGCGCTGCAGCGCGAGAATCAGGAAGTTCCGGCGGGCCGGGTTACGCGCGGGCCCACTGAGCAGCTGATTCGAATCACCGGACGCATCGTGAAGCCCGCTGCATTCGGAAACATTGTGGTTGCGGTGAGGCAGGGAGTTCCGGTTCGACTCAGCGACCTCGCAACAGTTGTAGATGGTGCTGCCGATAAGCGCACTGCAGCTCTTCTGGACGATACCCCGGCTCTTGCTCTCGATATTCTCAAGATCTCCGGATCGAATACCGTCGAAGTAGCCGATTCGGTGCGTGCGGCTTCGGCAGCACTCGAAAGAATCCTGCCGTCCGACGTTCACCTGCGCGTGATACGCGACGATTCCACACGCATTCGCAGCTCGCTCTCCGACGTCGAGCTCACGATCATCCTCGGCGCAGTGCTGACGATCATGATCATCTACCTGTTCCTGAACTCGTGGAGATCGACGATAATCACCGGATTGACGCTGCCCGTCAGCATCATATCCGCATTCTTCATCATGTGGGTGTTCAACTTCACAGTGAACACCATGACGCTTCTTGCGCTGTCACTCGCGATCGGACTTCTCATCGATGACGCGATCGTGGTGCGCGAGAACATCGTGCGTCACGTTCACATGGGTAAAGACCACATTCGTGCGGCGAGAGAAGGAACCGACGAAATAGGTCTCGCGGTTTTTTCGACTAGTCTCGCTGTAGTCGCGGTGTTCATCCCCGTGGCGTTCATGGGCGGAATGATCGGAAAGATCTTCTTCCAGTTCGGTGTGACGGTGACGTTCGCGGTGCTTGTCTCCCTGTTCGTCTCATTCACACTCGATCCGATGTTGTCGAGCGTGTGGCCTGATCCCGATCAGGAAGTGGGACCCGATGGAAAGCCTTTAGGCAAGATGAATCCGATTCGCCGCGTGGGCCTCGCGTTCGATCGCTGGTTCGAAAAGACTGCTGACAAGTATCCGGCAAAACTCGACTGGGCGCTCAAGCACAGGCTGATCGTGATGAGCGGCGCACTTGGCTCGATCGTAGCAGCAGCGTTGATCTACCCGCTGCTCGGATTCACCTGGCTTCCCGATGTCGACACTGGAGAGTTCAACGTTCAGCTGCGCACGCCACCGGGCTCGAGCCTCGCTTATACAGTGGGAAAGGCACAGGAAGTAAGTCATTTCCTGCGGAAGCTTCCCGAAGTGGATTTCACATACACTACGATCGGTGGTGGCTTCCGGGGAACGCCCAACAGCGGCGGCATCTACGTAAAGCTCAAGCCGCGACACGAGCGGAAGCGCGACTTGTTCGCGATTCAGAACGAGCTTCGCGGCGAGCTGAGAAAGATGCCCGGAATCAGACCATCGATTACCGGATCTTCATCGATTTTCGGTGGATTCAGGCAACCGATCATCGTGAACGTACAGGGTCCTGAGGAAAGCCGACTCAAGGTCGCAGCAACTCAGGTACTGGAAAAAATCAGAGAAACTCCGGGCGTTGCTGAGCCTAACTCGAGCGATGAAGGTCAGATACCACAGCTCGACGTGAATGTCGATCGCCAGCAGGCATGGGCCGCGGGACTCGGCATCAATACCATTGCGACCACTCTGGCTCCCATTTTCACGGGACAGCGCGCTACGCGATGGGAGGACGAGCTGGGCTTCTCGCATGATGTTGTTGTCGTGTATCCCGATTCGTTGCGCACCAACGCGTCGGACGTCGCGGACCTGATGATTCCGACCGGTACCAACGACGCTGATGGTCAACCGGCAATGGTTGCATTGAGTCAGGTCGCTAACGTCGAGCAGAGTCTTGCTCCACAGCAGATCGATCGACGAAGCCTGGAGCGACAAGTGTCGATTTCGGCCGGAGTTCTTCCTGGTTATTCCATGGGATCTGTTGCCGATGCGGTGAAAGCGGGAATCGATTCACTTGGATTGCCGGTTGGATATCACACCGTTTTCGGCGGAGACGTTCAGAACCTCAATGAGACCAAGGGCTACGTTCTTGCCGCACTTGGACTCGCGGTCGTTTTCATCTACCTGATTCTCGCATCTCTCTTCGGGTCGTTCTTCCAGCCCGCGGCGATCATGCTCGCACTGCCGCTCTCGTTCATCGGAGTCGCTCTGGCGCTTCTTGTCACCAAGGGCAACATCAACGTGATGACGATGATTGGAATCATCATGCTGATGGGACTCGTGACCAAGAACGGAATTCTGCTTTTGGACATGGCGAACCAACAGAGAGCGAAAGGTGCGAATCGTCATGATGCGCTCCTTCAGTCGGGAAGAATCCGTCTGCGGCCGATCATCATGACAACCGTCGCAATGATCTTCGGAATGCTTCCACTGGCATTCGCTCTTGGCGAAGGCTCTGAGCAGCGCGCACCAATGGCACGTGCGGTAATCGGTGGTCTCATCACGTCGACCCTGCTGACGCTGTTCGTTGTTCCGGTGATGTCGACTCTGCTGGAGGATGGCGTGGCGTGGGTGAGATCAGCACCGTCGCGTTTGAGGGATCTCCGAGGTGGTGGACGGCGAAAACCAGATATGCCACGGCCAAAAGCGCCAGCCCACCCGCGGCCTGCAGCGCCTGAACATGTTGCTGCGATGACTCTCCGGATGGCTAAGGAGACCGGCAAGGATTAATTGTCGTCGCGGGAATAATTCGTGCAAAACAGGGACCCGTTACGGTGTTACGTGACGGGTCCTTTTTACTGCGCGGACAATGAGACACAAACTTCAGCTGCTGGCATCGGTACTTCTTGGCGCGGCGTTGATCGCAATTCCTTCAGTATCCGGCGCTCAATACTTCGGAAGAAACAAAGTTCAGTACGACAACTTCGATTTCAAGATTCTGGAGACGCCGCATTTCCGTCTTCATTTCTATCCTGAGGAAGAAGAAGCCGCGCGAGACATGTCGCGAATGGCTGAGCGATGGGAAACCAGGTTGAGCGGACTCTTCTCGAGACAGCTCAAGAAAAGAAAGCCGATACTGCTTTATGCCAACCAGCCCGACTTTCAGCAGACAAACGCAGTTACCGGGCAGCTGACTGAGGGAACCGGCGGTGTGACAGAATCACTGCGTGACAGACTCATCATGCCGCTCACCGGTGTGTATCGGGACAACGATCACGTGCTCGGTCACGAAATGGTGCACGTTTTTCAGTACGACATGGAGAACGATGCAAAGCAGCCAGGGGCAAGAGGCGGCGGAATCAATGCACTTCCACTCTGGGTAGTGGAAGGCATCGCGGAGTATCTCTCGCTTGGACGTGATGATCCGCACACCGCGATGTGGATGCGCGATGCAGTCAAACGAAACAAGCTTCCAACGATCAAGCAGCTCACAAATGACCAGCGCTTCTTCCCGTACAGATATGGAGAAGCACTGTGGGCATATGTCGGCGGCAAATGGGGTGATCGCGCGGTTGCCGATACCTACAAGGCTGCAGCGAAGTTCGGGTTCGAGCAGGGAATCAAGAGAACTCTTGGAATTTCCTCGGACTCCTTGTCGAAGGAATGGATCGCTGCAACGAAGGCCGCATACACTTCGACAATCTCGTCCCTTGGAAACACTCAGCCCGGACAGCCGTTGCTGCCGGCGAAGCGCGATGGCGACACGAATCTTTCACCTTCGATAAGTCCTGACGGACGCTACATCGCGTTCTTCGCCGCGCGCGATCTGTTCGGATACGATCTCTATCTCGCCGACGCAGCGACCGGGAAATCGGTAAAAAAGCTGGCCAATGCGAGCACGTCGACGGAGTTCGACGCACTGAGCTTCCTGAGCTCAGCCGGGACGTGGTCACCTGACGGAAAGAAATTCGCGTTCATCGTTTACGCGAAAGGTGATCAGGAGATCGCAATACTGGACGTCGCGAGTCACAACGTAGAGCGGAGCATTGCAGTTCCCGGCGTTGGCGCAGTTCAAAATCCTGCGTGGTCACCGGATGGTGGAAAGATTGCGTTCTCCGGTCAGGCTGGCGGCGTGAGCGATCTCTTTGTGTACGACATCAACGCACATACTGCCAGCAGGTTGACCAACGATCGTTATGCGGATATTCAGCCGACATGGTCTCCTGACGGACGAACGATCGCGTTCGCGACAGATCGTGGCGATGAAACGGATTTCACGCGACTTACACACGGCCCGTTGCGCATCGGCCTGATCGATGTCGCCAGCGCGTCGATCCGGCTGCTGCAGACTTTCCCGGAAGGCAAGTCGATCAATCCGCAGTTTTCGCACGATGGCAATGACATCTACTTCATCTCCGACCGGTCAGGCATAAGCAACATCTACAGGCTGACGATAGCGTCGGGCTCACTCGCTCAGGTTACAAACGTAGCAACGGGTGTGAGCGGCATTACGAACTTGGCACCTGCATTTTCCATCTCGCCGCTCGACGGCCGTATTGCATTCTCAGTGTTCGAGAAGCAGGGCTACGGTATTTACGGGCTCGCGTCGAATGAAGCGCAGGGGACTTCCATACAGACTGCATCGTATGCGGAGAACGGATTTCTCCCGCCTGCCGAAGCATTCAAGAGCTCTACGGTTGCGCAGTATCTCGCAGACCCGATGACCGGACTTCCCGCGGACGTGTCATTCAAAGTTTCCCCATACAAATCGTCTCTTGCCCTCGCCGCGCTCGGCTCTCCATCGATCGGTGTAGGTACATCGCCCCAGGGAACCGTGGTTGGGGGAGCCACAGCGTTTTTCTTCACCGATATACTCGGCAACAGGAATCTCGCGATCTCGGTGAATGCCAACGGAACGTATAAGGATTTCGGTGGCGGCGCGACATACATGAATGTCGGCAACCGATTCGTGTGGGCGCTCGATGTGAGACATACGCCTTATGCAAGCGCGTTCGTCGGTGTCGAGCCCTTTCCCGATGATCCGAATCTCGACGTAGTCTCCCAATACATACAGCGACTGTACGTCGATGACGCGACTCTCATCACGCAGTATCCCTTCTCGGTCACCAAGAGAGCAGAGCTGAATGTCGGAGTGACACATCTCGGATTCAATACTGAGGTCGAGCAGTTCCTCGTTTCCGGCAATGACGTGCTGGACAGTCAGAGGTTCGACACAACGTCGGCACCGTCGATCAATTACGCACACGCGACGGCCGCGTTTGTGGGAGACAACTCGTTCTTCGGTTTCACTGGTCCGATCAACGGGTACCGTTATCGTTTTGAAGTTTCACCAACATTTGGAACGCTGCAATTTCAGACCGCGCTTGCGGACATACGGAAGTATTTCTTTGCGAAACCGGTAACTCTCGCCGTCCGGGCTCTCCATTTCGGAAGGTACGGTGCCGATGCAGAGAGCAACCGGCTGTCGCCTGTGTTCCTAGGAGATAATTCTCTTGTGCGAGGTTATGCGGCAAACTCATTCGACGCTTCGGAATGCTCGATCAATCCACTCAATTCCAGCTCGTGTCCGGAGTTCGATCGACTCGTGGGATCGCGAATAGCTGTTGCGAGCATGGAGCTTAGAATTCCGTTCCTGGGAAATGATCAGCTTGGCCTTTTGAGAAGTCCGCTGTTCCCGATCGACATCGCACCGTTTGTAGATGCCGGTGTCGCCTGGGCAAGGGGAGACAACCCCTCATTCACTTTTGCGACGCATTCGTCGGAGCGGATTCCTGTGGTCAGTGCAGGGGTAAGTGCTCGCGCAAACCTGCTTGGATATGCTGTGCTCGAAATTTTCTACGCGCATCCGTTCCAGCGTCCTGACAAGAGCTGGGTTCTTGGATTTCAGCTGGCGCCGGGGTGGTAACAGAATCGAATGCTGATTTCTGAATGCTGACAAGGCACACTGGTCAGAATTCAGCATTCAGCATTTCGTGATTTTGTGTGTCATAACTGCTGGCGAGCGATAGGGCTCTATTGTATCCTTTGGCACCGGCGCCAAATGGATACTCGATTTGAATGAGCTGCTCGAAAAGCTGAAGGCTGCTCTCAGTGATCGTTATGACGTAGAGCGCGAGCTGGGACAGGGCGGGATGGCGACCGTCTTCCTCGCTCGCGATCTCAGGCACGAGCGTCGTGTAGCCATCAAAGTGCTGCACGAAGATCTTGGCGCGGCCGTCGGCGCCGAGCGATTTCGTCGCGAAATTGCGATTGCGACGAGCCTGACTCATCCGCACATCCTGACGCTTTACGATTCTGGCGAAGCCAACGGCATGCTGTTCTATGTGATGCCCTTTATCGAGGGAGAATCACTCCGCGGCCGAATCGATCGTGAAAAGCAGATGCCAATCGACCAGGCGCTGAAAATCACTGCAGAGGTTGCAAGTGCGCTGGGCTATGCGCATCGGAAGGGAATTGTTCATCGCGACATCAAGCCGGAGAACATTCTTCTCGAAGACAACCACGCGATCGTAGCTGATTTTGGAATTGCTCGCGCAGTGATGGCCGATGGTGGTGGCGCACTGACAAAAACAGGAATGTCTCTCGGGACTCCGACTTACATGAGTCCCGAGCAGGCCTTTGCCGAGAAGGACATCGACGGGCGGAGCGACATGTACAGCCTTGCTTGCGTGCTGTACGAGATGCTGACTGGTGAGCCGCCGTTCACTGGCCCGAATGCGCAGGCGATCATGGCGCGGCATTCGATGTCGGAAGTGCCGTCGATGCAGATCGTGCGCGCGACTGTTCCTGATGAAGTCGAAGACGTAGTGCAGAAGGCACTTCAGAAGTCTCCCGCGGATCGCTTCACAACAGTCGACGAGTTTGCGCAGGAGCTTCAGGAGTGTGTGATCGACTATCACACAACAACGCGGCGCGCGCTTACGGGAACGCGCACGATGCGCGGGACGACGACACGTGGTGTTCGAGCGCTTCCGCCTCCGACGCCGTGGTACAAGAAGCCGGCGATTATCGCGGGGGCCGCTGTCGCACTGCTGGCAATCGCTGGCGGAAGCTGGTGGTTCCTCGGAAAAGGGTCGAACGCGGCCGCAGCGGCTGCCAGCGGACTTGATCCGAAAAAAATCGCGGTGATGTACTTCAAGGATCTCAGCGAGTCCGGCGAACTCGGTTATGTCGCAGACGGCTTGACTGAGAACCTGATTTCGCGACTGAGCGAAGTGAATGCGCTCGACGTGGTGTCCCAGAGCGGTATGCAGCCCTACCGCGGCTCGAGCGTCCCAGCTGACAGCATTGCACGAGCATTCTCCGCCGGTACGATCGTGATTGGAAATCTTTCTCCGGACGGCGACAAAGTAAGAATACGTGTGCGTTTGATCGATGGCGGCTCCGGCGATGGACTCAGCGACGTCACGTTCGAGCAGGCCAAAGCAAATATCGTCGGCGCACAGGACAGTCTGGCAGAAAAAGTCGCGACCTTGCTTCGCGCACGTGTTGGTTCGGAGGTAGCAGTTCGAGAAGCAAGATCGGGTACTGCGAACGCTACCGCATGGACGCTCTATCAGCGCGGTGTTCGAATGCGGAAGGACGCTGATGCGGCCATTGCAAAATCCGATACTGCGTCAGCTGCAAAATTCTACACGAGTGCCGATTCCCTCTTGAAGGTTGCGACTGGTCTCGACCGCGCTTGGGCTGATCCAGTGGTCGCAAGAGGAGACATTGCACTCGCGCGCGCGAAAGGTACTGACAGTCCTGTGGATGCGAAGCCATTCATCGATACAGGACTCGCACGAATCGACAGTGTACTGGCGGGGCATCCTCGTGATGCAGCGGCGCTCGAGGTGCGCGGGAATCTCAGGTACTACAAGTGGCTGTATAACCTGGCGGCGAATCCGAAAGAACGCGCTGCATTGCTGGCGGGGGCGGAAGCCGATTTGAAACTCTCGACGCAGATCGAACCAACTCGCGCCGCTGCGTGGGCTACGCTCAGCAGCGTGTATAGTCAGGAAGACAACTCCACAGGTGCGAAGACTGCTGCGCAACGCGCGTATGAAGAGGATGCATATCTCAGCAATACTGACGAAGTGTTGTGGAAGCTTTATGCAACTTCATACGATCTCGAGCAGTTTCCGGACGCCGTGAAATACTGCAACGATGGGGCAACGAGATTTCCCGAGAATTTTCGTTTTATTCGCTGCAAGCTCTGGCTTTTGACGGTGAGAAGCTTCAAGCCAGATCCAACTCAGGCCTGGCAGGATTACGCACGGCTACAGCAGCTGAGCTCACCGCAAGCGTGGAAGCTTCGTCAGTACGAAGGCAAACTTTTGATCTCGGCCGGGCTCGCTCGGGCCGGAATGCGAGACAGCGCGTTGAAAGTCTGGGCAGCGGGTCACCCAGATCCGGTGGATGACAAGGAAGGACAGCTTACGGCCGTCGAAGCGTTTGTTCGGACTTTGTTCGGTACCCCTGCCGATACTACAGAAGCATTTAAGATTCTAAATCGCTATGTTTCAGGAAATCCGCAACACGGTGCTGGCCTGGCAGAGAGTCAGTCATGGTGGTGGAAAGGGTTGAAGCAGGATCGTCGCTGGGGGGATCTGGTCGCGGGAGCTCGGTAGGATTGTAAGCGTGCGTTCCGTAATCAGATTAGCAACGTCGGTCCATCCACAAAAAAAATTCAAGAACGAGGTTCCCATGCGTCACGTTGCACTGACGACTGTTGCAGTTTTTACTGCAGCAGTTGCAATCGTAGCATGCGAGCAGCAAGCGGGAGACAAGAATCTTACCGCGCCCGATGTCGATCTCCGATTCGCCAAACAAATCGGCGGGCAATGCGACGCAGCTCGACTCCGTTTGATTCAGGATCAGCAAAAGGCTCAGTGGGCCAATCCGTATCTCGCTCAAGCGCAGGACGTATTTGCTCCGGTAGTTACGAACTGCTCGACTCCATCAGGAAGAAGTCTGATGCTCGACTACATCCAATGGACAATCGACAATCGCGGGAACCGGAAGATCGCGACGAACGATGCGAACGATGGCATTCTCATCACGCACTGGAAAACTGTTTTCGGCTATGTTGGATTCACGGGGAGCGACTCGCCGGATAACGTTCCGGATTCTGTTTTCAGAACGGGCGGAGCCAAGGTCATCGACAATGGCGTGACCGATTCGCTGAACACGATCAATGCTGCACTGACGTTCTACAACCAGATTCCTGATGGCGATCTAGGCGATCACCTTTTCGTGATCTATCCCATTCCGTCAAGCTGCCTGACGGGATCGAATCTGCAGCAGTATGGTCCATGCTATCATTTCGCAGCATTCCCGCATGCAACAACTACGTTCAATCCGAAGGCGAAGCTTGGTA
>JBKPNY010000319.1:0-8983 GCA_046732835.1 Gemmatimonadota bacterium | reverse complement strand
CCCTTCACTGCGGTAGCCATTGTTATCCCTCGAGTGCCGCGGAGCCGCCGACAATCTCGGCGATCTCCTGCGTGATCTGCGCCTGTCGGGCGCGGTTATATGTACGGCGGAGAATGTTGAGAATCTCGCCGGCGTTGTCTGTTGCGTTTTTCATCGCGTTGCGCTGCGAGCTCTGGAACGCAGCCTCGTTTTCGACGAGTCCGCGATACACAGCGTTGCGCACGTATAGCGGAAGCAGCTCGGAAAGAATTGCCTCAGCCGACGGGAACAGCAGATAGTCGGGACGCGCACCTTTCGTGTCCGGCGGAATCACCGGCAGGACCTGCGTCGATGTCGGCGGAGTCGAGAGCGCCGATACGAACTTCGAGTGCACGACGTACACTGCGTCGAGCTCTCTCGTCACGAACCGGTTCAGGAGATCATCGACAATCTCCGCTGCATTCTGTGCAGTCGGCCTGTCGGTGATGTCGATTCGGCTCGATGCAACCTTGCGGCCGATGTACTTGAAATATCCGAGCCCTTTTTTTCCGACGACATGGAGCTCGGTCTCGACACCATCACGATCGAGTTTCGCGAGCAGCTTTCTTCCTTCCTTGATCAGGTTGGAATTGAAGCCGCCGGCGAGACCGCGGTTCGACGTGAGAAGAATCACGCCCGCGCGGCTCACTTTCGCCGGCTGTCTCAAAATCGGAAACTTCTCCGCGAGATCCGGCGAATAGAGTCCCGCAATTACTTCCGCGAGACTTTGCGCGTAAGGGCGCGCCGCCTGCACGCGATCCTGCGCACGTTTCATTTTCGAAGTGGCGACCATCTCCAGCGTACGCGTGATCTTACGCGTGTTCTCGATGGATTTGATTCGCCCCTTTAGCTCACGACCCTTGGCCATTTGTTATCAGGCAGCCTTGGTACCGCGGGTCTTATTGAAGGCTTCGATCGCGTTCTTGAGATCGGCCTCGATTTCCTTCGTAAGAGTTTTCTGCTGCTTGAGATTTGCACCGACCTGCGGATACTGCGCTGACGCGAAGTCGAGGAAGCCAGCTTCCCACGCGCGAATCTCGCTGACAGGAATCTGGTCCAGGAATCCGTTGGTCACAGCGTAAATGATCATGACCTGCTTCTCGACCGGCATCGGCTGATACTGCGGCTGCTTGAGAATCTCGACGGTGCGTGCACCGCGATCGAGCTGTCTCTTGGTTGCCGCATCGAGATCGGATGCGAAGGATGCGAACGCTTCGAGCTCACGATACTGCGCGAGATCGAGACGAAGACGTCCAGCAACAGTCTTCATTGCTTTCACCTGCGCCGATCCGCCCACGCGTGACACGGAGATGCCGACGTTGACCGCGGGACGAACGCCCGAATAGAAAAGATCTGCCTCGAGGAAGATCTGGCCGTCGGTGATCGAGATCACATTGGTCGGGATGTATGCGGAAACGTCACCTGCCTGAGTCTCGATGACAGGAAGTGCGGTGAGCGATCCGCCTGCCTTGAGAATTGTTTTTCCGTCTACGACTTCGTTGTCTTCGCGCAGCTTTGCAGCACGCTCGAGAAGACGCGAGTGCAGATAGAACACGTCGCCGGGGAATGCTTCACGTCCCGGCGGACGACGAAGAACCAGCGACAGCTGGCGATATGCTGCTGCCTGCTTGGTCAAGTCATCGTACACGCACAGCGTCGGCTTCCCTTCGTTGTACATGAAATACTCGGCCATCGCGCAACCCGAGTAGGGCGCGATGTACTGCATCGGTGCGGGATCGGATGCGCCTGCGACCACGACAATCGTGTATTCCATTGCGCCGGCCTGGCGAAGCTTCTCGACGACTGATGCAACCGTCGAATTCTTCTGGCCGATTGCGACGTAAACGCAGATAACGCCGGTTCCCTTCTGGTTGATGATCGTGTCGATCGCGATTGCAGTCTTTCCAGTTCCACGGTCTCCGATGATGAGCTCACGCTGACCGCGGCCGATCGGAATCATCGAGTCGATTGCCTTGATACCGGTCTGGAGAGGCTCCTTCACCGGCTGTCGAACGATGATACCAGGCGCCGGTGACTCGACTTTACGAGTGTGCGACGTGTTGATCGATCCAGCCTCGTCGATTGGACGGCCGAGCGGATCGACAACGCGGCCGATCATTTCCGGTCCGACTGGAACTTCAAGCACGCGCGAGGTGCGGCGGACTTCGTCGCCCTCTTTCAGGATGAGATAGTTGCCGAGAATGACTGCGCCGATGTTGTCTTCTTCGAGGTTCAGTGCGAGCGCGGTGATCTTGTCGCCGGTCTCGGACGACGTGACTTCGAGCATCTCTCCGGACATTGCCTTGGAGAGGCCGTATATGCGTGCAATACCGTCTTTTACTTCGAGTACAGTGCCGACTTCTTCAACGTCCAGGTCGCGGAGGTCAGCCGCTTCAATTTCGCGAAGGAGGATGTCCTTGATTTCGCCGGGGCGGAGAGTTGTCTCGGTTGCCATTTTTGTGTCGGGCTAGGAGCGTTTTTGGGAAGGAAACTGCGGTCGCTTCGGAGCTTGTGAAAAATATCACAAGCGCCCTCTGGATTCAAGTTGGGCGGGTAAATGCCGCCAGCTGGAATGCTGAATGCTGAATTCTGAGGTAACGCGGAACGCTGACCTCAGACTTGGATCCCGGTCCCTTGTCCTCGGTACGTCAGCATTCAGCATTCAGCATTCCAGTTCAATTCAGCAGTCCAGTTCACAGAGCAACAAACACCGGACACGGTGCCGACACCACCACGCTCTCGGCGACGCTTCCGAACACTCCATCGGATTGCGCGCCCGCTCCCTGACTCCCGATCACGATCAATCCACTGCCGAGAGACCGTGCTTCCGCCAGAATTCCTTCGGCCTCGCGTCTTGCTCCCGACACTATCTGTGGCCGAAATGAGGCCCCCGCTTCATTGACTCGCTGCTCGAGCCACGTGCGCGCGTGCGCCACCTGGTCCGGAGAGCGCTGTGAGAGGAGTACATGAAGTGCCGTCGCGCTCGACGAAAAATGGTCGCTCAGGACGCGACCCCAATCGAGAACGCTCGCTGTCATGGATGAATCGTCGACTGCAGCGACGATATTTTGCGGAGTCCCCGAACCCTGACCGGAAACGACAAGTATCGGAATCTGCGCGGAACGGAGCAGCCGCTGCGCAATCGCGCCAACGCGCGCCCAGCCTGCCGATCCAACTTCCTGCCGCCCGACGACGATTACGTCGACCGAGCGTTCCTTCGCGACCGCGAGGATTTCCTCGTGCGGCCTGCCGACCCTGACCTCGGTATCTGATTTTCCCGGAGCCAGTCTCTCCGAAAGCTCTGACAACTTTTGTTGCGATTCAGCGCGCGCATCGCTGACGAGTGTCGCCGGCGAAGGAAAACGCTGAGCAAGTGATGGAGGTGGCGGAGGAGGCTCGATGACGCTGACAAAAATGAGCCTCGAAGCAGACTTGAACATTCGCGCGGTCCAGCTCGCTGCATTCAACGACGGTTCATTGAAGTCAACGGCGACAAGCATGGTGTCGATTGAGTGCTGCATTTCTGCTTCTCCCTCGCCTGGATTTCTGCGCGCGAAACTGACAATTGCGAGAACGGAATATGCGCCGCCCGTGTATTTATGGCGATGCGAACGCGACTCGAGCGGTCAGATCCGGTTCCCCGTTGGATGCGGCACCTGCCGCTCGTTACAGGAGTTCTGCTTGCGGGGCTTCTGATAGTTCCTCTCTGGCTCAGGCAGCACACCTCACATCTTCGCGAGCGCGTTACCGACGTCGCCCTTCCTGCGCGAAACGCGTTGCTCGAGGTGCAGATTGCGTTCGCGTCGGAAGTCGCTGCAATTCGCGGATACGAGCTCACCGGCGACAAAGCATTCCTTGACGATTTCAGAGAAGGCGTCAACAAAGACCGGATTGCGTCCCGGCGTTTGCTCAAGCTCGCGGCGCAGCTTGGTCCCCAGGCTGGTGCGGCAGTGTTCGAGCTCGATGGCCTCAAGCAAGCCTGGCTCGCAGAGCCAAACGAAGCAGTCGCCGGTCGAAGAACCCGCGAACAGCTGATTCAGTCGCTCGACGAAGGCGAACGAAGAGTAGACGGCGTGCTCGCCGCGGCAGACAAAGCGAATTCTGCGGTGATCGCAGCCGAAACAGAGATGCGTCACACAGTGACGAACTACGAGCGCACCGCCGCTGCGCTCGTTTCGATTCTTGCACTGGCTGCGCTTGCGGTCATCATCGTCGTGGGCTGGCTCGTGCACCGCCTCAATCTGCTTGCAGCAGAGCTTCGCTACGGCGTCGAGGAGGAGGCCTCGCTGCATCACGTCGCCGGCACGTTGAACGGTGCACCGACGGTCGAGGAAGTTGCGCAGCAGGTGACGATGTCGGCGATGAGCTGGACGCGCAGCGCAGGCTGTTTTCTCGAGCGACACGTCGGCGATGTCGCTCAGATCATAGCATCACGCGGTGCGGAAGCGCCACCGCCCGGCTCATCGGTTCCGTTCAGCGAATCAGCAACAGCGAGAGCGATGAACGGTACTGCAATCGGCGACGGACAACGGACGCACGCCGTAATCGCAGATCTCGGCAGTCCTTTGCTGGCGAAGGAATCGAGAGCGCTCGTGGTTCCGCTCGTGGTCGATGGCAATGTTTTCGGCAGCCTTGTGATTCATCGAGGCACGATGCCATCCACTTACAGCGAGAGCGACACCGCATATGCCGTCGCCCTCGGCGATCTTGTGACGGCTGCACTGGGGAGAGTTCTTCTCATCGAGCGAGAGCAGCACGCACGCAGCGAAGCCGAGGATGCGGTGCGATATCGCGATCGCACACTCAGAGTGGTATCGCACGATCTCAAGAATCCGCTGCACACCATCGGCATGTCGGCGGATCTGCTCTCCACGCTCGAGCTGTCGGAAGAGCAGAAACAGGAACAGCTTCGCATCATCGGGCGCACTGTGGAGCGAATGCACAGGCTCATACACGATCTCCTCGATGCCGCGCGTGTTCAATCAGGGCGGGCTCTCGCAGTATCGCAATCGGTGATCGATACGCGCGACTTCCTCACTGAGGCCACAGACCAGCTCGCTGGCGAGGCGCGCGCAAAGAAAATCAGGCTGGAATGCGATGCCGATTCGGCGCCCGCAACTCTGTTTGCCGATCGCGACAGGCTCCTGCAGGTTTTTTCAAACCTGCTTGGCAACGCAGTGAAGTTCACTGGTGAAGGCGGACGCATCGGCGTTCACGCAATGCGCAGCGACTCTGGAGGTACTCACTTCTCGGTTTCCGACACAGGACCCGGGATTCCCGCGGAAGAGCTTCCCCATCTCTTCGAGCCTTTCTGGCAAGCGGGAGACAGTGCGCGGCTCGGTACCGGCCTGGGGCTCTCTATCGCACGCGGAATTGTAGAAGCGCATGGGGGAACCATCTCGGTGCAGAGCATTCCCGGAGAGGGAACGACTTTCGAATTCGATCTGCCTCCTGCCCCTGCCTGATCTGTTACGACAGAATTTGCAGTTTTACCCGCGCGAGCGCGTCCGGCCCTGGGTAAAGCGGTCGATCAAATCCACGGTTCTCAGTCGCGACAGAGAAGCGGGACGTGTGCCGAGTACTCGCTGGGCGGTCACGGCGAGATGGGAGGAGGATGCGAAACCCAGAATCCGGGCGATATCCCGAACATCCAGTCCGGGATTCTTTGCGAGCTCTGCGGCGCCGATCATTCGTACCAGATCGATCACTCGCTTGAGATTCGGAGCGCCCGGCGCGGAGAAGTGGCGGCTCAAATGCTCGCGGCTCACTCCAACTTCGCGCGCGAGGGCCGCGGTGCGGACCGGCCGTCCGCCAGAAGCAAGAATTCCCTTCCAGGTTGCGAGCTGCATTTCAGTTCGCAGTCCAAGCGACTGCGGCGGGTCACTCAGTGCAGAAGCAAATCGTGCGGAGAATGTGCGCGGCTGAACCAGATCGCGCGCGACTGAATCATCGATTCCGTCAACGAGGATGTCGCAGAACTCGAGAGCTGCTGAGCGTGCGACAGCGGGCGCGTCGGTTGCGCGCAGCGGTGTGATTCCAAAGAACGGCGCGCTGGGAAATTCGTGAGCGAGAGTCGCGATCTTCCACGTGTCGTCATTCGCGGATGCGGCTGCAAGATGCGCGGCGCTTCCAACTGCTTCGCCTCCCGCGCTTGTTGCTGCAGCCGCTGAGCCGATGTCGATGAGTGCTGCATCGACCAGGACCGTGCGGAACGCTTCCTTGAATTCGGTGACGTCACGGACCTGGATGATCTTCCATTTCCGCTTGGGAAATGCAGCCCGGACGAACGCTCGTGCGCGCTCGCGCGGAGCATACAGCAGGAGCGTCGTGAGCTCCGCGGTCTCGGCGCCCTGTGTTTTAGACACCGGCTTCGACCAGCTCGACGTCGGGCCTGCCTTCGATGAACTGCCTCACGATGGGATCCCGCGTGTGCTGGATCTCATCGACAGTACCGACCTGCTTCACTTTTCCCTCGTAGAGCATTGCAATGCGAGAGCCCACCCGGTATGCGCTCTTCATGTCGTGAGTAATGACGATGCTGGTGACTCCAAGTTTCTCACGCATGCGAACCATCAGTTCATCGATGACCGCGCTGGTGACCGGATCGAGTCCGGTGGTAGGCTCATCATACAGTATGTACTTGGGGCGCCTGGCAATCGCCCGGGCAATGCCGACGCGCTTTCTCATGCCTCCGGAAAGCTCGGCGGGCATTTTTGTTTCGACGTTAGGGAGGTCTACCAGCTCGAGTGCTTCGGTCACCCGCTTTTGAATGTCGGGCTCTGAAAGTTTCCCCTCTTTGCGCAGGCCCATCGCGACGTTTTCGCCGATCGGCATGGAGTCGAAGAGAGCGGCGAACTGAAACACGTAGCCGATTTTTGCGCGCAGATCGTAGAGCTGCGGACGCGTGAGCGTCGGAACTTCGAGACCGTCTACCCACACGGTTCCCTGATCGGGTTCGAGCAGGCCGACGATGTGCTTGATGGCTACGGATTTTCCAGTTCCGGAGTAGCCGATGATGACCATCGTCTCGCCTTCATTGACGTCGAGTGTGAAGCCTTCGAGAACGCGTTTTGGACCAAAGGCTTTGTGAACATCGACGAGGCGGATCATTCTGGACCTTGAGGCAGATTTGTGAGTCCCCGAAAAAATAACACAACGGAATACCTGGCCGGGGAATGATTCTCGCGACGCGAAAAAGCAGTGAAGCAAGATCTGGCTGACAGGAGCAAAGGAATGACGTTCCGGACTGCAAAAAGACTCATTATTGCGGCGCTGATTGCCGGCGCCGCGTGCGAGAAAGCTGACACCGGTGTCGAGCCGGGCAATCCCAGCGCTGACTTTTCGAAGTATGTAGCGATGGGAACGAGCATCTCGATGGGAATGGCGAGCGACGGTGTGGTTGCGGCGTCGCAGCAGAATTCCTGGCCAAAACTCCTCGCGAATGACGTTGGCGCGACGTTCACGCTTCCCCTGATCGATGCTCCAGGCTGTCAGCCGCCGTTCGTGAGTCCGCTTGGCTTGCTCAAGCGCCTAGATGACTCTTCGATTCTGACGACGAGCACTGTTTGCGCGGCCAATTCAACGGGCATCACGCTGCCCACTCAGAACGTTGCGCTCAGCGGCTGGACCGCGGCGGCCGCGGTTGCAGTAACTCCGCAGACAGGAACGATGAGCGCGCGTGTGCTCGGCGCTGGGCAAACTCAGGCCAGCGCAATGCGCGCACAGAGTCCGACATTTGTATCAGTGGAGTTTGGCGGCGGCGAAGTGCTGCCGGCAATGAGTGGCCTCGTTTCGACCGGTGTCACGATTGCGACCCTCGCCGCATTCACCGCGGGATATCAGCTCGTCATCGACAATGTGAAGGCGACAAACGCCAAAGCACTGCTCGCGACATTGCCTACTGATCTCTCAAAGTTTCCAACACTGCGCACGGGTTCAGAGATCGCTTCGCAGCGATCAGCGCTGCTCACTCGGAATGTTTCAGTGAACGCAAACTGCGATGCGAGCACGAACATGATCACAATGCAGAAAGTTCTTGGCGCTCTTGCTCAGGGAGCGATCAGAGCTGCAGGCGGACTTTCTCCATTTGATTTGAGCTGCGCAGATGTGTCGGGACAGGCGGACGGAGTGCTTACGTCGGGCGACATTTCGACGCTTAACACTCTCGTCGCAGGCATGAATGCATTCATTAACGCCAAGGCCAGCGAGAATGGCTACGCGACCTTCTCACTCGGCGTTCTTTATGACACTTCGAAGGATGGAGTTGCGTTCGACATCAACACGATTCTTACGTCGAACACGCCGTTCGGACCGAACATCAGTCTCGATTCAGTACATCCGAGTTTAGCGGGAAATCAGATCCTTGCTGCAGCTGCGAAGGCCGCAATTCTGGCGAAGTATGGGACAATAACGAAATAGAAAAGCATCACGCCGAGAGCGCCGAGGATGCGCCGCTCTCGGCGTGATGCTTTTGTTCTTATTTACGCCGCAAAAGATCCAAGAGCTCGGCCAACATCGCCTTCGCGCAATCTCTTCAGTGCACGATCGCGCAGCTGACGAACGCGCTCGCGTGTAACTCCGAGCATCGATCCGATTTCCTCGAGCGTGTGCTCGCGGCCGGCTTCGAGTCCGAAGTAGAGACGCAGAACTTTTGCATCACGAGGAGGAAGAGTCGAAAGAGCTGACTCGATCTCGTCGTTGAGGAAGCGGTTCATCGCCTCTTCCTCGGTGTCGGGCATCTCATCTGCGACGAATCGCTCGATCAGGGAACGATCGCCTTCAGGGTCCATCGGTGCATCGAGCCGCACGTCGCCGGTGTTGAGCGCAGCAAGCGACTGAACGACGTCGACTGAAAGACCTGTCAGCTGCGACAGCTCTTCAGGCGTGGGCTCGCGGCGCATTTTCTGGCGAAGAATTTCCGACGCCTTGATGATGCGCGAGAGATCCGCTGTTCTATTGAGCGGGA
>JBKPNY010000318.1:0-16036 GCA_046732835.1 Gemmatimonadota bacterium | reverse complement strand
CGCCTCTTTCACATTCTTATCGAAATCTTCCAGCAGCTTCTCGGTTTTTTCGTAGCTGTACCCGGCACCGCCCGCGAGGTTGAGAGAGTCGCTGGTCAGAGTATTCGTGATCCATCCGGGCATCCACGAGAGAAGCTGTGCGAGATGGCCAATCGAGAATGATTTCTCGTGGGGTTTCCAGGTTCCCTTATCGGTGGGCACGCGCTCCAGAACTCTTCGCGTGACTTTCATTTCCTGATCGAATTCAGGAAGCAGCGTGTCGGCGATTGTCATGCAGTGAATCTTGCGATAACCGCCGGATGCGTCCAGTTTCGCCCGCTCATGGCATTCGCCGGCATCGACCTTGGCGGGACAAAGCTTGCTCAAGCGGCCTTCTCAGCCGACGGCAAAATTTTGCATCGCGAATCCACTCAGCTGGAGGGTCGAGAGGGGAGTGACGTCGGTGCTCTCATTGTGGAAGTCGCGACAAAACTTCGCGATCAGTACGAGTGCGAGTCCACTGGCGTGTGCATCCCCGGACTTTATCGATCTGGAACGGGGACAGTCTGGGCTCCGAACATTCCCGGCTGGGATGACTATCCGCTTCTGGACGAGATGCGCTCCGCGTTCCCGCAATCACATCGCATTGCAATCGACAGCGATCGAGCCGCATACATACTCGGCGAAACGTGGAAGGGCGCGGCGGCTGGAGCTACCGACGCAATCTTCCTTGCAGTCGGCACAGGCATTGGTGCCGGCATTCTGAGCGGCGGAAGAATTCTTCGCGGACACGGCGACGTCGCAGGCGCGATTGGATGGCTCGCTCTCGATCGTCCATTCGCTCCCCGGTTCGTGCAGCATGGATGCTTTGAAGATCAGGCATCGGGACCAGGACTCGTGCGAGTCGCCCGCGACTTCATGACAGAAGACCCTGAATACGACGGACAACTTCTTCGCACCGGAGAATTGAACGCAGCAGACATATTTGCCGCTTACGACGATGGAGATCCGGTCGCTCAGAAAGTCTTCGACAACGCGATTGAATTGTGGGGAATGGCTGCCGCAAATCTGGTAAGTCTCTTCAATCCGGCGATGATTGTGTTCGGAGGCGGTATCTTTGGACCGGCAACGAAGTTTCTCGATCGCATTGAAGTGCAGGCACGAAAATGGGCGCAGCCGATTGCTATCAATCAGGTCCAGTTCGTTGCAACAACACTTGGATCTGACGCTGGCTTGTACGGAGCAGGACGGCTGGCAATGTCGATCGACGGAGGAATAACGTGAGATCGCGAGGTGCGCTGTTCGCGTGCGCATGCGTTGGCATGCTCACGTTTGGAATTGTCCTCACGATACTTGGCGCTGTTCTGCCGAACGTCATCGTGCGCTTTGGAATCGACAAGGCACAGGCGGGTTCGCTGTTCCTCCTGATGACATTCGGAATACTTGCCGGATCGCTTGTGTTCGGCCCGATGGTAGACCGATACGGCTACAAGGGAATGCTGCTTCTCGGGATTCTCCTGATCATCATCGGTCTCGAGGGGATTGCATTCGCTCCGTCGATACTGATGCTGCGTGTTGCGATTGCGCTGATTGGCTTCGGCGGAGGAATAGTCAACGGCGGTACCAACGCGCTCGTTGCCGACATCTCGAGCGAAGGAAAAGGAGCCGGACTCAATCTTCTGGGAGTCTTCTTTGGTGTCGGTGCAGTTGGAACCCCGTTTGTCCTTGCGGCGTTTGGTGCGCGCTTCGAAAGCTCGACGCTCGTCGCAGCATTGGGAGTGCTCGTACTCCTCCCGTTCGCCTTTATTGCATCGAATCCATTTCCGGTGCCAAAACACCCACAGGGATTTCCGATCGCCGAAGCCGGAAAGCTTACGCGTGATCCACTGCTCCTTCTAATGGGATTCATGCTTTTTCTCGAGAGCGGAATGGAGATCATGGTGGGAGGCTGGACTACCACCTTCGTCAATGAGATTCTGGCAGTGTCGCCGCGAACTTCGCTCATTGTGCTGTCGCTCTACTGGCTCGGGATGATGCTGGCGCGTCTGGCGCTTGGGACTTTCCTGCGGAACCTGAAGCCCACTCGAGTTCTCTATTCATGCATTGCGATTGGAATTCTCGCGTCGGTGATGCTGCTCTCGACTGAAAACCTTGCGGTCGCATGTCTCGGAGTATTCTGCCTTGGCGTTGGATTCGCCGCCGCCTTCCCGATGATTCTGGGTTTCGTAGGCGATCGATACGCAGGGATATCCGGAACCGCGTTCAGTCTTGCGATCGCAATGGCTTTGTGCGGCGGTATGCTCCTTCCGTGGCTCGCGGGAGTTGTCGGCGGCAGCTACGGAATGCGTGCATCATTCGTGATCGTACCTGTCGCTCTCGCCATTCTTGGAACGCTTCTTTCGATTCTTTCGCGATCACTTCGCCTAAACCCGACAGCATGACATCACTGAGAAGCCGCTGGCTCTCCGCAACACGCGGAGTGCTGGATGACATAGAAGCAACTCAATCCGAATCGATTCAGAAGGCCGCCGAGATCATGGCGGCTTCGATCGAGGCTGAGCGCTGGGTGCACACGTTCGGATGCGGTCACGCAACGATCCCGGTGGAAGAGATGTATCCACGCATTGGTGGTTTCGTTGGATTTCATCCGATGGTCGAGCTTCCACTCACGTTCTTCACACGCATCACAGGCGAGATGGGAATCCACCAGTTCCTGTTTCTCGAGCGCGCTGAAGGTTACGGCAATGCGATAATGAAGGCGTACTCGTTCGATCCGCGTGACACGATGTGGATTTTCTCGCACACCGGGATCAACAACGTGAACATCGATGTCGCGCTTCGTGCGAAAGACGCTGGAATGAAAATCGTGGCGACAGGCTCAGCCAGTGAAGTAGGCAAGCCTCGACATCCATCGGGAAAGACTCTCTTCGAGATTGCAGATGTGGTGATCGACACCCGCGTACCAGCAGGCGATTCCGCGGTGCCGCTCGAGAATCACAGAGACAATGTTGGTCCTGTATCGACGATGGCATTCGTCGCGGTGGTGTGGATGACAATCACTACTGTCGCTGAGATACTCGCTTCGAGAGGCGTGAAGCTGTACATCCATCCGTCACACAACATTCCGGGTGACACGACAGCGCATGACCGCCTCGATTCCGCACTTCAGGAGTACAAGCGGAGGATTGCGGGAGTGTGATGCCGAAGGAAACGCAGCTCGATCTCGTTGTGATTGGCGGCGGCCCGTGTGGACTCGCTGCCGCCATTTCAGCGCAGCGTGCGGGACTGAAAGCGGCTGTGATCGAATCGGAAGTCGTAGTAAGCACGATCGCACACTATCCCACCTACGTCCGCTTTTTTTCTACCGCCGAAAAACTCTCTCTCGGCGACATGCCGTTTGTCATCGCTGCAGAAAAGCCGACACGCCGCGATGCTCTGGCTTATTACCGTGCGGTGGTCAAGCATTTTGCGATCGACTTGAGGCAGTACGAGCGCGTGACATCGATCGAGAAGCGAGACGGTGCGTTCGTTGTTCACTCAGTTCAGCGGAGTGGACACGAACAACAGACAAAAGCTCGAGCTGTCGTTGTCGCGACGGGTTACTTCGGCTCCCCGAATTATCTCAGAGTTCCGGGCGAAGATCTTCCGCTGGTGTCGCATGTGTACCGCGAAGGACACGAAGCATTCGATCAGGATGTGGTAGTCGTTGGCGGGGGAAACTCTGCCGCTGAAGCAGCGCTCGATCTGTGGCGCTCCGGCGCGCGCGTTACGCTCGTGCACTTTGGTCCGACTTTCGACAAGAAAATCAAACCCTGGGTGCTTCCCGATTTAACGAATCGAATGAAAGAAGGAAGTATTTCGGGACGATGGGACAGCCGTGTTACGAGAATCGAAAGCGACGGAGTCGTGATAAGCGGCCCTCAGGGCGAAGAGAAGCTGCCGGCGACGTTCGTCTACGTGATGACCGGATTTGCGCCGAAAGTGGATCTGCTCGAGGAAGTCGGCGTTCCAATAAATCGCGAGACGGGCATTCCGGAACATGATCCACTTACACTCGAGACTTCAGTCCCGGGAGTTTTCATTGCGGGAGTGATAGTCGCGGGATTCGATGCGAACAAAGTGTTCATCGAGAACGGGAGATACCACGGTGACAAGATCGTGGCGCGCCTGCTAGGCCAGAAAGCTCCAGCGGAGCCCAGACTCAGTGCCGAGCTCGATACGTAGGCGCTACGAAAGATCTGGCAGACCGTGTGACGGGACTGCATCATTTGTGGCATGCATCAGAGAATTCTTAGAGCTGCTCTGGTCGCGTTCTTCGCACTCGCGACGACAGCGAACGCACAGGGACTTCGCGGGAAAATCAACGAGCTTTTCATCTTCGGACCGGGAGAGGACCCGCTCTTCCTCGCGGGATCCGGTGATCCGAACAATCCCGCGAATCTTCGCGCACACGGAATGCACTTCATTCCCTCGGCGTCCGAAGGAAACTTCGCGGTCATCAGCTTCATCACCGAAGCGCTGGGTCGCAACGTTTCCAACATGCCGATCGGCTCCACCAGCGGATCGGAAACATTTCGGTTTGTCGGTGGCGTTCCGGTAAAAACGTCGCTGTCATCCGGGCCGATTTTCGCCGAGCGTCCTCAGACTCTTGGAAAGGGAAGAGTTCTCGCTGGCATCAACAGAAGCGGGTTCAGGTTCGCGACACTCCGCGGTGTCGACATGAAGGACATCCACCTGACATTCACTCACCAGAACGTGGATTTCCCCGGATGCTCGACGACGTTCGGAGATGACTGCGCGAAATATGGAGTGCCGGTTTTTGAGAACGATGTAATCGACTTCAAGCTCAGCCTCGATCTCGACGTCCGCGTGAACTCGTTCTACATGACCTACGGCGTGAGCGACAAGTTCGACATCGGCCTCGTAATGCCGATTGTACAGGCTCATTTCGAGGGACAGAGCAACGCGGAGATTGTGCCCTTCGGTGGAACCACCTCAAATCATTTCTTCTCCGGCACCACAACGAATCCGAATCTTGCTGCCGAGAGGCAGACGATCGGATCAGCAACAGGACTGGGTGACGTTGCGATCCGGCTGAAGGGAAATCTCAGAAATACCCCAACGTCCGGCTTTGGACTGCTGGTCGATGCAAGACTCCCCACCGGAAGTGAAAAGGATCTCTTGGGCTCGGGACATTTTTCCGGAAGAGCGATGGCAATCGTTGCATCGCGATTTGGAGATTTCTCACCGCACATCAACGCAGGTTATCTGTATCGCTCCGGTGACCAGGAAAACGATGCAGTGCTTGGCACGGTTGGCTTCGATCACCGGCTTGGCTCTGGAGTGACGCTTGCGGCCGACCTCGTCAGCGAATTTCAGGTTGGCGACAGCAAGCTCGAGCTTCCATCCGAAGTGCATTACGTGTCTCCGTTCAACCGTACCGTGAATCCAACGGATATTCCGGATTCGCGCGACGATATCATCAACGGATCGTTCGGGTTCAAGCTCACGCCGGCAAAGAATCTCACCGCGGTTCTGAATGCTCTGTTCCCGTTGAACAGAGGTGGTCTGCGGGCCGATTTGATCTACACCGCAGGACTCGAGTACAGCTTCTAGCGCCTGTCTAACACCTAATACCGCGGCTTGTGGTTGAGAAAGGCTACCTGACGGAGGTGAGTCGCCAGGAGCCGCTGTCATTTCTGAAAGACGCGCTGAAGCTCACGGGCTGACGTTCCGCTTTGCCATCGCTGCCCGTGTATTGATAAGTCCCTGTCAGTCGCGCGTCTGCCGAGTTTCCATTCACGTCGAGTCCCGAGACGCGGAATGTCACGTTGATATTGCGTGCTGACTGAAAGAATTGTTCGAAGCCGCGTGCCTGATCCGACGAGATTCCCGGATACGCGCGTCGCACAGCACCGATGTCACGTGATTCAATCGCGCGCGCATACGTGGAGACAAGTCCGTTGATCTCATCGCGTGGGTCTGTCTTTGGCTCAGGCACCGGATCAGGCGGCTTCACCGGCGCGCTGGGCGGCGGAGCCACGACGATAGGGCGCTGCGGATTTTGCAGTGGCGTCGAGACAACCGGAGGAGGCGCTGGCGGAATAGTCTGAGCCGGAGCCTGCGTCACAGTCTTTGGCGGAGTTCGCGCGGCCGCTTCTTTCTTCTTCCGGGCTTCTTCGCGCAGACGTGCTTCTTCACGCAAACGAGCAGCACGCGCCGCTTCAGCAGCGCGGTCCCGTTTTTTTTCTGCAGCAGAAGGTGGAGCAGGCAACGGTTTCTCCGCTGCAGCAGCAGACGGATCTACCGCTGCGCTCACAGGAGCTGGTGGTGGTGGAGGCGCAACAGAGGTCGAAGCAGATTCGGCAACAGCTGCTTGAGGAGTTGCAGTGTCGGCAGCTGAAGACGCTGCGACAGGCCGCTCCGAATCCTTTGGTCTCGACAGCACAAACATTCCGACCAGAACGACAGCAGCCGCGGCTGCAATCACCTCCATCCTCTTCCACGCGAATGGTTTCTTCGCGTCAACAGGAACCGGCTTCGGCGCAAAATTCTCGACGACGTTCACCGCGGAAGCTGTGAGTGATGCGGTGGAAGCGTATGCGTTTCCACTGAGCCCCGCGCGCACTGCGATGATTGCATTCGCCATGTCGAGAGCCGACTCGTAACGCTGTGCCGCCTCCTTCGCCATCGATTTCTGAACAATCGTGTTCAGCGCGGGAGGAAGTCCGGGACGTACTTCATCGAGCGGGCGCGGCATGTCGGTGACGATTCTATAGAACAGGCTCTGCAGAGTCGGTCCTTCGAAAGGCTTCGATCCGGTGAGCAGATGATAGAGCACTGCTCCGACAGCGAACACATCAGTGCCCGGCACAGCCTTGCCGCCCATGACCTGTTCCGGTGCCATGTAACTCGGCGTACCGACAACGAGGCCGGTGCGCGTCATGTCCGACGACTGCAGATGCGCGACGCCGAAGTCCATGATCTTCGCATGACCGTCTTCGGTCACGCGGATGTTCGCCGGCTTGATGTCGCGGTGAATGATTCCGTGCTTGTGCGCGTACGAGAGTCCCATCAGCACGTCGACGATGATGTCGAGCTTTGACTGGAGCTTGAGAGGCTCGGCACCGGTCATCAGCTTCTCGAGATCGACACCGTGGACAAACTCCATCGCGATGAAGAGATGTCCTTCGAGCTCGCCCAGGTCGTAGATCGTTACAACGTTGGGATGCTGAAGCGATCCCGCTGCCTGCGCTTCGCGCAGAAATCGATTGCGATGATCCTCCTGCCTCGCAATCGAGGCATTCATCACCTTTACGGCAACGGTGCGCCCAAGAACGGAGTCGGTCGCGCGGTAGACGGTGCCCATCGCGCCCTCACCCACCAACTCCTCGATCTTGTATTTGCCTATCTGCGTGGGAAGAGCGTCGTTCATTCAGTGCTGCTGCGACAGAGGAATCAACGTAACGGCACAATATGTGTCCGTGTCGGCGATACCGTCTAGTCCGTTAACGCGATAAACGCTGCAGTCTGAATAGCGCGGAAGAGGCAGAATCTTTGATCGACTTGTTTTTCCAGCGGCAGCGCTGAGTGTGTATGTGCGTATCGAAGGGGTTTTCCCTGACACGGATCGAGAAGCGGAACGGATTTACGGATCAGTCGCTTCTGCTTTCCTGACTTCATCGAGTACCGCAGAAGATTCGTGCGGAGTCCACTCCGACATTTCCGTCTGAGCCTGCTCGGCCAGCATAAGCGGCGTAAGACCTCCGGGATTTCTTGCGGTGAGTGAGGCTCCCCGACTGATCAGCAGCTTCACCGTCTCCAGCCGTTCCCGCCAGACTGCCAGATGCAGCGCAGTATTTCCTCGTGACCCGGGGTGAGTCGCTTTGGATTCAATGTCGAATCCAAGATCGAGAAGTATTCGAACACCTTCGGTGTTTCCGGCTCCCGCAAAGTCTGCGAGTATTGGCCTTTCCGCCGAATTCAGCCGCGCAACAAGGTCCGAATCTTCAGCGGCCATTCTTGCGGCCAGCTTCTCATTGCCTGTCGCACATGCCTCGAGGAATGCAAAGTCATCCTCGAGCTTGAATGAAAATCCGCGCTTCCTGAAAAGCGCGAGAACATCGGCACGCCCCGCTGCTGCGGCGCGCATGAATGCGTTGAGTCCGTCGTCTGTACTGAGACGCGGGTCCGCATCGTAGTCGAGCAGTGTCTGAATGAACACGAGCGGATTATCGCGGCCGAGGGAGTGATCCAGGGCGCGTGCGCCCCAGAGGCTGATGTGATTGGGATCCGCACCGTGATCGAGAAGCCAGATGACGCCCGCAAGATTGGTCCAGTCGAGCTTGCGATGAAGCATCGTCGTGAGGCCCATCGGCTTGAGCCTTCCACTTTCTACGATGAGCTCCATCGGCCGGTTGTTGAACCACTCGGGCGCATGGTATTCGGTCTCGCCGTCGTTTGGATCTGCACCATGATCGAGAAGAAGCTTTGTCATCCCGTCGTGATGAGCGACACCGGCGGCGCCGTACAGAACACTTTCGAAAATCGGATGGGGCTCGTGCTCTTCGGAGTAGAAACCGCTGTTCGCATCAGCCCCTGATTGCAGCAGCGCGGTTGCGGCGCGAACGAATCCCTCCGATCGATCCTTGTCGAGGCGCAGATACTTGGAAAAGCAGAGATAGGTCAATGCATCCCAGCCATACGGTCCACCTTTGGCCGTGGCCTGACCCAGGTCGCCCTGCAGGAATTGCCGAACCGCTGAGTCGTTGCCGAGCACCGCGGCAGAATAGACGTTCGCGCTTGCGATTTCGGGGTTTTTGGACAGTATCCCGCGCGCGCGGTCGATTCCTCCCGTGCTGTGCCAGCTCCCGTCCATCGGGATGCAGGCGGCCTTGATGAACCCGTCGACCAGTTCACTCACGCGGTCATCATACCACTCCTGTACGGCAAGGCAAGCGGCTGTTAATGTCAGCCGGACAATGTCACAGGCTCGCGAGCTTCTTCCCTTCGATTCTTTCGGCAGACGCCGTCTCAAGATTGCGTTCGTCGGGACACACGGTGTAGGGAAGACAACTCTCTGCTTCGATCTCGCAGCACAGCTGAAACGACTCGACCTTGGCGTCGAGCTTGTGAAGGAAGTCGCGCGACGATGTCCACTTCCGATCAATGAGGAAACAACTCCCGCTGCGCAGGCGTGGATTCTTCATACACAGATCGCCGAGGAGCTCGAGGCACAGGCGACTTATGAAGTTGTGATCTGCGATCGGTCTGTTCTCGACAACTATGCTTATCTGGTTGCGCGTGCGGGCAGACGGCCGGACCTGGATCCACTCGTTGGAAAATGGATTCGAAGCTACGATGCACTTTTCAAAGTGCCGGTGATATCGCTCCCGTCGTATGATGGTACTCGCGCGGTGAGTCCTGCATTTCAGCTCGAGATCGATACGGTGATCGATCAGCTCATGACGGATTTTGAAGTGGAGGTTATGCCACTCGATGCTGAAGACCGCGATGGATGGATTCCGACAGTGATGCATTCTTTGGGAATGCCGTCAAAGCCTCCGCAAATCGATCTCTTTGCGGCGGGTTCAGCATTGGGCTAGCAATCGTAACATTTCCGTGATTTGACATCCCGCC
Source organism: Gemmatimonadota bacterium (assembly GCA_046732835.1). Lineage (GTDB taxonomy): Bacteria > Gemmatimonadota > Gemmatimonadetes > Gemmatimonadales > Gemmatimonadaceae > UBA4720. The sequence goes on along the minus strand of JBKPNY010000318.1, from coordinate 6,418 downwards.
GGCCGCAGGCGTTGATTGGAAGTCCTATGTCCAGCCGGAGCAGTGCATGAATCTTCGACGAGCTTCACTCTACGCAGTCGCGTCATCGGTAATTGTGGTTGCAGCCTGTACCGATACGCCCACCCCCAACGAACCTTCGGTCAGCGGTCTCAAGACGTCAGCCGAACGAAGCCAGGTAGCACAGGATCGACTTGCTGCGCTTTTCCCTGATGTATCCAGCGAGATCCTTTCGATGCCGGGTACGGTCTACGCCGACAACGATGAAGCACGCGGCAAGCTTGTTTTTGGAGTTGAAAACGCGAACGCGATCCCTGGAATTACCCGCTCATTGATCGCACGCGGACTTTCCGCCGAGGAGTTCGTGGTTCAAGTCACTGCGCCGATCCGTCAGATGGCGACGCTGCAGAGCGAATTCCGTCCGACCATCGGAGGAATCCAGATCCATTTCCCCGGTTTTCTCTGCACGATGGGATTCAATGTCGATCACGCAGGCGGCCGTTCGTTCATCACGAACTCACACTGCACGACTAATCAGGGTGGCGTAGACAATACGCCGTACTATCAGCCACTCTCGAGCGTGAATCCAACTGTGATCGCGACTGAAGTCGCAGATCCCGTCTATCAGTCTGGAATTCCAGGATGCTCGGCAGGAAAGGTTTGTCGCAGCGCCGATGCGTCCCGTGCGTTGTACAACTCGAGCACTGCATCGAGCAGGGGCATCATTGCGAAGACGACGGGAGTGAACACGGGATCTCTCACGACTTCCGGCAATTTCACGATCACTGCTCAGGACGACGCGAACACAAACTTCAGCGGAACTATCAACAAGGTTGGCAGAACAACCGGATGGACGGCTGGAACTGTCAGCGGAACATGCGTGACTGTCAATGTCTCGGGCTCGAACGTACAGGAACTTTGCCAGACGCTCGTCACTAACAACTCCGCGAACATCGTTGGATCGGGCGACAGTGGATCGCCGGTTTTCAAGATCACGAGCGGTGATAATGTGACGCTCGTCGGAATTCTCTGGGGCGGCGGTGGAAGCACGCAGTTCGTCTTCAGTCCACTCAGTAATATTGAAAACGAGCTGGGTGCAGTTGTAGCAACTTCCGATGGAAGTGGTGGAGGCGGCGGCGGTGATCCACCACCCCCGCCACCGCCTTGCAAGCCGCGCGGCAACAGCGGAATCTGCAAGTGACTTTCCAATCAGGCTCTCAGAGAAATCTGAGAGCCTGATTGTTTGATCGGGCTTTTACTCCTGCATACCATCTGCACGCGAAATACAAAACCACAATGACAATCGCCCACACCAGATAAAGAAGTCCGAGACTCCACCGATAACCTTCCGGTACATCGGGCGGCAGCACTGGATGATTTGCAATCAGCCAGCCCGTGCTCGCAGGCGTGCGGACCCGCGAGATGAGAAGAGCGCTCAGGTGAATGAGCGGGATGTGGAGTACGTAAAAGAAAAAGGGAACCTGCCCGAATACGCCAAGCCATCCGGCAACTTTCCCTCGCGCATTTTCCAGGAATGGAATTGCAAGTATCGTCGGTCCCAGAGTCATGAGAAGGAATTGCAGAGACGGCGGATATTTCGCCGGATTCAGAAAACCGAGTGGCCCGTTCCCGCTCGACCATTCACGCGGATCGCCATAGATCCCAGTTGCACGCAGGAGGATGAACAGTGCAATCGCTGCAATTCCAAGTGTGATACAAATTCTTCGCCGACGCTCTGCAGATTCGCGCATGACCGCACCAAAAGCGTAGCCAGCTGCCATCACTCCAATCCACGGAAGCAGCACGTAGAGAATCACCACGTTCATTCCGGCGACGCCGAAATTTCCGCCAGCGTACAACACCTGCACGATCGGCGACGGGTTTTCACCTCCGCCGAGTACAGGTGAGAGTCCGTTGTGAAGGAGAATGATCGCGAGCCCGATCGCGCCGACGGCTTTTACCGGAAGAAGAACGAGGCCGGCAAGCACCACCATCGACCAGCCAATTGCCCAGATGACTCCGGCGAAAGTGAAATTCGCGTAGTCGAAATTGAACGTCCAGCCAAAGCGAAGCACTGTGAGCTCGAGCAGTACGAGCCACAGACCGCGAACAAGGAGAAACTTTGCGAGCGATGATCGCGATGCGATCTTCTGTCCATAGAGATAAGCCGCAGTTCCAGCGAGGAAGATGAATGCGGGCGCGCAGAAGTGCGTGACCCATCGCGTGAAGAACACGCCTGGCGGTCCGTTTGTCGGAACTCCTGCAAAGACTCGCACGTGATCGATCGCCATGAGCACCATAACTGTGCCACGGATGATATCGACCGATGCAATTCGATCACGCGAAGGAACAGATGCCGCTCGAGGGCCCATGATTCGCGCTCCTGAAGAGTTCGACTCGGCCCTAATATGTGCTGGACTGGGACGTGCAGTGAGCCGAGCCCATGAGCGAAACCGTCAGAGCGATCTTCCTCCTCGGCACACTCAAGAAAAAGCACCAGCTGTCGCATACCCAGGTTCTTTGCGATCTGGTCGCGGAGACATTCCGCGAAAAGGAGAACGTCGAGAGCGAAATAATCCGGCTGCGTGATTACGACATTCAGCCCGGTACAAGAACAGAAGTCGACGATGACGACTGGCCGAAAATCCTCGAGCGTGTACTGGCTGCGGACATAATCATCTTCGCCACGCCGGTATGGTGGGGAATTCAGTCGTCACTGATACAGAGAGCGATAGAGCGGATGGACGAGCTCAATGACGAGCTGCTCGCAACCGGAAAGTCGAAGTTTCAGAACAAAACCGGCGGCATCGTCATCACTGGCGGTGAAGACGGTGCGGAGCACATCATCGGAAATATTCTGAACTTCATGAGCTGGAACGGATTCACAATTCCGCCTGCGCCTTCGGTTTCGTGGCTCGGCGAGCTTGGCGAGGATACGCGCGAAGCCTTCGAGAAAAAATTCAGGTCGCAGGATGTCCGGGAGATGGCTCAGACGTTCGTGCGGAATCAGGCTTTTGTTGCGCGGCTGCTGAAGCAGCATCCGCTGCCTGAGGTGGAGGAATAAAAGACGCGCGCCACGCGGGCGATTCTCGAAGCTGATCGAGGATCCTCCCTGAAAGTCCGATTTCATTCCTGAGACTTTCGGCGAGCTGCGAGTCACTCAGGCTGGAATCTTCGATACCATCGATTGTCTTCGACAGCCGGCGATTTCCAGTGATGATGAGAATTCTCGTCCCGAAATTCCGGCGAGCGTAAATGCGCTCGTTGAAGGGACTGCGTAATCGCGAAGCTTCATATCGCTCGACGTAAAAATCGCGAGACACATCATCATGAAGCAGACGGCACGGAATCGGTCCTGGATTTGGCGGCAGATCCCACCATATCACGTACTCTCCGCCGTCGGTTCTGACTTCAGCGGGAACGAGCGGATCATTGCTCAAAAAAGTCTCCGATTGGAGCGGCAACGGGCCGTTGGTGAGCATCGATGAATCGACAAGCCAGCTGGCATTGTCGATTTGGACCCTCGTTGTGCCATGACTGACGGCTCCAGTATCGCGCATCGATCCCGCGGCGCGCCGCGCTTGAAATCCAAGGGTTACGAGCAGCTCGAACAAAGCGTTGCTCGTTGGCCAGCACGTGCCGCCGACGTTATGCGAGAGGAACCGGTCGAAGAATTCGTCAGCGTCGATTCCTGGAAGCAGCCCGGGAGAGTTACTCCCGAGTGCGATCAGCTTCGCAGTGTTGTCGAATGGAACGTTGGTGCACCAGGCCCTGTACACTGCTGTGAGACCGGCGAAATCGCAGTTGAGACCGCGATCGATCTCGAGCCTTGCGAGAAGACGATCGACGAGATCTTCGTTCAACGTCGTCGAGGTGCGGCTTTCCCTTCGATCCTGATCTTGAGGCTCTCCAGCTCGAGCTTGGACTGCATCTGAAACATCGTGTTCATCATGTCGCTCGTCGCGTCCGCCTTTGAAGAATCAGGCAGTTGAACTGCGAGACGCCCGACCACGATTGTCGAATCACCCTTCGCAAAGAGCGAATCACTTTTGATCGCGCCCGGCGCCTTGCTTCCCATCGCTCCCATCTGGAAGACGATCTTCTGATTCGGAACAATCTCCTTCACGATCCATATCATCGGCTGCGTCTTCATCCCAAGGGTCGTGCGAAGTTCAGTGCGAATGGAATCGCCGACTTGAAGCGGTCCGGTGCGATTGACTGTGACTTTATTACCTGCGGAGGTGTAAGTCGCGACCGAATCTGCCGACGCAAGCGAGGCGAAAACGCGCTCGGGCGGTGCGTGGATTGCAACACGCGCTGATCCGTCAGGCGAAAGAGATTCTCTCACAGTGCGCATGGCGAAATACGCTCCGCCAACGATGAGAATCACTGCAACGACCGCACATCCTCCAAGCCATTTCAGCATTCGGATCTCCCTGGTATGCCACCCACAATACCGTTCAGGAAACCTACTCCGGAAGAGCTGAAGAATGCCGCAGGCCGGAGTGTCCCTGATCTCATCGCGCCGAACCTCAAGGTTCTATTCTGCGGCATCAATCCAGGACTCTATTCCGGAGCGACGCGACTTCATTTCGCGAAACCGGGAAACCGTTTCTGGCCCGCTCTTTTTGCGGCTGGCTTCACCGACCGGCTTCTGCATCCGAGTGAGCGGGACGCGCTCATCGCCCGCGGTTACGGAATCACCGCGATTGTCCGTCGCGCAACTGCAGCTGCTGCTGAGCTCAGAGACGAAGAATATCGTGCGGGGCGAATTGCTCTCGAGCGCAAGGTGAGGAAGTTCAAGCCTGCGTGGCTCGCGGTTGTCGGCATTGGAGCGTATCGAATTGGATTCGATCGGCCGCATGCAAAGATCGGAAGGCAGCAGGAACAAATCGGATCAACAGGTATCTGGGTGCTTCCAAATCCGAGCGGACTGAATGCGAACCATCAGCTTCCCGAGCTCACGGAAATGTTTCGCGAGCTCAGGGAAGCATCGGGGTGAATCAGTGTGCGATGTTGACGATTGGAAGCAGCTTGCCTCTGCGCTTGTTGGCCGCGTAGTTGAGAATGCCTAGCTGCACACCATTGAGTGACCGTGCGTAGTTGAACAACCCGATTGCCAGTCCCCGCTGGGTTCCACGCACATTGTTCACCGCGCTGATGTTGACTCCTCTCATTTCGCCATCGTTGGTGATACGGAAGTAGATCGGAGCGACGACAAAACCGCGCACATCCTCACCACCGACGGCGGCAGCGGCTGCAAGTCCGCGAATGTGGGGGGCACCAACGCCTACTCCTGCGATGCTCACCCATTTCAGAGTTCCGCCAGAACCGATTCCGATTCCGGCGAGCTGAACTCCCGTCAAATCCCCGCCGGCCCCTGTTCCGATTCCACTAATTGTCAGTCCGGTGACGTTTCCTCCGGCTCCGATTCCGACACCACCGATGGCCAATCCTTTGAGATCGTGACCCGCGCCGGCGCCAATACCACCAATGAGAATTCCGGTGACATCGCCGCCGGCCGCGACTCCAATACCTCCTGCGGCGAGCCCATGCAGGTCTCCTCCGACTCCCATTCCGATTCCACCCAGCGCGATTCCTGTCATGTCCCGACCGACACCGAGTCCGATTCCGCCGACACCGAGACCGGTGAGATCGTTGCCGATCCCGAGACCGATTCCTCCAGCGGCGATGCCTTTCATGTCGTGCCCTGCACCGAGTCCGATTCCGCCGAGTGCGATTCCCTGCATGTCATCGCCGACGCCCATTCCGATTCCGCCAAGTGCCAGGCCCTGGATGTCGTCGTCGGCGCCGATGCCGATGACCCCGATGGCGATTCCGTCGATCTGGCGAGCTCCAGTTGCAGGGAGCCCGAGCGCCAGGCCGCGCACATGGCCTCTTCCGTTGTTATAGGGCATCCAGATTGTCGCGTTGATGCCTGTGACTTCGCGCATTTCGCGATCGCGATAGTTCAGACGCAGCCCGGTGGTTTGCCGCGAATCACCGATACTGATGCCCACGTGATTGATGGTGAGGTCGACAGAGCGAGTGCCCTGAGCGGCCAGTGGGAGAGCGGCAAGGAGCGACACACTTGCCAGGCCGACCTGGAAAGATTTCATAGGGGTGCGGGGTTCGGGTGAGGCCTCTATATGTGCCCTCTACGACCCCAGTCCCTGGCCGGTTTCAGAGGCCTCCTCGGTAATCCTGACTGCGGGCTCAGGACAAAACCATATGAGGAAAGAAGGACTTCAGACTTTGCGGCCTCAGGACAAAACCACAATCCGATGTACAGACGGGAGGATGGGTGAGCTTTAGACCGGGAGGATGGGTGAGCCCTGGGACGGGTTTGAATCTATTACTTCTTGCTCAATGGTCGGGGGTTCATCGGCCTTCCATTGAACTTCGTGGATAAAGGTGTCGC
>JBKPNY010000317.1:0-6978 GCA_046732835.1 Gemmatimonadota bacterium | reverse complement strand
CCCATGATTTGTGTCACACTGCCCGCCTGGTCGATCACGAATTCCGTAACGAGCGATGTGTTGCCGACCTTGAATCGTGTCGCCGAGATCGGCGTAAGGATGTCTTCGCTCGGTCCTCCAACCGATCTCAGCAGTGTGTCTCCTTTGAGTCGCACGATGACTTTGAGATCAGTGCGGCTCATCTGACCTGGGAGATATTCGTACTCGCCGACATATCGCTCGAGTACAGATCTCGGAACCCGAACTGCAGGACCCTGCGCAGAAGGAATTGAGGCGGGCGGCGATCCCTCGCGCGTGAGTCGAAACTCAGTGCCGATACCATCGGTGAGGATTTGTGTAATGCCGCCCGCCTGGTCCAATACGAACTCTGCCGTGAACGCTGGACCGATCTTGAACACTTTGTCGGAGATCGGTACGAACGGAATTCGCTGTCCTCCTGTTTCACGGAACAACGTGTCACCGCTGAGGAGGATCATGACCGAGTTGCCTGCAGGGTACACCCACTTACCCTCGTATTGCTCGAGCACTTGTCTCGGAACGTGCACTGTCTGGTACTGCTGCGCCTGTAATGAACCGCTAAGAATCAGGACAATCGCAGCCGATAAGAATTGTTTCATCCTACTGCCGCGTGAGCTGAAGCTTTTGTTGACCTTGCTCGAGAACCGCACCAGTAACTTTTCCATTCGCATCGAGCTGGAACTCGAAGACTGGTCCTCGCGGATCCTGCAGACGTGTCTCTGATCGCGGAATCAACGCGGCCTCAGGATTGTTGCCTGGCTTCACGAAGAGCTTGTCGCCGTCGCGACGGAATGTCGCAGTGAATCCCGATGGCGCTTTGTACTCGCCGACGTATCTGTCGAGAATCGCCGTCGAAAGCGCGACGACAGGGCCCTGAGGTACAGGTGGCTGCGCCGGCTTCGGTGCAGGCGCAGGCGGCAATGCATCGATCAACTCCGCCATTCGCTTGCGCGTTGCCTCATTGGGCAGACGACCGATGCCGCCGCCAATGTTGTCTAGCATGTGCGCGGCTTTGGTCGTGCCAGTACGCGCAACCGTGACGGCGGGGTGGCTGATCACGTACTTGAGGAAGAACTGAGCCCAGGTAGTCGCATCGAAATCCGCTGCCCAGTCAGGCAGAGGTTTGTTGGCGACTCGCGAGAAGAGGCTCGTCCCGCCAGTGCAGCTCAAGCCCGAAGCGTTGTTGAATGGGAAGAACGCCATCACACCGATCTTCCTCTCAAGCGCAAGCGGCAGAATCACGTCTTCGACGCCGCGACTGCTGACGTCGTAGTCGACGCCGATGAAGTCGATCGGCTCGTTGCGCATGATCGACTCGAGCTCTTTCGCCTGGAACTTTGCAACGATGGTCTGGACGCCGATGTAGCGGACACGCCCCGCTTTCTTTTCTTCCTTGAGAGCAGTGAGAGTTGCAGCATCCGCCACGACCGGGAGCAACACCAAGTCGATCTTCGGAATCCTGAGTCTTTCCAACAACGAGCCGATGTATGGTTTCACGAGATCGGCTGACGCCGCAGCATTCCCCGGCGTACCGCGGGTCGACCAGAACAGTTTGCTCTGGATTCCGAGATCGTTCGCCGCAGTGATGTGGAACTGCTCCGATGCCGGGCTTACGTGCATCGCATCGTAAACTTTCCCGCCCTTCTCGAAAAATGTCTTGAGGACTTCCTCGAGCGCAGCATGATCGGCGCAGCCGGGGTGATTCGAGAACGACAATCCGACCGCCGGAAGAATTTCTCCCGACGAAGGAATAGCGCGCTGAATGAGCTTTCCCCCTTGCAGTGAAAGCGCACGAAGCAGCTGTGGACTGAAGGCCAGCGACGCACTGGCCGCGGCAGAGATTCCAAGAAATTCGCGACGATTGATCATGAAGCGATCCTACGCGCGCGCATCACAGCTGACTACGAGAATGTCCCGAGCGTCGAGACGGTTGGGACGAACTGCGGATATGAGGGACGAATGCGGCGGCTAAATCAGCCCGTTCTTCGCAAAAGCGTGTGCAGGTTGTCCCGGTAGCTGCGACCCACGGTGACTTTCGTTCGATCCTGAAGTGTCACGACGTACTCACCGCGGAATGTCGTCTCGACTGACTGAATGCGGTCGATGTTGACGATTGTCGATCGATGAATCCGGCAGAACATCGCTGGATCCAGCTCGCCCTCGATATGAGTGAGACTCTCGCGCAGAAGATGCCCTTTCCCACCTGAGTACACGCGGATGTAATTACGCTCGGCCCCAATCCAGTCGATGTCCCGCGCCCGGATGAAGACGCTCCGGTTACCCACAGGTACGGCCAACCGCTTGAGATAGCCCTTATTGCCGCGAACTTCCTCGAGCAATGCACGCAGTCGGCGGTCAACATCGTCCCCCTTGCGATCGCCGAGCTGCGCACGCGCACGCTGGAGCGTCGTTATGAAGCGCTGGTCGTCGAATGGCTTCATGAGATAGTCGAGTGCCTGCGCCTCGAACGCTTTCACAGCGAACTGGTCATACGAAGTAACGAAGACAACAACGGGAACCCTACCGACGCCGATCGTCTCCAGGACTTCGAACCCGTCGACCTCCGGCATCTGAATGTCGAGGAACAGGAGATCAGGCCGCGACGACTCGATCGCCTTGATTGCATCTCTCCCGTTCGCACACTCGGCCACAACTTCGACGTCGGATGCAGCTGCGAGCAAGTCGCGAATGCGCCGGCGAGCGAGCGGTTCGTCGTCGACGATGACTGCGCGGATCGTCATCCCGCTGAGTCTGTTCTGCGAAGCGGGAGTTGTATCTTCACCACCGCTCCACCCTGCGGATGATCGCCGATCTCGAATCGATGTGCACCGGCGTAGAGCTGCTCGAGTCGCGACGTGATGTTACTCAGACCAACTCCTTTCCGCGCAGACGTGTTGTCCCCATTCATACCAACGCCATCGTCGCGAATCTCGAGCTCGAGGAAATTGCCATTGACCCTCGACGATACCGTGACTGTGCCAGGCTCAATACGCGACGCGATACCGTGCCGGATGGAATTCTCCACTAACGGCTGCAGCATCAAATGAGGTACGAGTGCATTGAGCGTGTCCGGATCGATGTTCATCGCAACGGTGAGTCGATCTCCAAGGCGAGCTTTCTCGATCTCGAGATAAGGCTCGAGAAACGCGAGCTCATCGCGAAGCGTGACTTCCTGCGTTTCTTCGTGGTCGAGCGAAATGCGAAGAAGATCGCCGAGCTGTGCGACCATGCGTCTTGCTGGCTGCGCGTCGGGTGGTATCAGCGCAGAGATCGCGTTGAGAGTGTTGAAAAGAAAATGCGGTTGAAGCTGCATCTTGAGCGCCTGCAGCCGAGCTGTTGCAAGTCCTGCTGTCAGTCGCTCTGCAGCGCGCTCGCGCTCTCGATATCGACGGTAATAGAGTGTCGCGTGCGCAACGCCGAGCAGAAGCACGTAGAAGATCACGTTCTGGGTGAGCCGGGTCCAGAACACTGTTTTGAACGGCGGCTGTGGCACCCACTCGAGATAGTCGGCGATGACACCGGAGGCAATGAGCCGGAGCATGAGGAGCGCAATGACGCCGAGCCCGTGGACTGCAAATGCGCGGAGCGCGTGTGCTCGTTCGATTGGGAAACGGCGTACGAGCCAGAAGACCGCGAGTGTTGTGAGCGCCCACAGGAAAGATTCGAGCAGGTTGGTCATCAACATCTGCGACCAGTTCAAGCGCATCTGCGCTCCGCGCAATGCGAATTGCACGGATGTCTGGTACGCAGTGATCAGCGCGAACGCCGTCCAGGCAGCAAAGATGATCGCCGCTTCTATCCAGAAACGGCGACCGTGTTGTTCCTCGATCATGCCGACATCTTACGCTTGATTCTAGGGTCCTGCCAACGGAATAAGATGAATGGCCATGAAGCGGCGCACGTCTTCTCTATAGTAGCGTCCCGCCGCACCCTGAGGCTGATGTGGCTGACCGGGCATTACGAGAAGATCGAACGGCTTGTTGGCATCGATGAGAGCCTGCGTCATGCGCATCGTCGATGAGAAGCTGGAGTTCACGTCGCTCGTGCCATGCATGATCTTGAGTTTTCCGCGCAATTGAGACGCGTGCGCTTCGTTCGATCCAGCGTTGTAGCCTGCGGCATTGCTGCTCAACAATCCCATGTTCGGCTCATTGATCGACGCCGCTTCTGTGAGATCCCCGGGAGCTCCAGCGTATCCGACTTTGAAAAAATCCGGAGCCGTGAGCATGGCGTTGATTGCGAAGTAGCCTCCCCAGGAATGTCCGGCGATTCCCACACGGGTTGTATCGATGTAGGATTTTGTTCGCGCGAGAGCGCGCAGTGCAGCAACGTGATCGGAGATTTCGATTTGACCGATGCGACCGTAGTTCGCATCCTGGAAAGCCTTGCTCCGTCCGGGCGTACCGCGCGCGTCGAGCATTGCGACGACGAATCCCATCTGGGCGAGTGACGCGGCGATTCGCTGCATCGCGGCCGTCACACCGGTGGGCATGTAGGTCGTCTGATGCACAGCGACCCATGGACCACCATAGATGTAATCGACGACCGGATACACTTTGGTAGAATCAAAATCGACAGGCTTATACAGGACGCCGTACAAATTTGTAGTTCCATCAGCGCTCTTCACACGAAACGACTCTGGAGGTGAGTATCCACCTTGACCCAATGCCGCGGACGACGCCTGGCCAAGAAGTTTGATCAACTTTCCATCTGCTCGACGCAGCTCTACAGTTTGCGGTTGCGTCAGGCTCGAGTATGAGTCGATGAAGAAATTGCCTGACGATGCGAATGCTGGATCATGCTGTCCCGGCGCCGTAGTCAACGCGGTGAATCCTTTGCCATCCAACCCGACGCGATACACGTGACGATCGTATGGCTGCGCTGAATCTGCAGACGCAACGACGTAAATCTGCTTTCGCACAGAATCGATACTCACTACGCGTTGAACCGGGAATGCGCCCTTAGTCACCTGCCTCTTTAACTGGCCGTCGTAACCGTAGTAGTAGACGTGACGCCATCCGTCGCGTTCTGACATCCAGAGGAAGCCGCTTTCATCGGCAAGCGGAGTGACCTGTGACGGCCAATCGCCCGTGATAAAATCGAGAGCTCCCACGAAAGTTTGTGGACGCTCGTCGTATGCGAGGAGACGCGTGGCGCCAGTTGTCGCGTTGATTGCAAAAAGATCGAGACGCTTTCCTGTTCGCGACAACCGCATCACCATCGCTTCGGAAACACTACGTCGCCAGCCGAGGAACCAGACATATGCGTCGTGCGTGTCGAGCTGAACCGGTCGCGACTGCGCCGATGCGGGATCGACGATGTACAGCTCAGTTACAGGTAACGGTGTTCCCGTTTTCGGATATTGCGCGAATGTGACGCGCTCGACTGGACTGCTGTAGTCAACGATTGGCACCCGGTGCACTTCGCGGTTGTCGACGCGCATTGCAGCGAAGAACCGGCGACCCTGACTCCAGGCTAGCGGCGGTACGTTCCACTCATAGTTCTGTGCTCCCGCCAATTTGAGTTTCGTGGCGCCGCTACTGTCCACCACGACCAGCTCTCCATTTGCGACTCGCGCTGTCCAGGGACCGGAGCTCGCGGGCGCGGAATTGCCGGCGCCAAAGTAGGCGAGTCCTAATGGGAGTTGAAAACCGGGGCCGGGCCCGCCCACTGTTGCATCGGCTGCGTCAGACGAAACCACTCGTTGCGTCTCGGCCTCGATGATGCTCCAGGGTGCAACTCCGGTGGGAGAGTACGCAATTCGATCTGCGTCGATCCACTTCGCTGCGGGCTGTGGTTTGGGACCCATGGCATCATAAAACGCATCTGCGCGCTTGAGTGCGTTCGCGAGACGCAGCGAGTCCTGTGACTTTGCCGTCGCGGAAGGGACCCAAGACAGTACCACAATCAGCCCCCACACGGAGCCGGAAATGCTAAAATTACGTCGATCGCTCCATATCATTATTCATTGATATATCAAGTACTTTAACTGCGCAATGGCCGACACACGACTGCAGGACGTCATCTTCTATTCGCTCGAATCCGCCATCAAGGCGTATCGGCGGTTCGCGCAGGCGCGTCTGTCTGCCGCCGGGATCGACGTCACGATCGATCAGGGCATGGTGTTGAAGGCAATCCACGACACCCCTGACATCACCCTGCAGCAGGTGGGTGTTGTGGCCTTCAAGGACTTCGCGTCCGTCACGCGTATTGTTCAGCTTTTAGAGCAAAAGGGATTGCTTCGCCGCAAGCCGCACCCAACTGACAGGCGCCGGGCCAAGCTGCTGCTCACGCGCGCGGGAGAGTCAGCCCTCCGCGCGTCTGCGTCGATCGCTCAGGAGAACCGCCGCCACGCGCTCGAGGGAATCTCTGCCAGGGAAGTCGAGCAGCTTCGCGCGCTGCTCAAACGGATCACTGAGAACTGCAAGATGGAGGAATAATTAGAGGCGCGCACGCTGAATGAGTGACATCTTTACGCAATGACAATCAAATACGGCGTAGGCGCAGTGCTGATCATTTCGACCCTCACTGCAGCTCACCAGGTTCAACGCCAATCTCCGGCAGACAACGTCAATTCGATTGCGACCGCATGGTTTCGCGCAAACACTGAGCGGAATCCGGAATCGGCGAGAGAAGACACGGGCTGGATGGCACCCCTGGCCGCGAAGGTATACGACAACTCACCCGCGGCGCTCAAGCGATGGCAGCGATACGAGGACAGTGTACTCAACATTCTCAACAAGGTCGACACTGTCGCCCTGATAGGAAAGCCGGAATGGATTACGTACGGCATCCTTCGTTTCGATGTCGAGTCGAGCATTGGCATGCGCATCTGCCGCACCGAGATCTGGAACGTCAACTCTTACGTTGCCGGATGGCAGCAGGGATATACGGACGTCGCTGGACAACAGAGAGTCGGGACGCCTGCTCGCCGAGCGGCCGCGCTTGCGCGGACACGTG
>JBKPNY010000316.1:0-14693 GCA_046732835.1 Gemmatimonadota bacterium | reverse complement strand
TGTCCTTCGCTTATCCATTTCTTGCAGTCGGCGCGTTCGGGCTGTGGGGCACGATCGATCATTTGCTCGAATCGCCGCCAAGACTCAGGTCCTGGCGGCGATCATTGCTGCGGAAATTTCAGCTTCTGATCGGCTTCGCTGCTATCGCGTGCGCCAGTGCGACTGGGTTTGTCGCAGCAGGCTGGTTGATGGGAACCTTCGTGCTATGACCCGAAAGTATTGCAGCTTCTGACGTCGCCTGTCTGAAGTCCCTTCGAGAACCACTCAGCCCTCTGAGCCGCCGACCCGTGCGTGAACGCGTCGACATTCACACGCTGTCCGCTTTGCTGCTGAATGCGATCATCTCCAACCGCTGAAGCTGCCGTCATTGCTTCCTGAACATCGGAAGCGTCGATGCTGCTGCGATCCTTTGTTGAATTCGCCCACACGCCGGCGTAGCAGTCGGCCTGCAGCTCCATACGCACCGAGAGCTGATTTGCATCCTGCGGGTTCGAGCCCTGGGCTTGTCTTACCCTGTCGTCAGTGCCCATGAGATGCTGCACATGATGACCGACCTCATGCGCGAGCACATACGCTTCAGCGAAATCACCCTGCGCGCCAAAGCGAGTCTTCAGCTCGTCGTAAAAGCCAAGGTCGATATACACCTTCTGGTCGACGGGACAGTAGAAGGGACCCATCGCTGACTGGGCGTATCCGCAGCCGGACTCAGTAGAATTTCTGAAGAGCACCAGTGTCGGGGGCGTATACTGCTCGTTGAATTGCGATAGAACATTCGTCCACGTCTTCTCGGTGTCATCGAGAACGTACGAAACGAAATGGACTTCTTTTTCCTGCGCCGCCGAATCCTCAGGGGTCATGGGGCTGCCAGCTCTGACTCCGGGCTCGACTCCGAGATCGTTGAAAAGATTTCGTCCGGTCAAAAGACTCAGGGCCAGAACGACTACTGTTCCGCCTATTCCAAGTCCTTTGCCCAGCCCGCCCATTCCGCGTCTGTCTTCGACGTTTCTACTTCTACCCGAGTCGGTCCAGCGCATGTGTCAGCTCCTGCAACGGTTCATAGGCGTTATTCCAGTGGCATAATGGCAAAAATCCGGCCTCTCTTGAGTGGTGCCCCCGCAGTGTGAGGGCCGGTAAAACGATTGGGCGGATTCTCCGGGTTTATCGGATAGTTCAACATCTTGGAAACCGGCCGGAGCTACCGCAGATTTTAAGCGGAACAACATGACCCGTAGTTCCGTAGTCAACAAAATAATTCCCGTTTTTCCTCGGCGTCTCGGCATTGCCTCGGCGCCTGGGCGGTAAAAAGCACCCGTTGTTCTCGTTCAAATCCGGATGATCCCGATGATCCGGATAATCGTTTTACCGGCCCTCACCCTGATGCGAAGGTAAAAGAACGAATGGGAAAGAAAGACCCTCGAGTAGATGCTTACATAAAAAACGCTCCGGAATATGCCAAGCCGATTCTCGAGCACATTCGTGCAGTCTTACATGAAGCATGTCCGGATGTAGTCGAGGGAACCAAATGGAGCGTGCCGCATTTCGACTACAAGGGTATGATGTGCGGAATGGCTGCCTTCAAGAGCCATTGCACGTTCGGATTCTGGAAATCGTCTCTGGTCTTTGGCGATGAGAAGAACGATCCCTCCGGAGTCGGGCAATTTGGCAAACTGGAAAAGGTCGCCGATCTGCCCTCGAAGAAGGTTCTGACCGGCTACATCAGGAAAGCGATGAAGCTCAACGACGAAGGCATAAAGGTCGAAAAGCCAAAGAAGCCGAAGAAACCTGAGATCGAAGTGCCTGCGTACATGAAGACAGCCTTGAACAGGAACAAGAAAGCAAAATCTGCGTTCGACGCTTTCAGTCCGAGCCATCGCCGTGAATATGTGGAGTGGATTACCGAGGCAAAGACAGATGAAACGCGCGACCGTCGACTCGAGCAGGCAGTCGAATGGATCGCTGAAGGAAAATCCCGCAACTGGAAATACGAGCGTTGAAAAAACTCCTGACTCTTGCGTTCGCGATTGCGACAAATTCGGCAGTCGCGCAAACCGTTCCAGTAAATCTTTATGTCGCCGACATAAGCTGGACTGGGAACACGATTCACATTGGCACTCCAAAGAAGCTCACCGCGAACAGGGGAATAAACAGCCAGCCCTGGTTCACTCTCGATGGAAAGTCGATTCTCTTCGTTCGCCGCGACAGCGCAGGCGGACAGGGCGATGTGTTTCGAATTGACATCGCATCTGGCGCCGAGACTCGCGTAACCAACACGCAGGAGATGGAAAACAGTCCGACGATCATGCCTGACGGAAAGCTCATGGTGATCCGCTGGACGCCCCCGACTCTGTTCAAGGAATGGGGACCGTGGCTGTACGACATGAACGGACAGCCCGTCAAAGGTGTGCTTCCAGGTCCGGATACAGTCGGGTATTACGTGCGCCTCGACTCCGTTTCATTCGCAATGATGCGTCCGAAATCGAGAAATGCGATTGCGATCTTCGACACGCGCACGGGATCGATGACTGATTACGACTTCGTTGTCGCCAACCTTCCTCCGCAGCTCATTCCAAAGCAGCGCGCGATCAGCTATACACACGTTGACTCCATCGGCGGAAATCGTATTCGACGACTCGATCTCGTCACGCATGAGACCAGCGAGATTGCTCCTGCAGTTGCGAAGAAGACAGTTCACGCATGGACTCCTCGCGGAACCATCCTCATGGGAAAAGGCAACGCGATCCTCATGCTGACACCTCCAGCAAAAACCTGGACGCAGGTCACGACGTTCTCGGACCCCGAGCTGCAGGACATCAACACTTATGTAGTGAGCCCTCGCGGGGACAAGGTGATTCTCATCTCGCCGGTCACTCCACCAAAGTGAAGTCAGCCTGAGAAAGGGGTGAGCAGGTCCTGGCAGCTGCGACTGGCAGACAAATACATCCGCACGTTCGTTCGGCGCGAGAGCTGGGGTAACACGCTCGAGCTCACGCGTCGTGCGCGACGAATATTCGGATCTCCGCGCGTCTGGGCATTTGCAAGAAGTATCGGGCTCAGCATCAAGCGAGTCGACAACAGCAGAGTACACGGTGAGTGGATCGAGCCACGTGATTCTCTTCCCGGCGCGATTCTGTACATACACGGAGGCGGTTACGTAGCCTGCAGCACCAGAACGCATCGTCCTGTCACTGCTGCGCTGGCGCGGCTTACACGCCGGCGTGTGTTCAGCGTCGACTACAGACTCGCTCCCGAACATCGTTTCCCCGCCGCGTTCGATGATGCTCTCGATGCATACCGCTGGATTGTGGGTGAGATGGACGGGGATGCGTCACGGATCGCGGTCGCCGGCGATTCTGCTGGAGGAGGACTGTCGCTCGCGGTCCTCGTTGCAGCGCGCGACAACGAACTCCCTCTGCCCGCGTGTGCTGTTCTCTATTCCCCGTGGACCGATATGGAAGGACTGATCGAATCTCCACATCCCAATGCAGACCGGTGCGCAATGTTTGCCCCGCCAAACATCGACGACTTCTCCTCAGCCTACCTCGGCGACGCTTCTCGCGAGGATATTCGTGCGTCGCCGCTGCGCTCTGAATTGCACGGCCTTCCGCCGATGCTGCTTCAGGTTGGTGAGCCTGAGCTCCTTGTAGAAGATTCGCGGCGGGTTCACGAGAAAATTCGCGCTGCCGGTGGCGAAAGCGATCTCGAGATCTGGCCTTACGCTTTCCATGGATGGCAGATGCTCGACGGAATTGTCCCCGAAGCGCGAATGGCACTGGACCAGTCCGCTGCATTCATTGTGCGCCACCTGTAGATTTCGACGCTCGACCCACAAACATGGAGGGAGAAATCAATGAAGCTTGCTCTCGTTTTGCTTTCGTCGATGTCGATTGCCTTGCCACTTGGTGCGCAGGGCAACAGCGATCCCGATAAGCTCGTTGCCAACGGCGGCGTACATGTCGCCGGATGGACCGGCAGAATCGATCCTCGCGCTGCCGCACAGGGAAGGAAGATCACCGACGCAGTGTTCGCTTCGATGGCAAATGGAATCCATGTCACCGCGGGTCCCGCAGCGATCTACTGGAACGCCGCGAATTCGCCAACGGGAAACTACAGCGTGAAAGCGACGTTCAATCAGACCAAGGCGTCAGCGCATCCCGAAGGATACGGGTTGTTCATCGCCGGCCATGATCTCGACAGCGCCAATCAGAGTTACGCTTATTTCCTGGTACGTCAGGATGGAAGGTTCCTGATCAACCACCGCGCTGACGACAACACCGTTCACAAGATTGTCGACTGGACGGAGAACGCCGCGGTAAAGGCGATCGATGCATCAGGCAAGGCATCGAATGCGCTCGCAATCAACGTCGATGCGACCGACGTCCATTTCCTCGTGAACGGAACTGAAGTGCACAAGATTCCGCGTGCGGTGCTCGATGGCGGCAATGGTCACTCAGGCACAACAGGTATCGCCGGAATTCGCGTGAACCATAATCTGGACGTTCACATTGACGGGTTCTCCGTCACGCCAGTGCGGTAAGAATAGTGAATACTGAAAGCTGACCAGATACGCCTCAAGTCAGCATTCAGAATTCAGCATTAGTTTTTTACGCTGTTCCACACTCTCGTAAGCATTGTTGGAGCTTGCGAGAGTCTTGCTCCGTAAAGACAGGCGTCGAGGTACTCGGGCTCAGAAGGCGCGCATGATGCGCGCCTTTCTGCTTCTTCTGGCTTGAGCACTAGTACCTGCTCCCCAACGGCTGCGTAACAAAGCGCTTTGGAATCTTTGGACGGCACTTCCCTGCAGAGACTCATGCCGTCTGATGCGCGCGCGTCAAGATCGATAAAGTTTTTCACGAGGCCGTAGTAGCACCATGGCTGATACTTCGCAGTGACCAGCGAGCACATTCGAATTGCTTCTGCATGCTGCTGCTGTGAGTATGAGCTGATGTCTCTTCCCAGACTTGCAAAGCAGACAGTGCGCATCGCCTGCGGAGCGGATTCGCATGATTTCGCTGCGCCGGCGATATCGCCTTTGTTGTTGTAGAGCATCACCGAAGTCTGCATTTCATAACACGCAGACAGATATCGCTCCTTCATGATCGAGCACGGATAAAGCTGGTCTGTCGAATCGACCGGCTTGAATTTCATTGCATCATGATCCATCGATGACATGTCGTGATCCATCCCCGCCATGTCTTCGTGATGATGAGCGAGCGCGCTCGCAGGATGATGCGGCATCGTAACGTTGACGATGTTCTCCATGAACGCGCCGCTGTAACAGGAATGCTGGTCCCACCAGTCGGTGAGCAGATCACATCCAGCAAGACCCCTGGGCAGATCGTGATCGTACAGCATCGTCAGCCCGTGTCCCATGCCGTGCACGCACTGAAATCGAATCCACCGGTCTGATTCACTCTGCCGGAATGGAGCGCAAAGTGAGTTCGCGTCCGCTGCACTCAGGCTGTCGAGTCCAGCGAACCAGGCCTGGATCACGCCATGGTAGCATCCCGACTGAAACGACTCCGAACACTGCGTGAATGTTTTTGCGATATCACGCTCTGCCGTCCCTGCAGCAATCCCGATCGCATGAGCATATACGTGCCCTGTGCGTCTCACCTCTGCATTTGCGCCCAGCCGGTTGAGGGCGCCCATGGCGATTTTTACGAAACCTTTCGATGCAGGTGCAGCAAGCATCGATTCGTAGCATTCGGTCCTGTCCGCACCGGTGCAGGAAGTCTCGATAAGCTTCGCGAGACCGATTGAATCGCCCTTCTCGGCCGTTGTAACCGCAAGGCTGTCACGCGATGGTCCTTGCGGGACCGGCTGGTTCGACGAGCTTATCGCACTTCCCGATGTGCACGCAAAGAGTGCTGCTAAAGCAACTATGATCGATCGATTCATGAATGAAGAATTTCGACTTGTCGTGATCAATGCAAGCTGACGTCTCGATTCGGCAGTCGACTGAAGGGGACGTCGACGGAATCGTCGCGCTTTACCAGGCGGCCGGCGAGGCCGGTGGTGGTCTCGCGAGAGCTCCGGACGAAGTGTCTGCAGATTATGTAAGTGCCTTTCTCAAGCGGGCGTTGAATGGCGGAATCGCGCTGGTCGCAACGGATCCGACCGGAGCTATCATCGGTGAAATCCACGCTAGCCCCCTGGGTCCCAGGTCATTTGCGCACGTTCTTGGCGACCTGACCATCGCAGTTCATCCTTTGTGGCAGGGACAAGGAATTGGACGTCGAATATTTGCCGCGCTGCTCGAGCTTGTGCGTACACAAATGCCTCACGTGCATCGCGTTGAGCTTGTTACACAGGAATCCAATAAGCGTGCGCTCTCGATGTACGAATCGCTGGGCTTCGAGCGCGAAGGCAAAATGACAAACAGAATAAGGATGCGCGATGGATCGCTCGACCACGACATTCCAATGTCGTGGCGCCGCGACCGCTAGATCATCTCGGCGTTCTGAATTATCCGAAGACCCGGAACGTCGTCGTGCGCTGCATTTACGAGCGCCTTCGCTACATTAGCTGCTGGCACGGGCTTGTACTTCTTCGGCGTGATGAAGGACAGCTTCCACGCAATCTTCTCAGAGCGACGCGGCTCGGTTCGATCGCCGATCAGAACCGAGGGCCGTGCGATTGTCAGGCTTCGGTAGTTGAGCAGCGATAACGCGTCCTCGAGCTCGCCCTTCAGCCTGTTATAGAAAATCCGCGAGCTGGCATTTGCTCCAACTGCGGTTACAACCAGATAGTGCGAAGCTCCGTGCTGCAATCCCAGCTTCGCTGATTCCAGCGGATATCCATAGTCGATCCGGCGATACGCACCCTCGTCTGGTGTCTTGCGCATCGTTGTGCCCATGGCGCAGATGATCTGATCGACCGCGAAGAGACCCGCGTGCTTCGCGAGATTGTCGAAGTCGACTACTTCAACATCGAGCTTGGACGATGCCTGAAAATCGTTTTGCGATCGCCGCGTCAGGGCAACAATGCGCGAACACGTTGGATCGGTCGCGAGAAGCCGGATGCATTCACGGCCGACTAGCCCGGTCGCTCCGATGACGAGGACGGATCTCGATTCTGTTGCAGCGATCGCTGCCGCAGCCACGCTAATGCCAGGCTGCGTCGTGCTCGTGAACGTCGACCGTTACGATATCCTGAGTGCTTCGGCCGAAGAACTTGAGCGACGGCACGAGAAGAAAACGCGCTTTGTCCGTGATAGACTGCGACGGCCCGAGCATCGCGGATTCGCCACGCCACAGATTCTTGATCTGACCTGTCGACCGGAAGTATCTCGCATCCGATGAAAGCACCTGCAGCCACACACTGTTTTTCAGCAGCGGAATCCGCAGGTATTCCATTCGGTCGGGCACGAACGTTCGCCGCACCGTCTGCCCTTCCCGATTGCGATCGACTTTCACCTCAGCTTCTCTGAATATCGGGGCGGTCGATGCAACGATGCGTTCACCTGCGCCGAATGTTGCCAGCACGTAGATGTCCGCCGTGTCAGCCGCTGCGATCGTGTATCCGCGCGAAAGTAAAAACTCCTCGAGCTTGTACCTGATCCGTGCCTCGAGGATAGTGTCTTTCATCGAGACATTCCGAACGACATGGACAGTTTTTCCATTTGCCGGCGACGATCCGGCCGTCGATGTCTCGCCGGCAAATGAAACCTGATGAAATCCCCCTGATACGCATCCTGAAAGCACTGCCAGTAAAGCTGCTGCAGCGAACAAGCCAGATCGCATATCGTGCCTCTCAGTCAGCAATACTGAAAATGATACCATCCGGCACTCGCCTCAGCGAGTGAGACGCGGCTCCGTCACACGCGGCGCCCTGGTGCACTCAGGCCACTTTGTCGGAAATCCGCCTCGTCTTCTGCCTGCAATCGACGAATCCTGGGCGGCCAGCGCAGCCAGATCGACCCGCTCTCGCCCCACAAAAGACGGATCCTCAGAAGCGAGATAAGCCAGCGACGCCGTGAGTATCACGTTCGATTTCAGGTCGTCGAAAACAATCTTGTCATAGGTGTCACGGTTCGTGTGCCAGGTGTAATCCCCATAATCCCACGAAAGTGCGTTGAGATTGAATGCAGGGACCCCATAGCATGCAAAAGCGAAGTCGTCGCTCCCGCCTCCCGCCGGAAGACCCGGAGCACGGTACAGATTATCGAGCTGCATCTCCCTCGGCAGCGATGAAATCCAGCGCGTCATGTGAAGCGCTGCGTCGGGCAAGCCTGCGCCCGTAATTCGCACCACTCGTCCCGTGCCGTTGTCCTGATTGAACAGCGCCTGGAGTCCCTTGATGACTTCAGGATGATCCTCGGTGAACGCACGCGAGCCCACCTCGCCTTCTTCTTCACCAATCCAGTGTCCGACGAGGATTGTGCGCCTCGGCTTCGGGTACACCTGCTTCAGAATGCGCATCGCCTCGAGCATCGTGAGCGTGCCCGTGCCATTGTCGGTCGCACCTGATGATCCATCCCATGAATCGAGATGCGCGGAAAGCACGATGTACTCGTCAGGTTTTTCAGTTCCGCGAATCATCGCAACCGTGTTGTACACCGGCTGCTCACCGAGCAGCTCTGCATCGAGGTTCATGGTGATGCGAGGCTTTGTCCCCGATTCAGTCAGTCGAAAAACAAGCCCATAGTCTTCGCAGCTGAGCGCAATTGCCGGGGCTTTCGTGTTGTATGTCTCGAAAATTTCGATCGTGCCCCACGCGTCCTTGGGGCGCGATGTGATCATCCCGGCGATTCCTGCCTTTTCCATCCTCAGGCCGAGGTCGCCTGTGCCAAGCGAAAGATTGTACCCGGTGCCACGGATGTTGCGCCCGGTCCATTCACGCCGAATGCGAGCGCGTGCAGAATCCATTTTCTCTTTCGACTCCGGAGTCGCATTCGCGGCCCAGTCTTCACTTGGCCTGCAGGTTGGGAGCGGCGCTGCAACAAGAACAAGTTTTCCTCTCGCTGACGGCAGCCACTTCACGAACTCGGTGCTGTCAGTGAATCGTGGCAGAATGACCGTCGATGCAGTCACGTCTTTCTTCCCTGTTCCCGGACTGTATCCGAGCATCGTCCCTTCGAGGCTTCGCACGCGCGGATAGACGAGGTCGATGTGCGAGTATCCTCGCCGCCATCCTCTCCATGTTCCGACTTTTTCGTTGCGCGCTTCGATTCCCCATGATTTGTACGTGTTCACGAGCCAGTCATTCGTTCGCTTGAGATCGGGCGAGCCAGTCAATCGGGGGCCGAGCGAATCGAACATCGTGTGCGCGAGTTTTTCAGTTCGCGAGCTGTCGTATTCGATGGTCTGGATTCTGGTAATGACGGGATCGATGGTAGTCATCACCTGGGAGTGCGCCGAGCTCGCGGCAAAGGCGGAGGCGGCTGAGAGAGCAACAAATGTCTGTCTTTTCATCTTCGGTTAGGCGTGAAGCGAGATTCGGACCGAAGGTTGCACAAGGGACCAGCAAAACCCAAGGGGGAGAGACGATGTCAGTGCCGGTAATCGTTGGTCTTCTGCTTCTGATCGTCGTGGCGATCATTGGTACATCGCTTACGCGTCGAAACGCTGAATCGACGACGGGTTCGCAGACCACAGCGATTGTGGTCGTTGTGGTTGTGATTGTCGCGATTGTCGTCTACTTCATTCTCGGACGCTGATTACTGCTCGATCCTCGTTGCGCAGAAATAGCCGGCTGGTCGCGGAACCGGTTTCCCGTCTCTTCCGATTGGAATTCCCCCGTCCCCGTAAAGCTCCATCCACTGACCGAATAAGTGATCTGGTGTCACTCGACGAATCAGGACGGAGCTGCTGAAGTCAATTTCGCCCGCCTTTGAAAGACTATCGAAGCGTACGTCCCCCTTGTCCCACGACACTCGGCGGTTCATGACCTTGCCATCGGTTGCACTGGAGACGAGAGTGAAGTCGAACCACCCCGAAGTGTTCGCGAGCTCTTCAGGTTTTGGCGGATCCCCGGGAGATGCGGGAACACATTTACCGTTTACAAGCTCCGCGCTGATGGGTTCATCTTCCAGGTGCCTTCGTACGACGCGCCAGTCATCGCCTTTCTTTTCGAGGAGAAGTGTTTCCTCTATTTCATCTTCCTTCAGCTGGACGTGATAGCTCACAATCGCCTGATCTTCCGCGATGCTGTATCCAGCGCGTGTGAACGAAAGGATTTTCTTCGCTCCCGGGTGATTCGTCCGAAGTCCCGTCCAGAATCCTCTTTCATCGATTGCATCGCTGAAGAAGGCACCTCGCTTTGCCTCCTGCATGAGGTAGGTGCGTTCGCCAGCTGACAGAAGCGGAATGCCCAACAGCTCCAAAGCCTCAGGATTCAAGCGGACCGAATCTGATGCGACGGCATTGAAGTTTTCGAAGGTGGATGAGTCGAGTTGCCCGCTCCGCTCGAGATGTGCGACGTGCACTGTCGGGCACTGGTGAAGAATCCTGCACCACGGCCGGGTTTCCGTCGCGACCACGGCGCTGTCGCCGAGCTCGAGCTCCCGGACAATGACTGAATACACAGCAGCGTCCACTCTCGAGGGAAACGGCGAGTCACGATATTCTTTCGATGCAAGCTCACCCGAGCTGAGCGACTGCACGCGCCGGCTTGGCCAGCATGGCTCGATGTTGGGCGGGCCCATGTCGATGATCGTGTCCAACATTGGAAAAACGTAAAAGCTCGGAGCGTCGAGTGTCGCACCGGGTCGATGCCCCGAACCGGGGCACTGAACTTCGAGCATGGTGCCACCGATCATTGGATTTCTTATCACGTACCGGCCTCGTGCATCGCCCACAACGCGTCGAACGGAATCGCCCTGAAATTGAGAGTGCGCTCGCACAAAGATCTGAACGAATCCAATCGGGAGTCCTGTCTGCCGATTTCTGACCGTTCCTCGAATGATCCGGGGCGCCGCATCCCGCCTTATTGAATCCGCGATTGCACGACGAGTCGAATCCTGCTGTCTCCGCAAAATGACAAGTCTGTGAACACCGGGGCCAATGTAGCGCAATGATCCGACCCCCAGGCCTTCCCATAGCTGCCCGGACATTCGCTCGATGATTTGCCACTTTCCGCGAAGCTTCTTCAGGTAGATCGTCTCGCCGCTTCCGCAGTTTCCCCCGCATTGGTGGCGAAAGAAAATCAGCGCTTCCGTCTTTTGCGAATTGAAACCGACCTGCGACAGAAATCCTATTCCCCACGCCCGCGGATACTTCTCGGAGAATGCCAGCCAGAACGGGTCAACGTACTGCTCGGATTTTGCCCGTTTCTTTTCAATTTCACGCCCGCGTTCCTCCAGCTGCTTCCACTGCCCCACATTATGAAGCACTAGCCTCTTGTATCTGAACGTCGATGGAAAGGCCGTCGATCTGCTGGTTTTCGCCTCGAAATCCCTGATCGCTGCGGGATCGATTGTGGATTTGTACGGCAGAAGCAGCTTCCCGCCGTATGACACACCGCCTTCGCGCCAGAAAAGAGAATCTCCCACGACGACCACACTCGCGCGATCGCCGTCCGAGTGATAGAGCGAATCGAGTACGGCGGTCATTACCGCGAAAGATTCCCGGTCTTTGCTTTGCGATGACATTGCAGCGGGAACCAGCGCAACTATAGCAAGAAAATTTCGAATCTTCATCACCTGAATGACGAGCAACCCCGTATTGATGCACGAAATAGTTACAGTCTTTACCCGCATGCCCATCTTTCAAGTCGACGCTAGCGCATATTCATGATGATGACATCGCCACGACATCACGATCCACACGTAGCTGAAGCGATTGCGAACAGCATCACTCACGGGCTCGGGCTAGTAGCGAGCCTCGTCGCACTGCCATTACTGATACTCGTCGCCGCTGCCCGCGGGGACGTGCTCCAGATAATCGGAGCCGCAATTTACGGAAGCTCGCTTGTCATCCTCTATGCCGCCTCCACCCTCTATCATTCCTTCGCAACATCTCCCTCGAGGCGGCTTCTTCGCCTGCTCGACCACTCTGCCATTTACGTTCTCATCGCCGGCAGCTACACACCCTTTGCGCTCGGCCCGCTTCGCGGCGCCTTTGGGTATTCCCTCCTCGTTGCGGTCTGGTCGATGGCACTCGCTGGCATCGCACTGAAAGCCCTGAAGGGATTCGGCCGGCCCTGGCTGACCGTTGCGCCCTATATCGTAATGGGATGGATTGCTGTCATCGGCATCAGGCCGCTTTGGATACATGTCGGACCCGCAGGCCTCGCCTGGCTGCTCGCCGGAGGCGTGTTCTATACCGGGGGCGTGGTCTTCTACGCAAACGATCATCGACTGCGCTACGGTCACGCGATGTGGCACTTGTGTGTCCTGCTCGGCAGCGCATGTCACTTCCTCGCAGTGTTGTGGCATTCAGGTGCGAGCAGATCCGGGTCCTGAATAAAAAGCCCGCCCATTTCTGAGCGGGCTTCTCCTGATGCCTGACACCTGGTGTTTTAGACGTCGATATCGTCGAACGACGCTGGAATCGGAACCGGAATTGGATCCGACATGTTGTAATCGTCGGTCTCCATCGGAATGACCTTGCTTGGCGTCTCCGGACGATCCTGGCCCTCAGGAATGTTGGTGATCGCAAGCACGATGCGGCGCTGAATCGGATCGACTTCGAGCACGCGCACTCCAACCTTCTGTCCTTCCCACGAAATGTCGGCCGGATTCTCAACCGGATTTCCAAAGTTGAGCTGGCTGATTGGAACAAAGCCTTCGATATCGTTTCCGATGTCGACGACAATTCCTTTGTCCATCAGGCGTACGACAGATCCATCGAGCTCAGTTCCAACCGGATAAGTCTCACCGATCTTGAGCCATGGATCATCCTGGGCCTGCTTGAGTCCGAGCGAAATGCGCTTGTTGTCAGCATCGATGTTGAGAATCACCACATCGACTGCATCGCCCTTCTTCACAACTTCAGAAGGATGCTGCACGCGCTTGGTCCACGACATGTCGCTGATGTGAATCAGTCCGTCGATGCCGGGCTCGATTTCAACGAATGCACCAAAGCTCGTAAGGTTGCGAACCTTTCCGTTGAGGCGCGTGCCGACAGGATATTTCTGCGGCAGCATCATCCACGGATCCTGCTCCGTCTGCTTCATGCCGAGCGAGATCTTCTCTTCGTTCGGATCGACCTTGAGCACCACTGCTTCGATCGTCTCGCCGATTGACACAAGCTTTGACGGATGACGAACGTTGCGCGTCCAGCTCATCTCGCTGATGTGCACGAGTCCTTCGATACCGGGCTCGAGCTCGATGAATGCACCGTAGTTGGTGATCGAGACTACCTTGCCCGACACGCGCGTGCCGACAGGATACTTCTCCGCGACATCCTTCCACGGATAGCTCTGCAGCTGCTTGAGGCCGAGCGAGATTCTCTCTCTCTCCCAGTCGATATCGAGAACTTTGACTTCGAGCTCCGAACCGATCTGGACCATCTCGGACGGATGCTGAATGCGTCCGTACGACATGTCGGTGATGTGAAGCAGACCGTCGACACCGCCAAGATCGATGAACGCGCCGAAATCTGTGATGTTCTTCACGATTCCCTTGCGAACCTGATCTTTCTGGAGGTCCTTCATGAGCTTGTCACGCTTGCCTGCTCTCTCCTGCTCGAGGATAACGCGGCGCGAGACAACGATATTGCGGCGGCGCTTGTTGAGCTTGATGATCTTGAACTCGAAATTCTGGCCGAGCAGCTCGTCGACGTTGGGTACGCGACGGAGTGCGATCTGCGATCCGGGAAGGAACGCGTCGACTCCCATCAGATCGACGACAACGCCGCCCTTGATCTTCTTGACCAGGGTTCCGTTGACGGGCTGATCGTTCTCGTATGCAACGCGGATGCGCTCCCACACGCGCATGAAGTCGGCTTTCTTCTTGGAGAGGACCACTGATCCTTCCATGTCCTCGAGGTGCTCGAGGAGAACTTCGACTTCATCGCCCGCCTTGAGGTCGGGCATGTCCTTGAATTCTTCGAGCGGGATCGTCCCTTCGGACTTAAAGCCGATGTCGAGGACGACCATGTTGTCGCGAATGTCGAGGACTCTGGATTTTACAATCTCGCCTTCTTCGATCGAGGCCATGGTGCCGTTGTACATGGCCATCATGGACTCGAGCTCGTCGGCGGAGTAGTCGTCTTCGTCGTAGAGCTCAGGGCGGAGGTTGGCAAGCGGCCTGAGCTGCGCCTTCTGAAGATCTCTCTTCTCGCGTGCAGTCAAAGTCGTGCCGGTTGGGGTTTCTAAATCGGGCATTCTGCTTCGGTTAGGGGTGGATGTATTGCCTTCTGGGGCAGCCTGTAAAATTAAACAGGACAATCCCTTAGTTCAACTTCCCTCGCCCCTTTTTATTGCGGACTCATGACAGAACCACATGAGGAAAGAAGGACTGCAGACTTTGCGGCCTCAGGACAAAACCCCAATCGACGATCGGCGACTAATTGCGGCCATCGGACCTCGAGGAGTGCGAATTGAGGATGCCCCAAATGCTCCGTCTGACACACCGCAGATCCGTCGTTACGAAGTCTCCTCAAACCGCAGATCCGTCGTTAGGAAGTCTCCTAAAACCGCAGACCGTGAGGTCCGCAGCCCGCAGTTAATCCGTAATTGTCGATTGTGGTTTTGTCCTGAGGCCGCAAAGTCTGCAATGCTTCTTTCCTCATATGTGTTGTCCTGAGCCC
>JBKPNY010000315.1:0-1338 GCA_046732835.1 Gemmatimonadota bacterium | reverse complement strand
CACGGCGTTCATCAGCGAATCAAATCTGGTTAGGACGAATCCTTCGTCGTGTTCAGCCATGATCGGCAGTTTCGAGTTTCGAGTTTCGAGTTCCGAGTTCCGTTTCCACTTAAGACTTCCGAACTTGAAACTCGGAACTCGAAACTCGAAACTTTTTTAGGCCCATTCTAAAGCGCCTTTGCGCCACGCGTAGTAGTAACCAACAACCAGGATTGCGATGAAGACAAACATTTCTACGAGCGCGAACTTTGTAAACGAAAAATCGTCGCCCATGAAAATGATTGCCCAGGGAAGCAGGAAGATCGTTTCCACATCGAAGATCAGGAACAACATCGCCACGATGTAATAACGAACCGTAAAACGCGAATGCGCGTCTGTGGTCGGATCGATGCCGCACTCATACGGGCGCATCTTGCCTTTGCCATAGACACTTGGACGCAGAAATCGTCCGAGAATAATCGGCAGCACCGGAAACCCGATCGCGACGACAAAGAAAATCATCACCGGCCAGTAGGCGGTGACCGGCGCGCCGATGTTCGGCAAGCTAGCAGCGTTTGCGATGTCTGATGTTGCCTGAAGCAGCATTAAGTTAAGGAGCTTCTAACGAACTCGCTTCAACAGCTTCGGTCGCGTTCGTTGACGTTAACGACTGATTGGAACTTCAGAATGAATTATTCAGCGGACGGAGGGATATTAAGTGTCGCGCAAGTTCAATGTCAACGAAGAGTTTTGGCATGCGCTGACCTGTCAGCGCTTTCGTTCGCGGGCTGTGCCGCCCGGTGTGCGGAAAGTCTCTGACTTTTCGTTGTGCGATGATCTGTGAGCGCATTGGTTCGCGCGGCTCTGCCGCCCCCGGTGTGCGGAAAGTCTCTGACTTTCCGCACGCGCTTATTAGTGAAGTCGGGCTGCGCCCGATTCGGGGCACAGCCCCAAGATTCATTTTCCGATCGGCCGGAAGGCCTTAGGCCTGCCGCACATCGGACGGCACAGCCGCTAAAGAAACGAAGGATCCGAAGACGGCGCTCACGAACTCTTCGCTGGCCCGAAGAAACCTGCGCTATCAATGACGGGTTTCGTCAGCAATCAAAGCGATGGCATGTTTTAAAACAGGTGCGATGACGGCGAAGCTTTCGCTTACGGCTTTGGGCGAACCGGGCAAGTTTATGATCAAGGTGTTGGAGTAAACGCCGCAGACGCCGCGCGAGAGCATGGCCATGGGGGTGTTTTTCAAAGTCTCCATGCGCATGGCTTCAGCGAG
This sequence comes from Gemmatimonadota bacterium, assembly GCA_046732835.1. GTDB lineage: Bacteria > Gemmatimonadota > Gemmatimonadetes > Gemmatimonadales > Gemmatimonadaceae > UBA4720. Next base: position 80 of record JBKPNY010000315.1, on the reverse strand, counting down.
GCCTGGTGCCTCGCGAGTGATCACTGCGAGCGTCGCTTCGGGTGTGTTGTCGCGCGGGCCGAGGCCGGTGCCGCCGGTGG
>JBKPNY010000314.1:0-1846 GCA_046732835.1 Gemmatimonadota bacterium | reverse complement strand
CGATGGCGGCGTATCCACGTGGGGACCGGGAAATACCAACCACCTGAACTTCACTCAACAGGAAAGCGGTCGTTGGTTTTGGCGCGACGACGTGAGCGTTCATGGCCGCAACCTTCTGCGCTTTGTACTGCTCAATTCGTTCCTGAATCGAAGGAGTTGAAATCATTGAGCCGCTCTTCTTCACGATCACGCGGGCCGGCTCATACTTCTTAAACGGATCGCGTCCGCCTCGACTCGAATTAGTTACAGGCTTAGCTTCGTTCGTCTTTTGCGCGTTGGCGGCCTTAAGGCTGCCGCTAACGGCGACGGCTGCGGTGGCGAGTACGAAGCTGGCTCCGAATTGAAAGATTTTCGTTTTCGTCATGGTCATTGCTTTCCGGGGAGGGTTTGAAAAAGTTTTCGTTAGTTACTTGGCGGCCGGCTGTGGCACTACAGCCGGAGGAACCTGACCGGCGCCGGCAGGCTGGACCGCAGCCGGGGCCTTCTGCAGTTTTTCGGCGGAGACGTAATACGCCGTCAAATCAAAAGTGGCGTCCACGGTCTTGGAGGAAGACTGCTTATCGACCTGGTTGAGCTGGAAGTTCGTGATGGAGACAATTCTTTGATAATGAGCCAACTGATCAAAGAAGCTGCGCAGTGAAGCAAATGAGCTAGTGACACTGACTTCGATTTTCTTGCCGTTGTAATTCTCCTGCTGGACGTCTTCCTTCGGCAGGAACTTGGTAAGCACCAGGCCATTGTTACGTGCACGATCCTGAACGCTCTGCAAAACCATCGTCAGCTCGCGCTGTTCCGGCAGCAAGGCTTTCAGTTCCTCATACTCTTCGACTCTCGCCTTGTAAACAGCACGAAATTCGTTGAGTCTCTGCGAAGCGATTTGCGCCTGCGCATTTCGCGCCAGCAGGTCGGAAATTTCGACGTTGAACGTTTGCGTTTCGGCACGAATCGGCTTGGTGACGAAATACCAGAAGCCGCCGTACATGACTGCAGCAACGAATACGAAGATTCCAAGTCGCAGGTACCAGGGCAGTGTTTGAAGATTACCGATTTTCATCTGTTTCGTTCCTTCCCCATTCAGCGAGGGAGTGATTTTGGGGTAAGCGTTATTTCTTCAACGCTACCTGGTTGGCATTTGGCGTTGCCGAATTCGCAGTCGGCTGGGCTTGCGGCTTCGCGCCGTAGTTACACTTCACTACGAAGCTGACCACTTCAGGCTGCTGCAGTACAACAGAGTCTCCGCTCGACGAGACCTTGTCGGCGCCGGCGATCTGCGCGAGTTCGCGCTGCGTTTCGATATTCAGGTTGGTGAACAGTCCGGAGGAAAATTCGAGGCTCTGACCAAAGCGCGTAACTGCGGCTTCGTTCGGTGAAATGCCTTTGATCGTGAGTTGGCCGTCCTTCTGTTCGAGGCTCTTCAAATAAAGGCCCGGCACACTATCAAAGCGATACTTGATGTCTCGCAGCACTGCGCTCGGTCCCTGCTGCGATTCGCGCAGCGACTTGATGGCATCGATGCGGCCCTGAATATCCTTGGCTTTCTTTTCCAGTTCAGCCTGCTCGCGATTTACAGTGAGCATCTCCTGGTTGATGTGTCGCTGATTCTCGAGTTCCCGCTCAGCAGTACGGTGAGCTGACCTGGAGCTCGCGTAGTCGAAACCGATCACGAGGATCAACAGACCAAACACAGTTACGGCGAGCAAGAGCGTCTGCACGAATGGCGTTGCGACCTTGGCTTCCACCATAGCCGCGCCAGTCGGGCGATCCGTTACTGATTCAAGCAAGTTAATTTTGATCATGCCGCTTCCACTCCTCTCAAGGCGAGACCGACGGCAATTGCCATATCAGG
>JBKPNY010000313.1:0-12335 GCA_046732835.1 Gemmatimonadota bacterium | reverse complement strand
GCGCGAGGGAAGTCGACGAAGGCGAGGTACGATGCGCCGTCGGGATTCATCGAAGTAACTCAGGAACAGCAGGACACCGAGCTGTCCGATCATTTTGTTCTGAAAGATTTCTTTCCGCATGATCAGCAGAATGTCTGGCCGAAATACATCGTGATCGACATGAAGCTGATCGACAAGCTCGAGCTCATTCTCGCGGAGCTGGAGAAAAGCGGCATCCCGTCGAAGGGGGTTCGCGTGATGAGCGGTTTCCGGACTCCCCAGTACAATCGAAGTGGCGGCGACCCGAGGGGCCGCGCGAGCTTAAGCCGCCATATGTATGGCGACGCGTCCGACATCTTCATCGACAACAACGGCGACGGCCGGATGGATGACCTCAACCACGACGGCCGGATAAACATCAATGACGCGCGCGTTATCCTTGCCGCCGCAAATCGCGTCGAAGCGGCACACCCTTCGCTGATAGGAGGGGTTGGTGTGTATTCGGGCACTTCCGCCCACGGGCCGTTCACTCATATTGACACGCGTGGCTATCCCGCGCGATGGATAGGAACCGGAGATTAAAATGGATGAAGCGACTGTAGTGTCTGCGCACAGCGCCCCAGATTCCCCGACGGGAAGGGCGTCGCCGACAAAACCTCACCGCGCTGATCCGTCCATGCCGGTGAGATCAGCTGATCTCGAGCCTTACACCGGACTCGGCTATCTGTCGAAGCTGTTCAAGCTGATGGCGGCGGTGCTTCTGCTCCTGCTTCTCTCGGAGATCGTGACTGGTCTGATCGCACAGGGAACAGCAGCAATCCCGACGCTGCTTGGCGAGATAAGCCGGCTGGTAGTTCTCGCGGGCTTGCTGTACGGAACAGGCGATCTCGCGCTCCTGCTCATCGATATCGGCCACGACATCAGGGCAACGCGTATCCTGCTCGGCCGTCAGGCTTTACACGAGGAACAGCACAAGCGCGATCCGTCTCAGTACGTGGAACGCGGTCCGAGATAGCACCCAGCGGTACGAGTGTTGCCATTGCAGTAGCCCTGGCCGCGGAATCGCGGAACAACCTTTACTGAGGATTTCGTCAATGCTCTGGACGATTGCGATGGTTCTGCTGATCCTGTGGATTCTCGGGTTCTTCGTGGTCCACGTCGGCGGAGGGCTCATTCACCTGCTGCTGGTGATAGCAGTAATCGTGATTATTTACCGCCTCGTCACCGGAAGGCCGGTAACCTGATCTGAACCGATTCAAAAAAAATCAGCTCCAGACTGCAGTTGCTAGACTGAAGCCGTGAGATGACAGTTCAAGCGATTGAACTGTCATCTCAATTCTTAAAGTCCGACATCTACAGTCTGGAGTTGTGTATTCATGCCCCCGTCCCTGCTCTCGAAAGTTCAGGTAGTTCTTCACGAGCCGCAGGACCCGATCAACATCGGCGCAACTATCCGCGCGATGAAGAACATGGGCGTGTCGCAGCTGAGACTCGTGCGCCCTGTTGCATACGATCCCTATCGACTGATTGGTGTCGCGCACGATACGCATGAAATAATCGAGGCGATTCAAGAGTTCGATTCGCTCGAAGCAGCAATTGCCGACTGTGTGCTCGTTGCAGGATTCACCGCGAGACGGCGAGCTGAAAGGCGAGGTATCATCAGCGCTAATGAAGCTGCGGTGGATCTTCTCGATGCTGCAGAGAAGGGAAGTGTCGCGATTGTTTTCGGGCGCGAAGACAAAGGCCTTCCAAATGAAGCGCTCGATCTCGCTCACCGCGTGGTGACGATTCCAACGACGAATTACGCTTCCCTGAATCTGGCGCAGGCAGTTCTCATCGCTCTCTACGAGCTGCATCTGAAAGCAGACGACGCCACACGAAAGCTTGCACCGCCGAGCAAGCTTACTGATCCGCCGACAAGCGAGAGACTCGAGATGCTGTTCGCCGATGCATATCGCGCTCTCGAAGCGATTGCGTTTTTCAAAACAAGAAATCAGGAACACGTGATGCGGTCGCTCAGATCGATCATCTACCGAGCACAGATCGACGGACGCGAGACTGATTTCCTGCGAGCGATGTCAATCGAAGTGCTTCGCACGATCGATCGTGAGCGTCGTTCAGCAGGAAAACAATGACGCTCACCGCTTGCGGTTGAATTCTTGCGTGGACATTTTTCCCGCCAGTTAGGGGCTTGTGAAATTCTTCACAAAGCCGATTAAATGACTCGCCTTTCCACCCCAGAATGACTCAACAGAGGAAATGGTTCGCCATTCCCGGTTTCCTCGCCCTGGCCGCAGCGGCGGCAATGTTGTCGGCTTACGCGGGTGCCAGCTCCTCGCAGGGAAACAGTCCGGTTCAGCCAGTGAAATTTCCGCATCCGACGCACGTTCAGACTCTCAAGATCAACTGCGTCTACTGCCACTTCTCCGCGAATAAATCGCCTGATCCGGGACTGCCCGCGATGAGCACGTGCATGGGATGCCACACTGTTGTCGCGACCGGAAAGCCGGAGATCCAGAAGCTCGCCGGCTTTTATAACAAGAAAGAACCTGTTCCATGGATTCGAATTCACAAGCTTCCTGAGTATGTGCACTTCCCGCACATGCGACACGTGAACGCGGGTGTTTCCTGTCAGACATGTCACGGCAACGTGCAGAACATGGCGCAGGTCTCTCAGCAGAACTCGCTCAACATGGGCTGGTGCATCAACTGTCACGTCGGCCGTTCGAATCCTCCGTTCAAGGCGCGCTATGACTGCGCGACATGCCACTACTGATGAGCAGCGAAACAAAAACCCCCGGCGTCAAGCGCAGAGAGTTTCTAAAGGTCGTCGGCGCAACTGGCGCAGCTACGACTGTGATCGGCTGCTCGTCGGAGCGTGTCGAGAAACTCATACCATATCTCATATCTCCGGATGAGACAGTTCCCGGAGTTTCGACTTATTACGCAACGACTTGTAGAGAATGCTCCGCTGCATGCGGTGTGATTGCAGAAACGCGCGACGGTCGCGCGATCAAGCTCGAAGGAAATCCTGATCATCCGCTGAATCGCGGCGCGCTTTGCGCGCGCGGGCAGGCTGCACTTCAGGGTCTCTACAATCCGGATCGTTATCGCGGCCCGATGATTCGGCGTGGTGGAAAACTGGTGTCCACCACCTGGGATGAAGCGCTCAAAGTATTCAGCCAGAAGATCACTGAAGCTCGAGGGAATGCGGCAGGTGTCGTCTTCATCAATCGACATGAATCAGGAAGTTTTCCTGCTTTCCTGAACGGCTGGCTTTCCTCGATGGGAATGGCTGCTGCGATCAGCTACGACCCGGATGCGGATTACGCGGCGATTGCAGCAAATCGTGAAGCCTACGGTGTGTCCTGGCCGCGCTACGATTTCGGGGCTGCGCGACTGATAATTTCCTTTAGCGCCGATTTTCTCGATGGCTGGGGCGCGAGCGTTCCGCAGCAGCTCGATTTTGCGCAGGCGCGTGCGAAAGGGGTGGGTGCCCCGCGCTTCATTTATGTTGGGCCGCGACGGTCGCTTACGGGCTTGAACGCAGATCAGTGGATCGCGGTTGCTCCAGGCGGAGAGCTGGCAGTAGCGAACTTTCTCTCCGGCTCACTCACCGTTGCCCAGGCAGCACAACAAAGCGGTGCGGACGCTGCGGCGCTTAGCGCTCTTCAGGCAGAAATCGGCAGAACGGCACCCGTGATGCTGCTGGCCGGCGGCAATACTTCAAACGGTATCAATCTCTGCACAGCGGCAAACGCGCTCAACCAGCGCCTTGGCGCTGGCACCGTCAAGCCTGGCGAGTCGGTGAATTCGTTCGAAGGAATCGAATCGCCGGCACTCGTGCGCGGCGTTGCGCAGCGGATGCAGTCCGGAGCCGTTCCTCTCTTGATGATTCGCAACGTCAATCCTGTTTACGCGATGCCAAAGTCATCGGGATTTGCGGCTGCGATGGCGAAGGTTCCATTCAAGGTCAGCTTCTCCTCGATCATGGACGAGACGAGTGAGATGTGCGATCTGGTATTACCGGACAATCATTCGCTCGAAAGCTGGGGCGAAGCTGAGCCTGTGCGCGGTACGCTGTCGTTACAGCAACCCGTGATGGATCCGGTTTTCGACACGCGTTCCACTGCGGATATCATTCAGAGTTTGTTGAAGGGCGCGCCATCGAATTATCGGGATCAAGTGATCTCCAGAATTCCTGGCGGGGCGGCTGCTCTTGCTGCCGCACTTCCAAAAGGAGTTGCCAGCGGCTCGTCTGCAGCGGCACCTGCGCCTCGCGGATCCAACCCGGTTACCAGTACGACTGCGTCGAGCGGCGACTTCTCACTTGTCGTGTATCCACATCCCGTTCTCGGAATGGGTGATGGAGCAAACAAGCCGTGGCTTCAGGAGCTTCCCGATCCCGTAACGAAGATCGCCTGGCAGACAGTCGCGGAACTTCACCCTGCGACTGCGCGTCGTCTCGGTGTTGAGAATGGTGATCACGTACTCATCGAAACTGCTGCAGGAAAGCTGAGCCTCCCCGTATATGTATATCTGGGCGTTCAGCAGAACACTGTCGCAATTGCGGCTGGCCGCGGCCACGCGGAAAGTGCGGGCCGCTACGCAAAAGCGGGTCATAATGCTTTTGATCTTCTTCCTTATTCCGAGGATCGATCCGGTTCAGTAGTTCTCGCTGCGACAAAGGCGAAAGTCACGAAGGACGGCGAGTTCTCGCGTCTGGTTACTACTGAAGGTTCAGCACGACAGCATGGACGCGGCATCGGCCAGGCCGTTCTCGTTACAGATCTCGGTAAACCTGCCGGTGAAGCAAGCGGTGCCGAGCATGCTGCAGAGGCAGCGCCGCAGGGAAGTGTGACCGGCGCGCAGCAGGAGCGTGCAACCGGACACGAAGCAGCGCAGGGAGAGCACGGCGCCGAAGCGGGCGAGCCGGAATTTCCCGGCGATGCGAGCCATGAATTTCTTCCGGGATTGAGGTCTCCCACAGCAAAGGATGCTCAGGGAGATCTCGGCGGACCGGGTACGAAGTCGAAAGACAAAGGCATGTACGATCCAGACCACTGGAGCGGGATGGCCAGGCGCCGCTGGGCGATGACTGTCGACCTCGCGAGATGCACTGGATGCTCCGCATGCGTCACCGCCTGCTACGCGGAAAACAACATTCCGACTGTCGGTGCAGACTGGCAGGGAGCGAGATTTCTGCCGGATCGGACCGGCTTTGGTGCCAACATCACTCGCTCACGCGAGATGGCGTGGATTCGTCTCGAGAGATACTTCGAGGGCGGAGAGGACGGCAGCGCGAATTTCGACACGCGCTTTGTTCCGATGATGTGCCAGCACTGCGGCAATGCGCCATGCGAGCCAGTGTGTCCCGTTTACGCTACGTATCACGCGCCAGACGGACTCAATGTTCAGGTCTACAATCGCTGCGTGGGAACGCGATACTGCTCGAACAACTGTCCGTACAAGGTTCGCTACTTCAACTGGTTTGGTTATGGCGAGCCCGCCCGCGCGCAGTACGCGTTCCCGGAGCCGCTCAACTGGCAGCTCAATCCTGACGTCACCGTGCGTGGAAAGGGCGTGATGGAGAAGTGCAGTTTCTGCGTGCAGCGAATTCGCGAGGCGGAGAACCGCGCATCGCTCGAGCATCGCGGCGTCGAGCCCGATGAATTCACAACTGCATGCGCGGAAGCATGTCCATCGCGCGCGATCACTTTCGGCGATGCTGCCGACGAGCGATGGACTGTGGCGAAGCTTGTCAACGACGAACGTGCGTATCACGTGTTCGAGGAGCTCAACACATTCACCGCAGTGGTCTACCTGAAAAAGATCAGCCATCCGGGAGGAGCAGCCTGATGGCGACGATGGCGAAGCCTCTCAACGAGCGTGATGAACCGCGTCGTCCCAACATTGCCACGGCCGACGTACAGCTTCCCGCCGTAAAAGACTACGAGCAGGTCGATCGCGAGATATCCGCGACGCTTCACCCGACCGTTGCATGGTTCCTCGGACTTGGCGTTGCAATCTTCTTCCTGCTGATTGGAATCAGCGCGTGGATGTACCAGATCTACAACGGGCTCGGCGTTGCGGGATACAATCCGCCGGTGATGTGGGGTGTATACATCATCACCTTCGTGTTCTGGGTCGGTATCGGACACGCGGGTACGCTGATCTCCGCGATTTTGTATCTCTTCCGTGCGGGATTCCGCACGACGATCTATCGGTGTGCGGAAGCGATGACGGTGTTCGCCGTCATGACGGCGGGATTGTTCCCCATTCTGCACCTTGGACGTCCCTGGAAATTCTTCTGGCTGATTCCATACCCGAACTGGCGCTATATCTGGCCGCAGTTCAAGAGTCCGCTGGTGTGGGACGTGTTCGCGATTCTCACCTACCTCACGGTGTCGTCGACATTCCTTTACGTCGGACTCATCCCCGATATCGCGGTACTTCGCGATCGTGAGAAGAATCCTGTTCGACGCCGCATCTTTGGAGTTCTCTCTCTTGGCTGGAGAAACTCTGACAGGGAGTGGAGACACTTTGCGAGGGCGTATCTCTTTCTTGCGGCGTTCTCTACACCGCTCGTGCTGTCGGTGCACTCAGTCGTGTCGTTCGACTTTGCGATGGCGCTCACACCGGGATGGCACACGACGATCTTTCCGCCTTACTTCGTCGCCGGCGCAATTTTCTCCGGAATTGGAATGGTGTTTACGATCATCATTCCGCTGAGAAAGTTTTTCGGTCTCAAGCATTACGTCACGATCAATCACCTCGACGCCGCGGCGAAGCTGTGTCTGTTCACTTCGCTCGTTGTCGGATGCGCGTACATGACCGAATGGTTCGTTGCGTGGTTCTCGGGCAACGAATTCGAGAAAAACTTCTTCGCGAATAGAATCTGGGGTCAGTGGTGGTGGGCGTCTGCAATTCTCTATACGTGCAACATGGTGCTGCCGCTGTCACTCTTCAGACAGTCGTGGCGTCGCAATCCCACGTGGCTCTTCATTCTCTCGTTCTTCATCAACCTCGGCATGTGGTTCGAGCGATTTGTAATTGTCGTTCCATCGCTCTCGCATGAGTTCGAGCCATGGCAGTGGGCGGGCTATTCTCCTACCTGGGTCGATTTCGCGATTCTCGCTGGAAGCTTCGGCTGGTTCTCGATGTGGTTCCTTCTCTTCATCAAGCAGCTTCCTGTGATTGCGATTGCTGAAGTTAAGGAAATCGTTCCGCCTCGCTTGCGCACCACACATGATCACGGGATCGATTCGGCTGGTCGTCATCTCGAGTTCGAACCTGCAACTCCGGGGGAGAACGACTGATGTCAGGAGTAATTGGCGCCTTCCGGGAGCTCGACTCGGTTGTGTACGCGGTCGAAGACCTGAAGGAAAAAAAGATTGGAGAGATTACGGTCTACACGCCGACACCTCGCCATGAAATCGAGCATGCAGTTAACGCCGGGCCGAGCCCGGTGAGGAGATACACGCTGTTCGGTGGATTGTTTGGTGCGACATGCGGATACTGGATTGCAATCTGGACCTCTGATTACTGGCCGCTGGTCGTTGGTGGAAAGCCCGTAGCGTCGTGGGTTCCGTACACGATTTTCGGTTTCGAGGTGATGGTTCTCTTCGGCGCTCTCGCGACGGTTGCGGGATTGTTCATCAATTCGAGAGTGCCCAGACTGAGAATGACTATCGGCTACGATCCGCGATTCAGCGGCGGGGATTACGGCGTGTGGGTCGAGTGCCCTCCGGAAAAATATCAGGAAGCCCAGTCGTTGCTGAGAGAGCACGGTGCTGTGGAGGTGCGCGATGAACGGTAAGGTGCGCACACTTCTCGCGATCTTTTCCGTCGGATTCGTCATGGGCGGATGCGAATGGTTCACTGACTTCAAGCGCCAGCCTTCGCTGTGGACGTGGGAGCCTGTGAAGGACACACTCACGCCGTCGCGTGGAAATCCGCAGATGTCAGTTCCCATCACTGGAATGGCGGTCGCAGGATTCCAGGTTTCGTATTCTCCATTTCCCGGCACGATCGACTCGATGGCTTCGATTCCAAATCCGCACGGAACGGACGCAGCCTCCCTTGCAAACGGCAGAAAGTATTACTCGATCAACTGCTCACCGTGTCACGGTGACAAGGGAATGGGTGATGGACCGGCGACGAAGTATGGAATGCCGGGAATCAATCTCACTACCGATGTCACCAAGGGCCGCACCGACGGCTACATCTTCGGAATGATTCGCAACGGTCGCGGCTTGATGCCTCCGTACAATCGAATCGAAGAGCCGGACCGTTGGGACGTTGTGAATTATCTCCGCGCGCTTCAGAGCGGTGCGCAGGTTGAAACCGGACCGCTCGCAGCGCCCGGTGTAACTGGAGACAAACTTCCTGGCGCGACGCGCACTGCACCCACGCGCGGCGCTCCGTTCGTCGGACCAGGCGGTCGAATCATAGGATCAAGATGAGTCACGAGCACATTCACGTTCCGACGCGCGATGAGATTCTCGCTGGTACATCGCGTCCGCTTCCGCGATCGCTCTACACGATTTCAATAGTTCTCGCACTCGTGGGCGTCGCGGTGTTTATCGGTGGCGCGCTGATGGGAGTCGATCGCGTGTGGCGGTCGCTGCTGGTGAACTGGCTCTACTTCGCGAGCGTTTCATCAGCAGGTGTGATGTTTGTGGCAGTGCAGAGAATCACGACGGCAAGATGGTCCCGGTCGGTGATCCGGCTGCTCGAGGGATATGTCGCGTTTCTGCCGGTTGCCTTCGTCCTTCTCGTTCTGATATTCGTCGGGAAGAATCACATCTTCCCCTGGGCTACCGAGCCGCTTCACATCCCGGAGAAGGTCACCTACCTGAATCCGTGGTTCCTGATTCCGCGTGGCCTCATCATCTTCGGCGCGATCACGGCGCTCAGCGTGTGGTACATCTACACGTCGGTGCGTCTCGACGTGGGTCATTCTCCAGAGGCAGGTGCGGGCTGGGCGAAGGGACTTCGTGAGAGAATGCGCCGAGGCTTCCAGGATGAGCGGCGCGAGATTCATTCGACGCATTCGCGGCAGGGATACATGGCCGTTGCGCTCGCATTCGTCTGGGCATTCGGGTGGATCGTGCTGTCATGGGATCTGTCGATGTCGCTCGATCTTCATTTCCAGAGCACGATGTACGGATGGTGGGTGTTCATGGGAGCGTGGGTCGGTGCACTCGCGAGCTTCACTCTTCTCACCCTGGCGTGGCGAAGATATCTCGATCGCTATGACATGATCACCGAGAAGCATTTCCACGATCTGGGAAAGCTGTGCTTCGCATTTACTGCATTCTGGGGATACATCACGTTCGGTCAGTATCTCGTGATCTGGTATGGCAACATGGGTGAGGAAACTCACTGGATGCGGCTTCGCCTCATTCAGCCGTGGCTGCCGCTTACGCTGACCGCGGTCACCCTGATGTTCGGTCCATTCTTCGGCCTGATGTCACGTGCTGCGAAAGTTTTTCTGCCGACGCTGGCGCTGTTCGCCTTCTTCACCGTGTTTGGTCTCTGGTTCCATCGGTATCTCGAGGTCTATCCGTCGCTGTATTACAGGTCGACAACTATTCCTCTTGGTCTCTGGGAGCTTGGCGTGACTGTCGGATTCCTCGGCATCTGGGGTTTCTGCTACATGTCGTTCATGGATGCGTTCCCCCGCATGCGTGTGACTCTGATGACTTCGCCGCACCGTGACGAAGTGCAGGTTCCGGTGAATCCAAAGACTATGGAGCCGCTGCCGGCTCACGAGTAGTTGAGACCGCTCAGAGTGTTTTATATTTGAAGGCTCGGGGCGTTAGCTCAGCTGGGAGAGCGCCTGGTTTGCAACCAGGAGGTCGCAGGTTCGATCCCTGTACGCTCCACTGATAAAAGCGGCGATTTTAGATCGCCGTTTTTTTTTCCGGGGAATCACGAACATGTCGCGAACATCGACCAGGATTCTCGCTGATCTTCGGAACGCCGCAGGTGCCCCGCCGGGAACTGGCGTTGATGCATGGGTGGCTGCGATCCCCATCATGGTTACGCTGATAGTTCTTATTCCCTTTCTCGGCAAACCATTCACGATTGACGACGTAACCTTTTTGCTCGAGGCAAGGCATGCGCTCAGCGATCCTTTGCATCCCGCCGCGTTCGACATGGTCTCCGATGGGGAGCGCATTCGACTTTCGAGGAAGCTCGCGACCGGACCGGTGATGGCATATCTGCTCGTGCCAGTCGTGAAAAGCGCTTCCGCAGAGTTTCTCGCTCACCTGATTCAGCTCGCGTTTCTTGTAATTGCCTACATCGCGACAACATCGCTCGCGATTCGATTAGGTCTCGATCGGGTTCAATCTGTTGTCGCGGCTTCGCTCGTTGTTATGAGTCCGGCGGTGCTCGCAATGACATCGACCGCTATGCCTGATGTCCCGGCTTTGGCATTTGGCGCGGCAGGAGTTGAACGTTTTGTGGCCTGGTACCAACGGGGAAGCTGGCAGCGTGGAATCTCGGCCGCAGTGTTTCTCGGTTTGTCGTGTCTGGCGCGATCGCATGCGATTTCCTTGATTCCGATCGCTGGGCTGCTGGCTGTCTCTGGAAGCTACGGTTCGCGGAGCGTTCAGGGCGAGTTTCGCAGATCGGCGATCAGATTTGCACCTCTAGGTGGTGCGCTGCTTATGGTCGTATCCGTTGTGGCAGTGACTCGTGATCCCGACTCCGGAGTTGATTTGGCGAGAGTGACTGCCGGGAGGATTGAACACGGAGCTTTCCTGTTGAACCTGCCCAGTTACATGCTTCATTGGGCTCTCGCGTTTCCACTCGCCGTTCTTTGGCCTTTCGTTCGAGGCAGGCAATTTCTAGTGATCGCGAGGACGTGCGTGTCCGCAGTCATCGCGTCTGTTCTATCGGTGACCGCCGGATATTTGACACACGGTATGATTTGGGGTGTGGTTTTTTTGCTGCTGCTCACGCTCTCCGTCGATGTACTTCTCGATATTGCAGTCGACGGCTTAAAGCGCCGAGACTACGTGCAGCTTGCGTTATTCGTCTGGTTGCTCTCTCCATCCCTGGCGGCAGTGTACATCCAGCTGCCGGCGAAGCTTCTTGTCTTCTCAGCGCCAGCCATGGGAATTGTCGTCGCACGTCGCACCAGGTTGGAAATCCGGAACGCTCGGCAAACAGTCTATCTTGTGGCGATAGGCGGAGTGTGCCTGACATTGTCGGTTCTCATTATGAGGGCAGATCAAAGACTCGCTCAAATTGGCAGAGAAGGCGGAGCCGTTGTCGCTCAGCAAATTCGCTCAGGTCAAACAGTATGGTCGGATGGAAGCTGGGGCTTTCAGTGGTATTCACTCCGAGCTGGAGCGCAGCCCATGGCGCGGACGGCGCCCTTTCCACAGCGTGGCGATGTCATCGTGTCGAGTCTCGAAGGTCGGTTGAGGGCTCGGCTATATCCTCGGGCAACGTTGGTGTCTAGAAAAATTTTCTCGGCCCCCGGCGGACGTATCAACGGTGAAGGAGCCGGATTCTACAGCAACGTCGTGGGTCCGCTGCCATGGGTTTGGGGAACGAAAGAGTTTGGACGCATCGAGGTTTGGCGCGTCGACAGCCTCAAATGAAAGGCCTCATCATTGTGGTCAACTTCGAACAGGAAAGGGAAATCGCGGCGTTCCTCACGCGACTGACTCGGTCGAATCCGGGACTAGATGTGATTGTCGTCGATGATGGCTCGCGGGATTCATCACCGAAAATCGCCGACGAAATGGGCTACGAAGTAATTCGGCATCGACAGAACTTCGGCGTTGGCGCAGCCATCCGAACCGGAATTGCGCACGCCCGTGAAGCGCGATCCTATGATTTTGTCGTGGTGATGTCGTCGAACGGAAAAATGCATCCGGAAGAATTACCCAGGGTCGTCGATCCAATTCTCAGTGGTAAAGCGGATTACGTTCAGGGCAGTCGATTTCTTCGAGGGGGACGCGCGCTCGAACTTTCCACATTCCGAACCGCTGCGATTCCCGCGTACAGCGCTATTGCGAGTGCATTGTTGGGCTCGCGATTCACCGACGTTACATGCGGATTTCGAGCCTATGTGCTTTCGATGTTCGACGATCCGGACGTAAATCTGGATCAGACATGGCTCAACCGTTATGAGGCTGAGTATTACATCCACTACTACGCGACGAGAAAAGGACTCAGAGTCATCGAGGTTCCGGTAACGATCGATTATTCGCATCTCGAACCGGATCGAAAATCGAAGATAAAGCCATTTGCCGGATGGTGGTCCATTTTCCGTCCGTTCTTTCTTCTAAAGCTCGGCCTTAAGCACTGAACGAAAACGCGATCCTGTGAAT
>JBKPNY010000312.1:0-4833 GCA_046732835.1 Gemmatimonadota bacterium | reverse complement strand
CACATGTCCGATGCATCCTGAGGTCGTTCGCGACGCGCCTGGCAGTTGTCCGATCTGCGGCATGGCTCTGGAGCCGCGCAGGATTACGCTCGATGAAGAGCCGAATCAGGAACTCCTCGACATGTCGCGGCGCTTTTGGGTTTGTCTCGCGCTGACGCTGCCGCTGCTCCTCATCGGCATGAGCGAACTAGCGCCGGGTTTGAATCGGGAACGCTTGATGCCGATGCGCGTCTGGAGTTGGCTGGAGTTGGCCTTGGCTACTCCCGTTGTACTTTGGGGAGCGGCGCCTTTCTTTGTGCGCGGTTGGCAGTCAATCATCAATCGCAGCTTGAACATGTTTACGCTGATCGGTTTGGGAGTCAGTGTCGCCTATCTTTTCAGTGTCATCGCCACAATTTTTCCCGGTCTATTCCCCGCGTCGTTTGGTAATGCGTCCGGCGAAGTACCGGTTTATTTCGAAGCGGCGGCGGTCATCACGACGCTTGTCTTGTTGGGACAGGTGCTCGAATTGCGCGCGAGAAACCGCACCGGCGCCGCAATCAAAGCGCTACTGGGACTAGCGCCAAAAACAGCACGACGGATTAATAACGACGGGCGCGATGAAGACGTGCCCCTCGATCAAATAAAGCGTGGAGATACTCTGCGAGTGCGTCCCGGGGAAAAGATTCCGGTTGACGGTGTCGTGCTCGAGGGGACGAGTGCGATTGATGAATCGATGATTACGGGTGAGCCGATTCCGGTAGTAAAGAACGCTCAGGATCCGGTCATCGGCGCAACAGTTAACACAACCGGAAGCTTCACGATGAAAGCTGAGCGTGTCGGGGCTGACACGTTGTTATCGCAGATTGTTCAGATGGTGGCGGATGCGCAACGAAGTCGCGCGCCGATTCAGAAACTCGCGGACAGAGTGTCGGCCTACTTCGTGCCGGCGGTAGTGTTCGTCGCTGTACTTACGTTCGTGACTTGGAGCGTTTGGGGACCGGAACCGCGCCTGGCTTACGCCCTCGTGAACGCAGTGGCTGTATTAATCATCGCGTGTCCCTGCGCGTTGGGATTGGCAACACCGATGTCGATCATGGTTGCGACGGGCAAAGCGGCGCAGAGTGGAGTGCTGTTTAGAAATGCGGAAGCGATCGAGATACTGCGCGAGGTGGACACTCTCGTCGTGGATAAGACTGGAACCTTAACTGAGGGCAAGCCAAAGCTTGTTGCGGTCGTTCCCCTGCCTGCTATCGACGAGACGACGCTGTTGCACGCGGCTGCGAGTCTTGAGCGTGGCAGCGAACATCCGCTTGCGGCTGCAATTGTCGCCGGAGCGGCGGAGCGCGCTATCGAGTTAACTGACGTTGCAGCCTTTGAATCGTTAACCGGCAAAGGCGTAAGCGGCGAAATAGACGGCAGGCGTGTAGCGCTCGGTAATCAGGCGTTGATGAAAGATCTCGATTTGAGTACAGCTGCGTTGCAAACCCAGGCAGATGAACTGCACCGGCTCGGTCAAACGGTGGTGTTCGTAGTTCTGGATAACGAAATTGCCGGGCTCCTATCCGTGGCTGATCCGATCAAAGCCTCGACTGCTGAGGCGATCAAACAACTTCACAAAGAAGGCATAAGGATCGTAATGCTGACGGGCGATAACACGCTGGCCGCGCGTGCAGTTGCTGAAAAGCTTGCGCTCGATGAAGTAATCGCCGAAGTCCTGCCCCAACAAAAACGCGAAATCGTAGTTAAGCTGCAAGAAGCGGGTCACAAAGTGGCAATGGCGGGCGATGGAATAAACGATGCGCCGGCGCTCGCGCAAGCGGATGTGGGGATTGCGATGGGAACGGGCACAGACGTGGCGATGGAGACCGGCGACGTGACCCTTGTGAAAGGCGATCTCCGCGGCATCCAGCGCGCGATAACCCTCAGCCGCGCCACAATGCGAAACATTAAACAAAATCTCTTTTTTGCGTTTCTCTACAACGCACTTGGAATCCCCATAGCGGCCGGCATCCTCTACCCGGCGTTTGGAATGCTGCTGAGCCCCATGATTGCGGCGGCAGCAATGAGTTTTAGTTCAGTATCGGTAATTGCAAACTCGCTGCGCCTTAGACAGGTCGCCTGAAATCTCAAAGATCCATCCTGATTTGTTCAGCGAAAAGAAGCTCGACCAAGCAACGCTCACACGTCACCTTCACGCCGCATCAACATAATCGACGAGGCTAGGCTGCGGAATTGGCAATCCATCCTCGCGCATGCCGCGGATGTGCATTTCAAGCGCCTCCTGCATGCGTTGCTTTAGTTCTTGAAGCGTTGAACCGGTGGCAACGCAGCCAGGAAGGTCTGGAAAGTAGGCGGAGTAATTTCGTTCTCCTTTTTCAATGATCATCGCGTACTGCACGCTGTTACCTCCACTAATTCTTGATCAAACCTGCCTGTATGAGAATACTCTTCAGAGTCTTGGGGTGAATATCGTCGCTCGGATGTCCCGATACTGTTGTGCGCCCTCGCTTCGTCGGATGTTTGAACTGACGATGGCTTCCTTGAATCACAATCAAATACCAGCCATCTGCTTTAAGCAGTTTAAGAATCTCACGCACCTTCATAGGGCGCAAATCATAATAAGGTCAAGAGCAAACGAGAAGACATTCAGCATATATCCGGGCAACTGCCGTATGCCAACGTTTTTGCATCGGCCAGACTCCCTTGGACAAGTATTTGCCTTAAGGGATTGTGAACTAGAAAAGCGTTTCAAATCGCTTCACAAAATAAGTGGAATCGAAATGATCAGTGAACCTAAAGACCATCCAGGCTCGACCATAAACGACCTGCCGCCACCGCTGTTTGATGAGATCGCCGCGAGGATGGCGCAACCAGTAGAGCCGCTTCAGTCAAACCGATTTAGTCGCTGGCTGAAGCCGATACCGGTCAAGAGAGTATTTTCACGACGCGTGCTCGCTTTGGTGATCGTGATCGTGAGCGGTGTAGCTGCCGGCGCCGCTGGTGGCGCCATGTTAGTGAGGCGCGATGTTGGGAACGAGGCGACGGTTGCAGATCAAACTAAGGATGCACCAGCAGATGCCGAAACCGTGACGGACGCAGCGATTCAGACAACGACGATCGCCGCTGATGCTGGTGGGATACAGTCACGGCGTCGGCCGCGGCACCATGCCAACCGCGGCAGAGTTTTGAGATCGAGTGGTCAGTCGCCGCCGCGAGCATACAAAGTCGCAACGATCCATTAAGCTTCAGCGAGTAACTAAACTGATTGCTCTTCAATTTGTTTTTTAGTATTAGTAAGCGACCCTGGACCATCGGAGATAACAATGACGGATAACTTGCACCGCAATTTCTTTTCCAGCTTATGTATGTTGTTAATGATCGTTGCTTTTGCAGCGAATACGCCGGCGCAGAAGAAATCGCGCCTGCAGGATGCGACGCGCCATTCACGTGAGGCCGCCGAGGTTTTTACCGAAATAATGAATGTCCGTGACCGGGCAATTCCCAAGGAATTGTTGGATAAAGCTGAGGGAATCGCGGTGTTTCCCGACGTCGTAAAAGCGGCGTTCATCTTCGGCGGCAAAGGCGGTCAGGGCCTAATTAGCAGGCGGACGCGCAATGGTTGGTCAGCCCCGGCTTTTTTCAATTTGAGCGGCGGCAGCTTTGGCGCGCAAATCGGCGCGTCAAAGACTGACTATGTATTGCTGATTATGAACGACGAGGGCATCAACGGTTTGTTGAAAGACAAGTTTGAAGTTGGCGGTGAACTTGGTGTGGCTGCGGGACCGGTAGGACGTGAAGCCGCGGCTTCAACAAATCCGAGACTCGATGCCGGAATTCTTTCATACTCTCGCAGCAAGGGCGCTTTCATTGGAGCTGCGTTGAAGGGCGCAGTAATCAGTCCCGACAACGATCTCAATGAAGCGGTTTACAACATGAAGGGCAAAGAAGTGTTGACGGAAAATACGATGACCGTCGACAAGATGCCGGTCGGAGTTCGTATCTTTCCACGCACACTCGCGCGCTACTCTCCGAAAGTCCATCAGTAACTGTTTGCGGTGGTCTATGTCGCACACAGAAGACACTTGACGCGTTTGCATGCTCGCCATAGAATGCCCGCTAACTTCAAGCGGGTTGTTCCGACTCAATTGCACGCACGCGCGACTGGTTAACAATTTATGCTTTCGAGACTCCCACGGACGCAGCGCCAGAAAGAAGTGTTCGACTATCTGGTTAGCTTTCTCGAGCGACGTGGTTACATTCCTACCTACACGCAAATCGCGAAGCACCTGGGAGTGAAGTCGCGCGCGACAGTTGCGAAACACATCAAGGCGTTGGAACGACTGGGACTAATCACCATTCAAGACGAACCGTTCGCCATCAAGATCGTTCAACAAGAGACGCCGTTTGCAGATTCATTTCGTGAGATTCCCATCGCGGGCAGAATCGCTGCCGGTCAACCGATTGAAGCGGTGCGCGATGAAGATATGATCGCGGTGCCGAGCTTCATGCTTTCGCGCATCAGAACCGGCAACGTCTATGCATTAAAGGTGCAGGGCGATTCAATGATCGATGAGCACATCTGTGATGGCGACATCGCTTTGATTGAGAACCGGCCGGAAGCGCGCGACGGTGAGATCGTCGTCGCTTTAGTTGATGAAACTCACGTGACCCTCAAGCGGCTTTACCGTCACGGCGCCGAGGTAGAACTTCGGGCAGCTAATCCGGAAGTGGAGTCGATCAGGGTGCCTGCCCAGCAGGTGCGCGTACAGGGAATCTATCGCGGATTGCTTCGGCCTGCCTCCTAAATGTCGTTGTCCGACAAGCTTCAGTTTTGTCTCCTCATTCAAACCC
>JBKPNY010000311.1:0-1365 GCA_046732835.1 Gemmatimonadota bacterium | reverse complement strand
GGTCGCGACAGGTCGCGACCTTCTAAAGCGGTGACAAGTCACCGCACTCCAAAAGTCTAGCTCACTTAATCACCGTTATCTTTGTTACCGGGTGAAGTTCCCAGGCGGTCGCGCGCCAGTTCGCAGGGTCGTGTGGCGCGGTGTTCTCGGCTTGATCGACGTGACCCTCGTCAAAATATAGCCAGCCCTCAAATTCGCACCAGTGACCAACTAACAGCGGACGCAGTTTCTCCTCAGACCAATCTCTCATTGACGCCTGGAGAGTTGGTGTAACCTCAACCACCATCTGTTCGTTTCTCGCAGCGCCTTTTCGGCGTGCCAATAAAATGTGAATGTCGCGGCGACAGAGGCTCCAGCAATTCGTCGCTTCAGGTCGCGCATACGCCACGTCGATCACCTCGCCCTGCACTCGCGCCGCGCGGTCAGTCGACCAGCGATTGCGATCGTCAACGGGTTGAAGTATCTCGTTGAGATTAACCGCCGGGTCAAAATCGGTTGGTGTTGGAACTTTCGTTCGATTCTTCAAGCGATGCAGATTTCTGGCATTGCGAGTGATGGCGATTCCGGACGTCGGACAATTCACCGCCAGCACCAGCCACACGCCGAGCAGTGCACCCACAAAAATACCGATGAGGATTAACCTTCGTTTGCGCGTCGACATTGGCGCAAATCTTACTCGATGATTGCTGCCGAAGTATTCGCGAATGCGTTGAACGGTTATGTGTCCGGCAATCGAATGGTAAACTTCCCACCCTCGTGAAGAAACAGATTCTCATTTACGCGCTGATCTACGGACTGTGTGGTGGACTTCTGATTGTCGTGCTCAGGTTCGTTGAATATCGTTTCGTAATTCTCGAACATTCGGTCGAGCTTTACGGCGCGCTGATCGCGTTGATCTTCGCCAGCGTCGGTATCTGGTTGGGACTCAAGATCACTAAGAAAGAGCAGGTGATTGTTGAGCGGGAAGTGATGGTGCCGGCGTCGGCAAATTTCGTTCTTAACGAGCGGCGCTTGCAGGAACTGGCGATAACGAAACGCGAACTTGAAATACTGGGATTGATTGCTGACGGGCTGAGCAATCGCGAGATTGGCGAACGACTATTTGTGAGCGAGAACACGGTTAAGACGCATTCCAGCCGGTTGTTCGACAAACTGAGTGCGAGACGACGAACGCAGGCGGTGCAACGGGGCAAGGAGCTGGGACTGATTCCATAAGTAAAACGCTTTTTGAGCTTTGGACTTTGGACTTTGGTCTTTGTTCTTTTGAAATGAGTCGCCAAACCACCGTCGATTGCCGGCTGCAGCGAGGCGGAGCCGGAGCCTTTCGCTCTTTCAAAGCAGAAAGACCTAAGACCTAAGACCTAA
>JBKPNY010000310.1:0-31804 GCA_046732835.1 Gemmatimonadota bacterium | reverse complement strand
AAAACGCGAATGATATGGCTGACTGGCCCTAACCTGGACCACGTCGACTATGTGAATGGAAGTGGCGGTGTCACCGGAACTATCAAAGACACGAAAATCGTCGATTGGACTGGAGAAGTACAAATAATTCTCAACGCGTCGGATGCGGCTTCACGCGGCGAAAAAACGCTCTCGGTTCATGTGAGCTGTCCGCTCGTGGCTATCGATTGCGTTTCGGGCCCGGTGTCATTCAAGGTCAGAGTATACGAAACCGGACCTCTCACCTCGATCAGCCCAACTGATATCGTCACACCTAATCAACAGACGACGTACACAATCAATGGCGAGGGAATGAATGTAGCCGAGCTTCTGCCGCGGCTTACCACGCTGAAGAATGCGGTGATCGTTTCAAAAAGCTCGACAAGCCTGACGGTGAGCGGCGTCAATCCGTCGTGCGGCGGGGTGGACATTCAATTCATCGACGTCGATGGACCTGAAGACATGACTTACAAGAAGGCCACGGGCCTTAAGATCCCGGTAGCGGGCGGTATCTGCGGAACCGTTTTCCCCAGCTCTCCCATTGCTGGTGGATCTTCGGCAGGAGCACCAGATCTTCAGCCGGTCAGCGGCACGCCGCTGCTACGGCACATCGCTCCGAAACGAAAGCTGACTGGCGAAACTTTCTGCAACGGAATGTTTGCGCAAGCTGTTCAGGCAGTCGTGAAAACAATCACTGTGCCGAACATGACGTGGGGTGTGAAGAACTCCGGGGGAAGCAACGTCACGACACCATTCCATGTTCAGCTGTACCGGAATGGCGTCCTCGTCAGCGATCAGACTGTAAACAGTCTAAGCGCAGGTGCAACAAAAACGTTCTCGTATTCGAGGCCTGTATCGCAGACAGAGGTTGCGAGACTTGGACTTGTTCCCCCGCTGGCAAGCCAGCAGCTGTATCAGGCAACCGGCGGTGAATGCGTTCAGACTGTCGGACAGGAGACGCAATACGACTGGCAGGACCCTCTCTATGAAATTCGCGTCGATCCTGCTCGCGCAATTGCGGCGGAAACGAACAGAACCAACAACAACAAATCATTCTGAGAGCGCTATGAAATCGCTCAATACTCTTCTTCGGAGGCGGACATGATCGTCCTGCGCAGGATCACGGTCGCTTTCTGCTTGCTGGTGTCATGCATCCAAATCGCAGCAGCGCAGGGAAAAGACGCTGCGTCGATTCGACTGTCATCGCTTACACCATCGACGATTACAGAAGGCTCGACTCTCCGGAGTCTGACTGTGCGGGGGACTGGCTTCAATTCGAAATCGCAGATCAGGCTGGACGGTGATCATCGCCAGACGACCTACGTTTCCGCGAGCGAGCTGCGAACGCTGCTGCTGGCAACCGACGTCGTGTCTCCCCGCACAGTTGCAATCACCGTGTTCACTCCGGGCACCGGGGCAAGCGCGTCACTTCCATTGACGGTCACAGCAGCTGCACCGCCACCCACGATGTCGATAAGCCGGCTCGAGCCGTCGAGTGCAATTCCCGGAACGCAAACCGTCGCAACCATCGGCGTGCGGGGAGCCAATTTCACGAACTCAATGATCATACGCTGGAATGGGGTTGCAAGAACGACTTCATTCCTAATTTCCTCACTGCTGACCACGACTGTTTCATCTGCTGACATGGCCACGCAGGGAACCGCGAATGTCACCGTCTTTGATCCTGCAACAGGTTCCGAGACACCAGGAGCAATTTTCTACATCGACGCTTCGAAGAGCGGTATTCCGAATATCAGCATCCTCGGCCGCAGCACGACTGTCGCCGGATCACCGTTTTCCACAGCAATAAACGGAAGTGGTTTCATCTTTGGATCGATCGTCCGCGTCAATGGCGTTGCACTGGCTGCTAACCAGGTGTCGTACAACGGACAGGGGATTATTGGCATGCAGCTTCCTGCGTCGTTGATCGCTGTACCCGGTGCATATCGAATTACCGTTTTCAATCCCGGACCAAGCGGCGGTGAATCCAACGCTGTAACGCTTACGGTTACCGCGCCATGATCGACCGTGCTCTGGTGAAACAATGAGATACTTCATCGCCCTGATGCTGGTCGCGGTGTTCGCAGTGTCTGCGGATGCGCAAGTTGACAGCACCGGCTCCTCGGCAACTTTCAGCCTTCCGGGTGATCTTGCGCCGCAGATCTCATCCTACATTGGAATCGCTTCATCCGGTGGAACGACTGCCACATGTCCCACCGGAAAGATGGTCGTAGGAATTGCCGGATCGCGAACGAAGTTCATTCAAAAGATCACGCCCGTATGCGGATCCTTTGGCAAGCTAAGCGCATCACTTCCCGCGCCGCTGGATCCCACCGCACTTGCTGTGGGAGCTTTCACGCTTCAGTGCGCAAGCGGACGAGTAGTCACGAAGGTTCGCGTATCATGGAACTCGAATGTCACTATATACCCATACCTGGGCGGGGTTGAGATCTCGTGTCTGCCGTGGGTTGTAGCGCAGTGGTCCAGCGAGACTCCACAGACCGTAGCGAGCATCGGGTTCGACTCATGGCCGGTTAAAGCAAGCGTCGCGTGCACATCTCAGATGCAGCCTGTCAAAGCCCTCCGTGTTCGCGCGCCGTACTGGATGAAAGCCTTGTCGATCATCTGCGACGAGCTGTAACTAGTAAAGAATCGATCGTGACGCGCGGTCGCTGAAGTTTTTCGATTCGCTTCTCCATTTGGCGAGAAGCGAATCGATACCGCCTTTCTCAACGGCTTTCCTGAGCGTACGAGATCCGGACAGCTCTTCGATACCCGCGCCCTGCTGCCATCTGAACTGCTTCGGATGACGCGAGTAAATCTCACGCAGCAGATGCGCCCCAATCTCCGATGACCTCACCTTGTCGCGATCAGTGACAATAATGTGAATCATTGGAATCGTTTCTCCTCCGAACTTTTCGCCGCGACCAATTCGTCGGCGTACGCTTTCGAATCTCACTCCGCCAAGAGCTTTCGAATTCATCACTCGAGCAATCGCAGCTGCGTCGCTCAGCCACCGCGCGCCTAAGAGACGAAACGGAGAATCGGTCCCTCTTCCTTCGCTCACATTCGTCGCCTCGAAGAACGAGATGCCTGGATACAAAAGAGCTGCTTCCGTATCGCGAATGTTCGGCGACGGTGCAATCCACTCGAGCCCTGTGTCCTCCCACCACATCGATCTCCGGTAACCCTTCATTGGAATCACGATTACATCAGCATCGATCTCACCTGTATTAGACAAATACCGGGCGAGCTCTCCAGGCGTCAAACCATAGCGAAGCGGAACATTGTGCAGACCGGTGAATGACCGATACCGCTTCTCGATCAACCCGCCTTCGACAAAATCTGCGCGTACAGGATCGGGACGATCGACCACAATGAATTTCTTCCCGGCTTTTTTCGCAGCCTCCGCGGCAAGAGTCATCGTCCAGACGTATGTGTACATCCGCGCTCCGACGTCCTGAATGTCGTAGACGAGAACATCGACATCATCGAGCATCCGCGCCGTTGGCGTTTTGGTCGCTCCGTACAGCGAGTAGATCTTCACTCCAGTCTTTTCGTCGACACCGGAAGAGATCGTCGCGCCACCGCGTGCAGATCCTCTAAGTCCATGTTCCGGCGCGAAGAGCGCAGTGAGCCGCACTCCGGGTGCCTTGTACAAAAGATCGATCGAGCTCGTACCCTTCTCGTCACGACCCGTATGATTCGTTATCAGCCCAACCCGCTTGCCTCTGACGAGATGAGCGGAATCTTTCAGCAGCACGGTAATCCCTGGAGTAACCTGCGCGCTCAGGCTGCTCGTCGAACAAAACGCAAGCAAAGCGAGGAAAAGAAATCTCATGGCAAACGCCGACCTCAAAACGAAAAAGACTCAGGCAAGTGTATCCAAGTTCATCGACAGCATCGCAGATGAAAAGCGGCGCGAAGATTGTCGGCGGGTAGTGGATATCATGAAAAAGGCCACGGACGCCGAGCCGAAGATGTGGGGGTCGAGCGTCGTGGGGTTTGGAGATTACCATTACAAGTACGAGAGCGGGCGCGAGAACGACTGGTTCGTCACAGGATTTTCGCCGCGCAAGGATAGCCTCACGCTCTACTTCATGACAGGCATCGAGCCCTACAAGCAAATACTGGCCCGGCTAGGCAAACATAAAACCGGAAAGGGCTGCCTCTACATCAAGACTCTTGACGATGTCGATGTCAACGTTTTGACGGATCTGGTTACCAGGTCGGCCGGCGATTTGAAAAAACGAACACGCTAGTAACTGTTCTTCATCGAAGTCGGCTTACTTCTTCATTTCGGACCAAAGCCGCGCTTCTATCGTCAGGTGATGTCTGATGCTCACCAACGGATAGCATTATCCCAGCTGGATCCATCTGATGGGCAGAGATCATTCGATAGTCCGCGGAATAGAATAGATGGATCGAGCGAGGCGAAAGATCAGGGTCCGCTCGTGCTCAATCGATAAAGAAAAAGAGCAGCCCTCTTTGTGAGCGGGCCGAACATTCTAAGATCCGCTGTCTCCTTGTCGGTATGGTCATCCCAGCCGGCAAGCCCGATCGCATCGAGCGCCATCGGGATATACGGCGCGGCGAAGGACACGTCAGCGGCACCCGCACGCATCGGATCGACTGCAACTACGGGCCACATTCCAAGATCGCGACTGACCTTGTCGTAAACTGCAAGGAGTTTCCGGTTTCCATCCGTTGGCGCAAGCGGAGGATATCCGTCGTCGAACGTGATTTCAGACGTAGTATGCGGAAGCGAAGCCTTCGCAATGGAAATCATTGTTGACTTTGCTTTCGCAAGCTGTTCCGGAGAAAGTGCGCGAATGTCCCCGTATACAGTCATCGCCTTCGATACCACGTTGGACTTTCCGTAAGCGAGACCGCCGGGCTGTGCTGAGTCAACCTGCACGTCAGTCCCGCCAATCGCATAGCCGGGGTTGAATGTGAGATACTGCTCCGAGCTGAGCTGCGCGCGGAACTGATCGAGAACACGTGCAGACTCGAAGATCGCGCCAGCGCCAATGTCAGATCTGAAGATCTGGGACGAGTGTGCGGGAAGACCCGTCGAGGTGAGAGTCCACGAAGTCGCGCCGCGTCGTGATATCACCGCTGTGTGAGGATCCCCGGATCCATCCTCGAAACCAATTGCGTACTTCGATTTTTTCGCCGCAGCAGTAAGGTCAGCGCGTGCAAGCTCCAGTGGACGACCAGCCGATTCCTCGTCACCGGAGAACACGGCAGTGATGCTCATCTGCTTCAGCACACCCGCTTTCTGCAGCGCCTTGAATGCCTGCACCATGATTACGTCGCCGCCCTTCATATCGATTACTCCGGGGCCGCGAGCAGTCGTATCGCTGATTTTCTGATATTTCTGGAACGGGCTTGTCGGCTCAAACACCGTGTCGAGATGCCCGATCAAAAGCATCCTTGGCCCGCTGCCGTCACGCTCGGCGATCAAATGTCCCGCGCGACCGAATGCGGCGCCATTCACCCATCGCACGCGAAATCCCAGAGCTTCGAGCTCGATGCGCAGGGTTTCTCCAACCTGTCGCACTCCCGCGAAGTTCATGGTTCCGCTGTTGATGTTTACGAGCCGCTCGAGCAGTGCGAGTCCCTCGGGAACGTCCGGGTCCACAGCAGACACAATTCGCTGCTCTGTTTTGGACAGGGATTTACTCTGACCGTTCGCTGAATTCAGGGCGAAAAACGGCAGAAGCAGAGCGGGAGCGAACCGCCTGGAGATGAATGTCATGCAGTGAATATCACGGATGACAATGCGCATCGCGAGTTTGGCGGTAACTTTTTCCCTTCATGCGATCTGGCGAAGCGGACGTAATTGTCATCGGTGCCGGGCTGGCCGGCCTTGTCGCAACTGCCGAGCTTGCCGCAGCGGGCAAGCACGTAATTCTACTCGAGCAGGAACCTGAGCAGGCCTTCGGCGGTCAGGCCTTCTGGTCACTTGGCGGATTGTTTCTCGTGAATTCGCCGGAACAGCGCCGCATGCGAATTCGCGACTCATTCGATCTCGCGTGGCAGGATTGGCTGGGTACCGCGGGATTTGATCGCGAGGAGGATCACTGGCCTCGCAAATGGGCAGAGGCATACGTCGCGTTCGCCGCTGGAGAAAAGCGCGCATATCTGCACGAGCGTGGTGTGAAATTCTTTCCCGTTGTCGGATGGGCGGAACGCGGCGGATACGGCGCAACCGGCCCGGGTAATTCAGTGCCGCGTTTTCACGTCACGTGGGGCACAGGTCCTGGTGTGATCGAGCCTTTCGTGAACAGCGTCAGACTTGCTGCGGGACGCGGACGAGTCGCATTGCGTTTCAGACATCGAGTGAAAGAGCTGATCACGACAGACGGAGCTGTGACTGGTGCGCGGGGCGACATACTCGAGCCAAGTGATGTCCAGCGCGGCGTGAAGAGTCCCGAAAATGTAGTTGGTGATTTCGAGGTAACTGCGCAGGCGGTGATCGTGGCGTCGGGAGGAATCGGAGGAAATCACGAGCTGGTGAGACAAAACTGGCCGTCCCGTCTTGGATCGCCGCCACACCGAATGCTCTCGGGCGTACCCGATCATGTCGATGGGCGAATGATCGGAGTTTCTCAATCCGCGGGCGCGAATCTGATCAATCGCGATCGCATGTGGCATTACGTCGAAGGTATCCACAACTGGAATCCGGTCTGGACTAATCACGGAATCAGAATTCTGCCTGGCCCTTCTTCATTGTGGCTCGATGCAAAAGGCAATCGTCTGCCGGTTCCTTTGTATCCTGGATTCGATACGCTCGGCACACTCGCGCACATCATGAAGACGGGGCATGAGCACACGTGGTTCATTCTCACCAGGAAGATCATCGAAAAGGAATTCGCACTCTCCGGATCAGAGCAGAATCCCGACATCACTGGCAAGAGTGTGCGTGGTGTTCTTGGTCGAGCAGGTGGTGGGGCGCCCGGACCTGTGCAGGCGTTCATGGATCGCGGTGTCGACTTCATTGTGGAGACCGATCTGAGTCGCCTCGTCGAGAGAATGAATGCGTTGAGTGGCGACAGCCTTCTGGAGTTCGAGCAGGTGGAGCGTGAAGTCAAAGCTCGTGATCGTGAGATGGAGAATCCGTTCACGAAGGATCTGCAGGTAGCAGCGTTACGCGGTGCGCGGAATTACCTCGGAGACAAGCTTATTCGAGTCGCTAAACCTCACAGACTGCTCGATCCTCGAGCGGGCCCGCTGATCGCCGTGCGACTCAACATTCTGACACGTAAAACTCTGGGTGGACTGGAGACCG
Organism: Gemmatimonadota bacterium; assembly: GCA_046732835.1. Taxonomy (GTDB): domain Bacteria; phylum Gemmatimonadota; class Gemmatimonadetes; order Gemmatimonadales; family Gemmatimonadaceae; genus UBA4720. The sequence goes on along the minus strand of JBKPNY010000310.1, from coordinate 24,492 downwards.
ATTTGTCGGCACGCGTTCTTCGTGAGAATGGTGATCCGTTGAGCGGACTGTATGCCGCGGGTGAAGTCGCGGGTTTTGGCGGCGGCGGAATGCATGGATACCGCGCTCTCGAAGGAACTTTTCTCGGGGGCTGCATTTTTTCCGGAAGAGCAGCGGGCAGGGCGGCGGCAGAAAGTGTTCTGTAGTAAGATGCTCAGTATGTCGAGACTCACTTTACTTGCCGTGTTGATTGCCCTTACTGCATCGCCATCGGTCTCTCAGTCGCAGCGACCATCCACTGCGAACTGCACCTATCAGAGTTGCGCGCTCGGTCTGGTTCCGGTGTGGGACGGACTTTCAGTAGTACGCGGAGATTCAGAGCGAAGAATTGCAACGCTCGGGTTCTTTCTTCCGGGTGACGTGAGCAGTGTGTTCCAGGAAGATCCTGATGCGCTCGAAGCGGCGCGTGACGCTGTACAGATTCGTCAGATTGGTGCTGCGCTGACTGATGGCGGTCTTCTGCTCGCGGCCACTGGAATTGCACGAGCGCTGTTTCGACGAGACTGGGATCGACTTTCTACCGCGCTCACGATTGGCGGTGGTGCGGCACTCGGCGTGAGCGTACCAGTTCAGTTTGCAGCCGATGGCGAGCTTAGCCGTGCAGTGTGGCTCTACAACCGGCGATTCGCGCGGTAGGACTAAAGCTGTCCGCCAGGGTGAATCGTTTCATCACCCTCTGACGTTTCTCTTCCCGCAGCATGCGCCCGGTTCTCGATGTAGCGAACGAGCGCGAGCAATCTCTGTCTTTCCAGAGGAAGGCGCAGCGTCGCGAGAGTTGTACGCTTGACGCTGAAGGGAAGTGTGTAGCGCTCGTCTTCATCGCAGTGAAACGCCAGGAGCGCACCGCCGTGGGCAAGCGCAGCATGCAGCATTTGCGCTCTTGCGATCAGCTCGTCGCAGTGAACGAGAGCGATCAAAGGTCTCTTCCCGTGAAGTGTCTCGAGCGCTTCGGGAATGTCTTTCGCAACTGTAACCTGATTTCCTGCGCCAACGAGTGTCTGCGCGACGCCCTCGAGAAGCGCGGCGTCAGTACCAACGATGAGAATTGATGCCACTATTTCGATGCCTGAACGTGAAACGCGAATCTCACAACCTTGCGAGCACGAAACCCTGAAGAAATCCTATCAGGAAATAAGCAATAATCGGCGTGATGTCCATCGGTCCAATCGCAGGAATTATTTGTCGCAGTGGCTTGAGAATTGGCTCGCTGACAGTATAGGACCACCGAATCCATCCCGAATAAGGGGAAACCGGCAGCCATGAGCTGACGACGCGGACAAGAATTGCGATCCGCAGGAAGTCGAAGGTCCACGAAACAAAAAGCTTGAAAAGTCCGCCTGGACCTGACCGAACAGCGAACGCGAGACCAAGAAGCTCCGCGCGTATGAAGTCGAGAACGCTGACGAGCAGAATCCCGCCAATAACAACAGCTGCCAGCGCCCACAGTGGAGCGCTCACTGGATTGCCCCCGGCTCTCACTACTCTTCTCTCGATCGGCTCGAGAATCGGATCGATCTTCGCTCGCGAGAACCGAGCGAGCGATCCGAAGAGATTCACACGTCGTGTTCGTACGAGCCAGTCGATTATGCAGAAGACCGCGAATATCGCGGCGATTACAACGAGCGCGAAACGAACTGCCGCAAGCAGCTGGTCGAAGATGACGATTCCGGATGACATCTACGGAAGCGTGACCTTCATCCCGAGATTCTTTACAAGGAATGCAAACTTGTCGGCCGCTTCTTCGATTCTCTTCGTCGTCGGCTTGCCGGCGCCATGACCGGCATTTGTCTCGATGCGAATCAGCACTGGCGCAGGGCCACCCTGCGCAGCCTGCAATGCAGCGGCAAACTTGAAGGAGTGTCCGGGAACGACACGGTCATCGTGATCAGCAGTGGTCACCAGCGTCGCCGGGTATTTCGTCCCGGGCTTGAGGTTGTGATACGGAGAATACGCGCGCAGGTACGCGAATTGTTTCGGATCATCCGACGAACCGTAATCCGAAGTCCATGCCCAGCCGATCGTGAATTTCTGAAAGCGCAGCATGTCCATCACGCCGACAGCGGGAAGTGCGGCGCCGAACAAATCGGGACGCTGCTCCATTACAGCTCCGACCAGGAGACCACCGTTCGATCCGCCTGAGATCGCAAGCTTTGGCGTCGATGTGTACTTCTCTTTTATCAGGTACTCGGCTGCTGCGATGAAATCGTCGAATACGTTCTGCTTCTTGTCGAGCATTCCCCCTTCATGCCACGCTTTCCCATATTCACTGCCACCCCTGATGTTGGCGACTGCATAGATGCCGCCCATTTCCATCCACACGAGATTCGCTGCGGAGAACGATGGCGTCTCGGCGATGTTGAATCCGCCGTATCCATAAAGAATCGTCGGGTTGTTCCCATTCAGCACCGTTCCCTTTTTCATCGTGATGAACATCGGGACCCGCGTGCCGTCCTTGCTCGAGTAGAAGACCTGCCTTGTCTCGAACTGCGACGCATCGACTGGAAGCTGCGGTGCCTTGAAAACTTCGTTCGTCTTTTTCTTCATGTCGTACCGATAGACTGAAGTCGGCGCGAGGAATGAAACGAACGAGTAGAACATCTCATTCTCTCTCGGTTTCGCGCTGATACTGCCGACGCTGCCGAGTCCGGGCAGTGGGATTTCTCCGATGTATGGGTAGCCGGGGGCGCTCAGCTGACGACGATCACTACTTGGCGCGGGCGCACGCCCGGGCGAGGGGCCGGCGATTGGAGAAGGGCGTGCGTTGGGCCGCTGCATTCGAGGAATTGCAAGATCAGGCATACCATAGACGCGAAGACTCGAATGCGCATCCTGGAGATATTCCAGGACGAGCTGGCGACCGGCTACCTGCGCTGATACAAGCGCGTCATTTCCTTCCGGAATTACAGAAACCCACCGTCGGGGCTCGGCATTGTTGATGTCGATCTGAACGATTTGCCCTTTCGGGGCGCCGCGATCCGTTCGAACGATGAAGAAGTCGCCGTTGTTGTGGACGAAATGATTCTCTGAATCAAGATCGTCGATGAGACGAACTATCGGTGCGGTGATCTGAGGCTTCCTGGCATTGTCGAGGAAGATGTAATAGAGACGCGTCCTCGCATCGGTGCCCTGATACACCGTGATGATCGCGAATCTTCCATCGTCGGTAACGGTTGCATCGAAGAGCCAGTCAGGCTGGTCTTTCTGATCGTAGATCAGCATGTCCGACGCTTGCGGACTTCCGACGCGGTGATAATAGATGCGCTGATTGCGAACGACGTTGGTGAGCTTGTTGCCCGCTGTCTGCGGCTCGTATCCCTCGTAGAAAAATCCCTTGTTGTCCCTGGTCCACGAGATGCCGGAGAACTTCACCCATTTGAGGGTGTCTTTCGCATCGCGACCAGATTCGACATCACGAACTCTTACTTCCTGCCAGTCGGATCCCGCAAACGAGACTGCATAGGCAAGCATCTTTCCATTCGGCGATGGCTCGGAGACTGAGAGAGCGACAGTGCCGTCGGTGGACAGTTTGTTCGGATCGAGAAGCACCCTCGCAGGCTTGTTTCCATCCTTCACGTAAAGGATGCTTTGATTCAGGAGCCCGCTGTTCTCCGAGTAGAAGAGGAGGTCGTCGATTCGAGTCGGCGTCTCGTACTTCGGGTAGTTCCAGAGCTGCGTGAGTCGATTGCGAATAGCGGTGCGCTCAGGAATTGCCGCCAGATAACCAAATGTGACTTTGTTTTCCGCTTCGACCCAGGCCTTTGTCTGAGGCGAGTCGACATCCTCCAGCCACCGATACGGATCGGCCACTTTGGTGCCGTGGTAGTCGTCTACCTGAGTTCCGCGCTGGGCTTGCGGATAGGATATCGGCGTCTGGGCATCGAGCCCGGTCGCCAGCAGGACGGTCAAAAGCGAGAAGCCGCTCAACGCACGCTGTGAGTTCATGTATCTCATTGGATTTTTCGGACAGGTCAATTTACGGGATTCGCGAGGAATGGTTCCAGCTAGTAGAATCTCCCCACTAAACACCTCAGCTTGAACGATGCCTGAAAAGAATGCCGACAAGCGATACTGGCTGCTCAAGACGGAGCCTTCCACGTTTTCCTTCCAGGATTTGTGGAACGCACCGGGGAGAACAACGGGATGGGACGGGGTGAGAAATTTCCAGGCGCGCAATACGCTCCGCGACCAGATGAAGAAGGGCGACCTGGTTTTCATTTACCACTCCAGCACTGACCCGACCGGGATTGTTGGGATCGCCGAAGTTGCTCGGGAGGGTTACCCAGACCCTACAGCCTTCGATCCGAAGGACTCTCACTATGATCCAAAGAGCAAGCGCGAGTCACCAAGCTGGTTCATGGTCGATGTGAAGGCTTTGAGGGCCATCGAGCCGATTGTTACCCTCGACGAGCTGCGAAAAACAAAGGGGCTGGAGAAGATGGTGCTGCTTCAGAGGGGCAGCCGGCTGTCCGTCCAGCCTGTATCTGCAGCCGAATGGAAGGTGATAACAGGCCTGAGACCCTGAAACATCAGGACCAGACGATTAATTTTGATGTAACACAGGGAGAACGAATGGCAACGACACAGGCCCCGCCCGGTGGGCTCGAAATAACTGATTCAAGAACCGGCAAGAGCTATAACCTTCCAATTACTGATGGCGCCATTCGCGCCAATGATTTAAAGAAGATTTCTACGGGCGAAGAGGACGACCCCGGACTTCTGAGCTACGATCCCGCCTTCCTCAACACCGCATCATGTCGCAGCGCGATCACGTTCATCGACGGCGACAAAGGAATTCTTCGCTATCGCGGATATCCGATCGAACAGCTTGCTGAACAGTCGAGCTTCCTCGAGGTAGCATGGCTTCTCCGGCATGGAGAGCTCCCGACTCAGCAGGAATACGATCAGTTCACGCACGACATCACGTATCACACGTACGTGCACGAGAACATGCGGAAGTTCCTCGAAGGATTCCGCTACGATGCTCACCCGATGGCGATGCTCAACTCCGCTGTCGCTGCACTTGCATCGTTCTATCCGTCGTCGCGCAACATCATGGACCCGGTCGAGCGCAACATCTCGATCATCCGGCTTCTCGCGAAAGTTCCGACGATTGCTGCGTTCTGCTATCGCCATCTGAAGGGACTGCCTTTCGTTTATCCGGACAATGATCTGGGTTACGTCGACAACTTCCTGTCGATGGTGGCTCGCATGACGGAGCCCAAGTACAACGCAAATCCGATTTTCTCCAAGGCGCTGGAGGTTCTGTTCATTCTCCACGCTGATCACGAGCAGAACTGCTCGACATCAGCTGTGCGCGCCGTCGGATCATCGCATGTCGATCCCTTCTCGGCGATGTCGGCAGGAATTGCGGCGCTCTTTGGCCCTCTTCACGGGGGCGCCAATGAACAGGTGCTTCGCATGATCGAAGAAATCGGAAACGTGAAGAACGTTCCGAAGTTCATCGAGGATGTGAAGACTCAGAAGGGTGCACGCCTGATGGGCTTCGGCCACCGCGTGTACAAGAGCTACGATCCCCGCGCGAAGATCGTGAAAAAGCTCGCCGACGATGTCTTCGCGGTTGTCGGTGTCGACAAGGATCTGGAGATTGCGCTCGAGCTCGAGAGAATTGCGCTGTCGGACGATTACTTTGTCTCCCGCAAGCTTTATCCGAACGTCGACTTCTACACGGGACTCATCTATCGATCGATGGCGTTCCCGACCGATTTCTTCACGGTTCTGTTTGCGATCGCGCGTACCTCGGGGTGGCTGGCGCAGTGGGAGGAGATGCTGCTCGACAAGGAGCAGAAGATCGCCCGCCCGCGTCAGATTTACACGGGCCCTGACGAGCGGCCGTACAAGAGCGCGATCAATCACCAGCATCCGGCAAATCACAGGCAAAAGGACGCGCTGCGAGCGTAGCTCGCGAATACTGAATGCTGAATCCTGACCTGGTGAGGACTGACGACTGAGGACTGGCGACTGAGGACAGTCCTCACCAGGTCAGGATTTTTGTTCGTTGTCCTGCTCGCGTTTCCCACTTTCCTGTGGGCCCACGCGAAGCTTCTGCGGAGCGACCCTGCGCCAGGCGCGAAGCTCGGTGCGGCACCATCTGCAATTAGTCTCGTTTTCAGCGAGAAGCCCGAGCTCTCACTCTCCACAGTCAAGCTCGTCATGCCGACGGGTGACACCGTCGCGCTCACGAATCTCACACGAGACTCGTCCGATGCCAGCGTTCTGATAGCAGAAATTCCGGGAGCGTTCGAGAGCGGGGAATATCATGTCCTCTGGAGCGCTGCCGCACGCGACGGACATGTATCGAAAGGCGTGATTCAGTTTTCGGTTGTTCCTCCAGCTGCGCCGACCACAGATACGGCCGCATTTCCAGACGATCACGACGACGCAACAATCGCAATCGCCGGAGCGATCGGCGCAATCATCGCGCGATGGCTCTCTTTCATCTCGATTTTCGGTGTGATCGGCGTGATCGCGTTCAGGTCGCTCGTCCTCCGGAAAGTCACTCCAAAGGGCGGCGATCTCTTCTCACAGATTGCAACCACAAACGCAGCGATGTTTGGAATTGTCGCTGCGACCGGCGCTCTCCTGGGGGCGATGCTCAAGCTCAATCGCGAATCGGCCGACATGCCGGACGTTTCACTGAGCTCGATGATGTTCGGATCGGCATGGGGTCTGTCGGTGCTCCTGCAAACCCTCGGCGCATTGGTCGCGATCATTGCCTTTTACTATGCGCACAAGTCACCGAACAAGAATGCGTGGTTTGCAGCCACACTTGCGGCAATCGCTCTCGCAGTCAGTCCGTCACTCAGCTCGCATGCATCCACAACGCCTCAAGCGTTCATCAGCGTAACGGCTGACATCATTCACATAGTCGCGGGATCGGTCTGGCTTGGAAATCTCGCGCTGATCATGACCGTGGGAATATCGGCGGCGCTGAAAACGCCGGACTCGATTCGGCCTGGAGCGCGCGTGGCGGGGATGATCAACGCATTCTCGCCGATTGCTCTCACGTGTGGCGCGCTGATTGTGTTCACCGGTGTAATCGCATCGGTCTACCATCTGAAGCCGATCAGCACTTTGTGGACGACGCCTTATGGTGCCGCGCTCCTGTTCAAACTGTTCTTTGTGTTATTGCTGTTCGCTGCAGGAGCATGGAACTGGCGGCGCATGAAGCCACGACTCACAGGTGACGATGCAATCTCGCCAATGCGAAGCTCAGCGACATTAGAGCTGGTTCTCGCTGGATGCGTGCTCGGAATTACAGCGATACTGGTTGCGCTGGAGCTGCCCTAGACTCTGTCGAGCAATGCGTTGAAGCGCGGATCGCTGCGCAGTGAATTCAAATCCGAATCGTGCTCGATCCACTCGCGGTGTCCGTATCCCTTGTCGATTGCTTCTTCCAGACAGCGCAATGCGTCTTCCTTCTTTCCTTCGATGGCATAGACGCACGCAACGTTGTACAGCAGCTGAGGATCTTCGGGATCGATATCGAGCGACCGCTTCGCCCATACAAGCGCATTTTCGCTCTCGCCAAGGTTTGACCAGATCGTCGCTCCAATGTTCAGCGCTCTCGCATCATCGGGATTGATGTCGAGCCATTTCTCAATCGCTGTGATTGCGCGACGTGAGGCTTTGCTGGCTTCGCCGATTCTTCCCTGCGCAGTGTATGCGCTCGCCAGGAAAGTCGTTGCCTGGTAATCCTCCGGACGAATTGCTGCGGCCTTTTCAAAAAGGGGAGCGGCTTCGTACGACTTGCCCTGTGCAAGACAGGCGCGCCCGTAGAAATAGGGTGCCTCGTAGAGTTTGGGATCCAGCTTCATTGCAATCTCGAACTCTGCTTCTGCTTTCTCGTACCGTTTGCTGAGCGAGTAGGAAAGCCCGCGAGCTGAATGAGCTTCTGCGAGATCCGGATCGAGATCGAGCGCTGTCTGGCTGGCTTTATCCGCCTGCTTGAGGTTCGCCTCGCGTGCGTCGAAATACATGTAGAGAATCGAGCAGCAGTCGGCAATCCCGGCGTAGGCACGAGCATAATTCGGGTCGACTTCGATCGCGCGCGTGAACATTTTTCGCGCAAACTCGAGGCTGGTGCGACGATGCTGATGGAAGAACGTGCGTCCCCGCAGGTAGTAGTCGTACGCCTGCACATTGCCTGTCGCGACTTTTTCAATCGCCTTTTTCTCATCCTCGCTCAGAACAACCCGCAGCGCCTTCACAATGTTCTGCGCAATCTCATCCTGGATCGCGAACACGTCCTCGATCTCCCGATCGTATCGCTCGGACCACAGCTGAAGACCGTTCTGCACATTGATGAGCTGCGCGCTGACGCGAATCTTGTTTCCCATCCTGCGCACACTACCCTCGAGTACCGCTGAAACCTCGAGGCGCTTTCCAATCGAGCGGATGTCTTCGGTGGTTCCTTTCAGCGCAAAAGTCGAAGTGCGTGATGCAACGCCGAGCGATTTGATCTTGGACAGTGCGTTGATGATCTCTTCCGCCATTCCGTCCGTGAAGTATTCGTTCTCCGGATCGTTGCTTGTATTCGTAAATGGCAGCACGGCGATGGATTTCACCGCCTGTACGCCTTCGGGCGCCGGTGTCGCCGTCGGCGTGGTGACCATCAGCGGGATCATCGCCTTGGCGAATTCGCCGGATGTCGTAAATCGACGAGCTGCGTCCTGCGACATGGCCTTTGCGACTGCGGCTTCAGTCTCTTCAGGAATGTCTTTTGCTTTTTTTCTGAGCGTTGGAACAGGCTCGGTGAATCGCTTGGTGAGCACTGCCTGTGCGGTTGGTCCGCTGAACGGCCGCTCTCCGCTCAACATCTCGTAAACAACGCATCCGAGACTGTACTGATCGCTGCGTCCATCAATTTCCACTTCGCCGGCAGCCTGCTCAGGACTTACGTAGGCGGGAGTTCCCACGACCATTCCGATCTGCGTCAACGTTTCATTACTTGCCGCCGTCACAGCTTTAGCGATGCCGAAATCCATCACCATCGCTTCACCTTCGTTGATCATGATGTTCTCGGGCTTGATGTCCCGATGAACGATCTTGTTTCTGTTCGCATAGTCGAGCGCGCCGGCAACTGATCGCGCAATCGAGCACGCCTGATCGACAGGAATGCGGCCTTCACGATTCATCAGATCGCGAAGTGACTCGCCCTCGACGTACGGCATGACGTAGTAGAGAAATCCGTCTGTCTCGCCCGAATCGAAGAGCGGAAGGATGTGCGGATGATTGAGCCTCGCCGCGAGACGAATCTCGCGAAGAAACCTGTCTGCGCCGAGCGCGGACGAGAGATCCGGGTGCAGAACTTTTACGGCGACATCACGCCCGTGCCGCAGATCCTCCGCGAGATAGACGGTGGCCATGCCCCCGCGCCCCAGCTCCCGGCTGATCCTGTATTTGTTCTCGAGCGCCTTCGTCACCTTATCCTGCATTTACGTCGTGCCTCTATGCGCTGTGGGACCGAAAAACTACGATATGACCGGCAATTCGACTACCGCTTGCGATATGCGGGACCTCTCAGCGCCTTTCCCGGCAGCGCACCCGTGGGCTTCCCGTCAGTCAAGACTGCTATGCCATTCACGAACACGTGACTGACTCCGGTCGCGAGCTGCTGCGGCTGCTCGAACGTCGAGTTGTCGATGATCGTGCCGGGATCGAACACGGTGATGTCCGCGTACATCCCGGGTCTCAGTAAACCACGATCCGTCAAACCCACTCGTTGTGCCGCAAGCGATGTCATTTTGCGAATCGCGAACTCCAGCGATATCACTGAATCCTGACGCACGTACCGGCCAAGAATTCTCGGAAACGTCCCGAACCCTCGCGGGTGACCGCGCTCACCCCAATGCCCGAGCGAATCGGGGCTGACAGCACCCGCATCCTGTCCTACCGCGACCCACGGCTCTTTCATCGCCAGCCTCAAGGCATCCTCATTGAACGAGAAATAGATCGCACTTGTTCGTCCGCGATCATTCATGAGAAGATCGAACGCTGCGTCGTATGCGTCGCGTCCGCCTCCCATCATCTGCGCAATTTCCGGAAGACGCTTGCCCTGATACTTCTTCAGTGAGTCGCGCGTGACGGAGTTCACCATGGTATTCGCAGCGGTTCTGATTCCCGCAGCTGAATCTTCAGCGAGCTCTTTCTTGAGTCGCGCACGAACCTGGGGATCATGCAGCCGGACAACGAGCGAATCGCTTCCGCCTTCCTGCACCCACGTATTCAGCATTGCAGCGAGTCCGGTACCACTCGCGATGTACGGATACTGATCGGCAGTCACGTCGATTCCCGCCGCTCTGGCTGAATCGATGATTCTTATAGCCTCTGCCATCTGGGCAGCTGACCGCGACTTGATGTGACGAATCTCGGCCCAGGTACCCGCTTCTGATGCAATGCGGACTGTTTCGCGAACTGCTTCGAGCAGTCCGCTTCCTTCGCTGCGCATATGCGCTGCATACCCACCGCGATAGGGAACCACGTATTTCGTCAGCGCAATCAGCTCTTCCGTACTGAAGTACGTACTCGGCACATAGATAAGACCTGTGCCGAGCCCGAACGCGCCGTCGCGCATTGCCGAATCGATGAGTGCGCCCATCTTCGAGATCTCATCCGCAGTTGGATGTCGTGTTGCCTGACCCATTACGGCGAGACGAACCGAGCTCGTGCCTACATATGTGCCGAGGTTGATTGCACTGCCACGGCGCTCGAGCTCGCGGAAGTATCCGTCGAGAGACGTCCATGGCTCATCGCGCGTAAGTGTGTCGCCTAGCGCAACCTGTGGCCATGCAGAGCTCACCTCACCCGTTATCTCGCTCGTAATTCCCTGAGTGATTTTCGAAACTGCCTGAGGTCTCCGAAGCAGCACATCTTCGGAATGACCGAGCATGTCGATAAACCCGGGCGCGATCACCTGATCCTTTGCATCGATGACATACTTCGAGCTCATTCCTGACACCGAAGGTCCGACGTAAGCGATCCGATCGCCTTTCACGCCCACGCTCCCTCGATACCACGGATTTCCTGCGCCGTCGACGATTCGACCGTTGATGATCAGAAGATCGTAATCGGTTTTTGGAACGGGAGCAGTTCGCCCGGACGGAGTACATGCAGCGACAACGACAAGGACGAGCCAGCTCAACCTCGATCGCATCATTCGAATCCTTTTGTGTTGGTCAGGAAACCTTGCGCGTTTTCTTTCGGAGGAAATCCATCAGGATGAACTGACCCAGCGTCATCGTGTTCGTGAAGTACGCTTTTCCTCTCGAGATCTCGGAGACCTTCTTCACGAATTCCACGAGCGCACGGTCACGAGCCAGCATGAACGTGTTGATGATGATCCCGGAGCGGCGGCAATTCGCAACTTCCTTGAGCGTCTCGCTGACGACTGCCAGATCGAGTCCCATCGAGTTCTTATAGATGAGACCATTCGGCATTGTGAGCGCGCTTGGCTTTCCGTCGGTGATCATGACGATCTGACGCATGTCTTTCTTCTGCGCCATGAGAATCCGCCGCGCGAGCTTCAATCCTTCGGCCGTGTTCGTGTGATACGGACCAACCTGCGCCTGCGGCAGCGTCGCCAGCGGAATCTCCTCCGCGGAATCATGGAAGAGAACTACGCGGAGTGTGTCACCGGGAAATTGAGTGCGAATGAGATGCGTCAGTGCGAGCGCAACTTTCTTGGCGGGGGTGAATCTGTCTTCGCCGTACAGAATCATCGAGTGCGATGTGTCGAGCATCAGCACAGTAGCGCATGACGATCGGTACTCTGACTGACGAACCATCAGGTCCGGATAGTCGAGATCCATAGGCACTTCGATCGAACCGGTGCGTGCGAGGGAATTGAGAAGCGTCTCGTTCACGTCGAGATTCAAGACGTCACCGAATTCGTACGGCTTGCTCCATCCGTCCGCTTCAATGCCTGTCGCGAGATACGGAGTGTCGTGACTGCCGAAGCTCGATTTCCCGAGAGAGCTCAGGATCGACCTGAGCGATTTGTAGCCGAGGAAGTCGATCGCCTTGTCGGTGAGATTGAACTGCACCGACTTCGATGCAGCGTGTGCAAGTCCGCCGGGACCTGTAACCGATTGATGTCCAGCCGGAACTTGCGGGGGTGCATCAACATTCAGATAGCCTTCGGCCGCGAGACGCTGAACCAGTTCGTCGAGAAGGTTGGCGAGCTTTTCCTCTGAATCTTCGTCACCATCACCGCGCAGTGCTTCGAGAAGCTCGGGCGTGAATTGTCCGCTCTCGATCAGAGCGTCGAGTATCGCCTGTTTCAGAGCCTCGAGAGAGCGGTCGGCTTCTTCGTTATAGTCGCCCCACGGATCGTTCTGCTGTCCGCCTGCAAAGCCCGACTGGAGAAGAAAGTCGGCAAGCTTGCCGAGCAGAGCCTGAAGGTCGACGGCGTCGGCGGCTTCGGGGCTGAACTTCGAATACGTATGCGACCGCATATCGAAATAATACTTCCGGGGCCAGAGTTTGGAAGAATTCAGCAATATTAGCTGATGCCCGAAAAGTCTCTCAATCCAATTCGTGTTCTCGTCGAACATAGAAACTTCAGGCTTTTCTGGATTGGGCAGACGGTTTCGCTTATCGGAACCTGGATGCAGCAGGTCGGGCAGGGATGGCTTGCGCTCCAGCTCTCCAACGATGCGTTCATTGTCGGACTCGTCAGCGCTGCGGGGTCCTTGCCCGTTCTCTTGTTCTCGCTATACGCCGGCGTGTTCGTCGACAGGCTCAACAAGCTTCGCATCGTTACGATCGCGCAGATACTGCTTTCGGCGGAAGCGGCAGTTCTGTGGTGGGCGGTCTGGTCAGGGCGAATCAACATTCCGCTGCTTGTCGGACTCGCAGGAATCAACGGATTGATCAGCGCTGTCGAAATCCCGGCGAGACAGTCGCTGATTGTAGAGCTCGTTGGTCGTGAAGATGTCGTCGACGCAGTTGCACTCAACTCCGGCGGATTCAATCTCGCGCGAATCATTGGCCCTTCTATCGCGGCTGCAGTGATCGCAGGCGCGGGGCTCGCGTGGTGCTTTGGAATCAATGCGCTCAGCTATATTGCCGTCATCGGATGCCTGGTTGCGATCAAGCTTCCAAAATTCGTTCCGCTTGAAGGACGTCCATCGCCGCTGAATGAATTCCGCGCCGGGATTCAGTACATCAAATCGCGGCGCGAAGTTACAGGCCTTATCGGCGTAATTGCTGTTTATGCGATTTTCGGATTTCAGTATCTCACACTTATGCCGGTGATCGCGCGTGATGTGCTCAACACGAATGCCAGTGGATATGGGCTTCTGGTGACATTCGTCGGGATCGGCGCGGTTTTCGGAGCTCTCCTTCTTGCCGCTTTGAGCGCTCGAGTCCGAAGAGGGCGACTATTTACAGTCTCGGCGATCTCGTTCGCCGTGCTGCTTCTGTTGTTCTCGTTTGTAAATGACCGCCGCGTTGCGTCAGGCGTTCTGTTTTTTCTCGGACTTACGATGTTGATCAATGGAGCTCTTGCAAATGGAATCCTGCAGAGTGTAGTGCCTGATGAGCTGCGGGGCCGCGTGATGGCGGCTTACGTATTCGTCTATGTTGGCTTCATGCCAATCGGATCTCTGATTGCCGGTGCTTTAGCGAAGGTGACAACCGTTCAGTGGACGATTGGTTCCGGTGCGGTGGTCATGCTCGTCTATGCATCCATCGCATTCTGGAAAGTTCCGGAGCTGAGAAGAGTCTGAGGGCGCTGAAATTGCCAATGTCACGGGTTCTATGACTGACGCAACAGCCCCTCAAATACTGCCGCCGAAGCAGGTCAGAGTCACAATCGGCGGTCTGCTGCTCGTTCTGCTTCTCGCAGCACTCGACTCCACTATCGTTGCCACCGCACTGCCGACGATTGTCGGCGAAATGGGCGGACTCACCCACCTCTCGTGGGTAGTGACCGCATACCTGCTCGCACAGACTGTCGTCACTCCGCTTTACGGAAAGCTCGGCGACCTCTACGGTCGCAAAAAAGTCGTTCAGGTTGCGATCGTGATCTTTTTGATCGGCTCGGCGTTGTGCGGCCTCGCGAGAAGTCTCACGCAGCTGATCGTCTTCCGCGCAGTCCAGGGACTTGGCGGCGGCGGACTCATCGTCACCACGCAGGCTGTCATCGGCGACGTCGTACCTGCGCGAGATCGTGGACGATATCAGGGAATCTTCGGCGCAGTATTCGGCCTGGCGAGCATCGCTGGTCCGCTGATCGGCGGATACTTCACCACGCATCTCTCGTGGAGATGGATCTTCTACGTCAATCTCCCATTCGGCATCATCGCTATCATCGTGCTCGCAGCAACTCTGCCAAGTGTCAGTAAGAGAGTGTCGCATGCTATTGACTACGCGGGTGCAATACTTCTCGCTACTGCGTTGAGTGGAACGATTGTCGTCACCGACCTTGGCGGATTGACCTATCCGTGGAGCTCTCCATTCATCCTCGGCCTCATTGCTGTGGTGATTGCTTCGATAATCGGATTCATCGCAGTCGAGAAGCGCGCGTCCGAGCCGGTAGTTCCGCTGCGGTTGTTCGACAACAAGACGTTCGTCATCTCGATCGCAATCGGACTCATAGTCGGATTTGCATTGTTCGGATCGGTGACCTACCTGCCGCTCTTCCTGCAGGTGGTGAAAGGCGATAGTCCGACGACATCAGGCTTGAGGATGATTCCGATGATGGGCGGTATGCTCGTGTCGTCGATTATTTCCGGGCAGATCATCAGTCGCCGCGGACGCTACAAGGTTTTTCCGATTGCCGGGACGGCGGTCATGGTTCTGGGGATGTTCCTGCTCTCGACCATGAAGCCCGAGACGTCGCTTGCGATGACCTCAGTGTTGATGATGACGCTGGGACTCGGGCTGGGTATGGTGATGCAGGTCCTTGTGCTCGTCGCACAGAATTCGGTTGACTTCAAGGACCTCGGCGTCGCGACATCCGGGGCAACATTGTTTCGACTGGTTGGCGGATCAGTTGGAACCGCCGTGCTCGGAGCGATTTTCGCGTCACGGCTCCACGATACTCTGCTCCGCTCTCTGCCCGCATCGATGGCTGGTGCAGCTGGCTCCGCGGGCGCAAACGTGAGCCCGCGAGCGATTGCCGCACTGCCTCCGGATGTGAGGCAGCTGTACACGGCCGGGTTCACTGAATCGCTCAACTATCTCTTCCTCGTGGCGACGTTCATCGGCATGGCGGGCTTCATTCTGTCATGGTTTCTGCCGGAGAAACCCCTTCGGGAGACAGTAGCTGCACGGGCGGGCGGGTTGAACGAGGAGATCGGAGAGGTGTTCCCGCGGCCCGGCGACGAGGAGGATTGCGTGGACGATGAGCGCGTGGAAAGCGAAAAAAAGCTCGCAACGGCTCACAAATCGTAGGAAAATCGATTATATTGGGATAACGAAAAAGCGCTCCGCGCGGCGACTGCCGGCGGGGCGCTCGCAGCATCTGACCCAGGAAAGAGGACGGTGAAGCATAGATGCCTATCAGAACGAAGAGTCCGCAGGCGCTCTACCAGACCGAGAAGAAGCGGGCTGAGAAGGAGCGTCGCGCGTCGCATGCCGCGCTGATGAAGGAGGCAAAGGCCGCGTTCGATCAGATGATCGAAGACGGCAAGGCAGCAAGAAAGGGTGGCAGACCGAAAGGGAGCAAAACCCGCAAAGATTGATTGAAGTGCTGAATTAAAGCTGCAGGCCTTAAGCTGAAAAGCTTAACGCCTGCAGCTTTTTTTTTAACTGATCCCTTTCTTGATTGCTTCGGTCATCTTATCGGCAAAGATGTCGATCTCATCGATGGTCGTATAGACGTTCGGAGTTATCCGAAGACCGTTGAACTCATCGTGAAGAATCGGGGTGTTCACGATGTGATGCTTGGCCATCAGCCATGCACCGAGCTTGTCGAACGGGAGACCTTCGACGTTAACAAGTGCGAGAGCTCCAGAGTACTTGCTGTCGAGCGGCGTCAAAACTTTTACGCGATCGCTCTCCTTTAGAAGACGCTTCGCCCATCGATCACGCAGATAGCGCAAGCGGGCAATCTTGCGGTCAGCGCCAATCCCGCGATGGAAAGCCATCGCAGCTGAGATAGCGTTGTGATTCGCGGCCGGATGCGTTCCGATCTCCTCGAATTTGCGAATGTCTTCGTCCTGCGTTTTTGCCGCTGCCATGAGAGGCCACAGCTTCCTGATCTTCTCCTTTCGCACGTAGAGAAAGCCCGTGCCCACTGGTGCGAGAAGCCACTTGTGCAGGCTCGTGCCGTAAAAGTCAGCACCGATTTCGTCACGAGTGAACGGGAAGTGTCCGAATGCGTGAGCGCCGTCTACCAGAACTTCGATGCCGCGCGGCCGGGCAAAGTCGACGAGCTCACGGATGGGCATGATCTGCCCGGTGAGATTGGTTATGTGCGGAAGCTCGATGACTTTCGTGCGCGGAGTCACAGCCGCAGTGAACTGCTCGAAGATGTACTTCTGCGACGGCGGCGGAACCTTGAAGGAAATTTTCTTGAGGACGATTCCATCACGACGTACTCGCTGATCCCACGACGTGAGCATGCGTCCATAATTCTGATTCGACACAACTACTTCGTCGCCGGGCTTGAGATCGAGACCAAAGATCATGCTCTCGTTCGCCTCCGAAGCGTTGCGCGTGATTGCCATCTCCTCGGGATCGCAGCCGAATTCGCGTGCGAGATCACGCCGCACACTTTCTATGCGCGGCTCGAGCACCCGCCACATGTGCTCGGCAGGCGACTCGTTCGTGAACTTGAGATCGCGTATCATCGCCTCGAGAACGTGAGTCGGAGTCGGTGAAACGCCGCCGTTGTTGAGGTTGATCAGAGTGCGATCGGTATCGAACGCGCGCTGAATCTCAGTCCAGTACGATTCGTCTTCGGCGACTTCTTCAGGAGCTCTGTCGCCGGCAATGACGTTTGCCTTGAAGAGCGAGGCAATCGCTGTCGGACGGAATGTTGCTGCTGCGCCGAATCCGGCAGCCGCCATACTCGATACGAAACTTCTGCGAGTGCTCATCTCATTTCTGCGTGGGGGAAGGAAAATCGAATACTGAATGCTGAATGCTGACTAGGCACTGCTGCAAGCTTCCAGAAACTGATCGCGAATATACGCCACACCAATCTGCCCCTGCGACATGAATCGCTCGTGAAATTTCTTCGCGGAGAAGGCAGCACCCGATTTAGCCTTGCACGCCTCTCTCAGCTCGATGATGGCGTTTTTGCCGAGGTTGTAGGTGATCGCCTGAGTGGGCCACTTGGAGTAGCGATAGATCGCGCGAGTCGCAGAATCGAACGCTGCCTTTGCTGCAGGATCCGATGCGGCGCGGAGGCGCGCACCCGGCGTCAACAGCACGTGCTCAGTGAAGTAATCGATCGCTTCATCGAACGTCATTCGGCCAGTATGCATTCCCACGTCGACGCGAATTCGTACAGCTCTCAGGAGCTGTCCCTGAAGCTCGTAGAGATACTCGCCCGCGGAATAGAATCCATACTTTCGATTCGCGACCGGCTCGCTCATGAGCTCTTCGCTGTACAAGCCCCATCCTTCAGTTGCCATCGAGTCCGCCCACATTGCGGACGAATCTTCAACAGCACCGGGTGTGAGCCACCTGATGTTGGAGATGTCGTTCTTATGCTCGGTCATGTAACGGAAGTGCCAGTCGTGACCGGGAAATCCTTCGTGAACCGCTGTGTCGGCAACTGACGCGAAGTTGTTCAGCTTAAGTGCTTCGAGATTATTGCCAGTGGGCGTGAGATAAAAACGTCCGACACCGGATTTCTTGAAGGGCGGAGCAGGATAATACGCTGCGTCGATTGTGCTCTGAAGAACCGGCGGTGTCGGCACCACATCGAGACGATAATTCGCTGGAACATCGAACAGGTTATGCTGGCGCCCGTATGCAACAGCGCGATCGCCTGCGTCGCGGTACCACTTGAACAGCTGGTCGTCGTTCTTTGGCGCGTCCTTGGAAAGAAAATCCATGACACGCTTCACGCTGGAGTAGTTGTCGGCGTCGCTCCCGAACGGAAGGTTGAGCTTTGCGTTGTCGGAGAATTCCTTCGCGACAGTGACAATCTTTCCGTTGTAGAGTGCGACCTGAGCCGCACCATATTCGTACAGCTCAGCTGCGGTGCGCGGATCGCGAAGAACATTGTGAACACGCCACTCATACTCGGCTTCACCGGAAGCGTAACGATCTACGGCCTCGTTCGGGTCGAAGTTCTGCGACAGCCAGGCTGCAAAACCTTCCCACGCGACTGCGGCGCTGTTTCCAGCAGCGGTGATCGAAGTCATCACCGTCGCCGAGAACGGCCGTGATCCGATAAACTGCTGTGCTGTTTTTGCAAGCGTCGTGCGGAAATATTCCGCGTTTGCACGACTTCCGTTGATTCCATCGCGCTGAACCATTCGCTTGTCGGGAATTCTTCCCGCTGTTTTTCCCGCGAGCAGATTTGCTTTCGCAGTCTCGAGATACGTGGGAATTGCGAGAGACCGCGTGACTACCTGCTGCCAGTCTGCTTCGGTGCCAAGCAGGCCGCCGCCCAAGTCGGGCATCTGCTGTATCTGCCAGTCGACACCGCGAAATGGCTCCGCCACGTACGTGTCGAGCGCGCGCTGATAATAATGCAGGTCGCCCATCTGGTGAATCAGAAAATCGAGCTGCGCCATCATGTACTGCTGGTCGGGAATTTCTGCACCAGTCAGCGACGCGACAGGAATCGCTTCGATCGACGCACGAAGGGATTTGTATTCCTTGAGCTCGTCAGCTATCGATGCTTCACGATAGTCGCGGAGGCGCGCATTGCTGTCAGCGAGCGATGGATTGTATCCATCTCCGCCCAGGTATGTCGAGGTGACCGGATTCTTCTGCAGGTGATAAACGAAATATCGATCACGTAATTCAGCGAACGTTCCCGGGATAATTGCTGGTTTTGGAGGTGGCGCAGGCGGAGCAGGCGGAGCGCATGCTTCGATGTCTCGAAGGATTCCAAATGCGGCCGCCGTAATTCCAGCTTTCTGAACGAATCTGCGACGATTCATGCGCTGTTCTGGAGATATCGAGTGCGAAGGATTTCCTGATGATGATCGACGTGCCCCGCCAGGATCCACGCAATCGCGCGCACAGATATCTCAGCGTTATTCGCGGTGCCGCGCCTCTGCATTGCATCGGCATCCAGTCCTGACAGCATTCGAATGCTCGCCTGTCGCAGATGCTCGAACTCGCTGATTAGATCATTGACGTTCATCCGCGAGAACGGTGCATTCGCGACATAGTCATTCTCCTCGAAGCCGGGCACTGGCGTTGTATCGGCGCGCGAGAATCGCCATGCGCGATACTGAAATACGCGCTCGCCGTCGCCCAGATGACCGACAATCTCTTTGATGTTCCATTTTCCTGGCGCATAGCGATAGTCGAGCTTCGACTCCGGAATCGATCGAAGAAACTTTAGAGTCTCGCCGAGCTGGCTCTCGAGCGTTGCAACTATGTCGCCATCAGGCACTCGATCGATGTACCTCGAGTAGTACTCGATATGTTCGTCAGCATTTGGCCGGATGGAACGGAAGGACTCACTCATTCAAACTCCTCCGCGCGTTATAGAGCAGCGCGCCGATGTTGCGTTGATACGGTCTTTCGCAGAATTGCGATCTGTCCGCCGTGATAAGCAGCGTGCTGTGCAACCCCGCTTACCATTCCCGCGATGCTCCTCGAGCTCTTTGGCGCATTTGCCGCAAGCTCGTTGTCTGTCATTCCAAGAATCACTTCACTCAGGCGCTCGAAGCTCTCGTTGAGCGCTTCGCGCGCTTCACTCCAGTGCGCTTCAGTGAAGTCATGCACTTCCGGCCAGTCTTCGCCTTCATATGGCTCGACCTGCCCGCCGTTGATTCGCCTGAGAGCGATGTTCGACCACGATGTAATGTGAACCACAAGCTCCCAGATGTTGTGCGCCGCCGGTATCGGGCGCTGCATTGCTTCTTCTGCTGAAAGAGGCGCGACGAGCTCCTGAACCGACGGCCCATGCCAGGCTTCGCCGCGAAGTGCCCGGCGCAGCTCGTCGGAAAGGAATTCACCAATGTTCATGGTCTTCGCTCTATGCGCTCGACGCGCGTGAGTATGTCGGCCAGCAATGCTTTCATCTGCTGGATCTCGCGAAACGTTCTGACGTTCACCTCATAGTCGAGCTCGCTCCGCTTGTCGGCGTGCGCGCCTTGACGATTCTGGCTGATGAGAAGAAAACCAGTAATGAAAATCGCTTCAATCGAAAGAATGATTCCCAGAAGTCCGAACGGGTAGACATCGAACATCCGGGAGACTGTAATCACGCCGGTGTTCACCGCAATCCACAGCAGAAACCATATCGCGTGAACTACTATGAAGTATGGATTGCCGATGAACGCCGCAATATTATCGGCAATCTTCTCGTGTACCCGAGACTCACGCGCGATTTCCTCTTCTGCATACTTGAAATCCCCGAGCGCCTTGTGACACTCGGGATTGGCACAGAACACGGCATCCGCAGTATTAGGTCCGCCACACTGCGGACAGATCACCGTGTTCTGGGCCAGCCCTGTCACCAGATGCGTGCTCTCGTCGACCGCACCATCGGATCACCGTCCTTGCATCCGAAAGCGCGTGCGAACTCAGGCATGTTCGACAACGGTCCGTTCACTCTGAACTGTCCCGGCGAATGTGGATCAGTCTGAATCTGCAGACGCAGCGCTTCGTCTCGCGCGTTGGCTCTGCGCGCCTGCGCGTATGCGAGGAAGAAACGCTGCTCAGGAGTGAATCCATCGATGAGCGTGCGTGGCTTGCCGGCCAGTGCTTTCTCCAGCGCATCGTACGCAACTGAAACGCCGACAACATCGGCGAGGTTCTCGCCGAGTGTGAGCTTGCCGTTCACGTGCAGGCTGTCGAGTACGGTGTAAGCGCTGTACTGATCCTCAACGACCTTGGCGCGCTCGGTGTAGTTCTTTGCGTCATCAGCAGTCCACCAGTCGATCAAGTTGCCCTTGGCGTCGTACTGGCGACCCTGATCGTCGAACGCATGCGACATCTCGTGGCCGATCGTGCCGCCCACTCCTCCGTAATTTGCGCCCAGATCGTACGAGGCATGAAAGAACGGAGGTTGAAGTCTCCCGGCAGGAAATGCGATTTCGTTCTTCGCAGGATCGAAGTACGCATTGACCGTTGGTGGCGTCATGAACCACTCGTTTCGGTCGACCGGCTTGCCAAGCTTGTCGAGATCGCGACGCACGGCGTACGAGCGCGCGTTCAGGTAGTTCGTTCCCCACGGGCCTTTTACGACATTGAGCGCAGTGTAGTCCTCCCACACGTCGGGGTATCCGATCTTCTTGTTGAGCGACGTCAGCTTGGTGAGAGCCTGCTGTCTCGTAGGCTCAGTCATCCAGTCGGCTCTCATGATTCGCTCGCGCATCGATGCACGCAGATTCTCGATCATGTCGATTGCCTGTGCCTTCGCAGCGGGAGTGAATGCGACTTTTACGTACTCCTTTCCGAGTGCATCACCAAGGACATTGTCCGCAACGGAAAGGCAGCGACGCCAGCGCGGCTGAAGTGTCCGCGCACCAGTGAGCTTCTGAGCGAACGAAAAATCCTCGTTGACGAACGCGCTGCTCAGATATGAGCTCGAGCGGCCAGCGAGTCTCCAGGTGAGGTAAGCTTTCCAGTCTTCGAGAGGAATGTTCGTGAGTGCCGCATTCGCTGCCTTGAAATACTCCGGCTGTCCCACGTCGATCGCCGTCACACCACGAACGCCCATTGCCGACATGAAGGTGTTCCAGTTGAACGCGGGCGTGGAATCATTGAGCGCTGCAACCTGAATCATGTTGAAGTTTGCGATCGGGTCGCGAAGCTGCACCGGAGTTCTCGATCCAAGCGCCAGGGTATTCTCCAGCGCCATCACCTTCGTCGCCATCGACTGCGCATCTGCTGCAGACTTTCCGAGCAGCTCGAAAGTTTTGGCAATGTGTGCGACGTACGCATCGCGGATCTTCTGCGAGTTCGCGTCGGTCTTTGTGTAGTAGTCACGGTTTGGCAGACCAAGACCACCCTGGTTGAGACCGACGATGACTACTGAGCTGTTCTTCGGATCCTGCTCTGTCCCGAAACTGAAAAGGGGCGACATTCCGGCCGCCTGAAAGTGAGCGATTGCTGCATTCAGCTGCGCACGATTCGAGATCGCATTGATTCGAGCGAGCTCAGGCTCGAGCGGCTTGGCTCCGGCAACTTCGGCGGCCGCCGAATCCATACAGCTGGCGTAGAAAGTACCAAGCTTGCGCGTGTCCGGGTCTTTTGTCGTCGCCGCAGCCTTTGCAGCGTTGTCGAGAATGGCCCTGATGACCAGGAAGTTGCTCTCACGCAATTCCTGGAACGGACCCCAGCTCGAGAATGCGGCGGGGACAGGGTTTGCCTTGAGCCAGCCACCGCTCGCGTACTGATAGAAATCCGTGCACGCCCTGGTGGTGGTATCGAGATCGGCGAGAACGAGGGGCGGTCGCGGCGTCGCCGGTGTCGACTGGGCGATGGCGACTGATGATGACACAGCAGCTGCAACGGCTGCCACCAACAGAGTACGAGACCTGCTCATGTAGTTGCTCACTTCAGGGGTTGGACGGGGGCTGTTTGTCTCTCGAGATCATATAAAGTATCGCGACGTAGGCCACGGCGAGGCCTACCATAACTATCCCGCCTCTCAGGGAAACGGGCAGTAGATATGAAGCGTTGCTGCCGTCTGTCGCAATGAGATAGACCCACTCATCGAGTGCCAGCGACAATCCGGCGCCGAATACGGCCGCCATCCCATCAGTCAGCAGCGAATTGCGCGGAAAGAGCGCGAGCGGAATTCCACCCGCGGTAATCAGGAGAAGTCCGGTAAAGAGATGATGGATGTTGTATCGCCCGACGTTGAAGTCGGAATCGGGCGACAGCTGCATCATCGACCGAATGACAACGAACGTCACTACCATAGTAGTGGCGATGATCCATGCCCGGCGCTTGTTCATGTCGCGCAAGAAAATGAGGGGTCTTGACAGTTTTCTGCACCCTGCCAATATTTTGGCAGGTGCCAAATTCTTGGCAGGCCGGTGACTGTAGACTGGCGACTGGAGACCGGCGACTGGAGACCGAGGTTCGGAGACCGAATGACCCGCAAATCACCACCGCTGGACCTGAGCCGACGCGAGCGACAGATCATGGACGTGATCTACCGCCGCGGCTCCGCAACTGCCGCCGAGATTACAGGTGATCTCCCTGATCCGCCGACTTCGACGGCGGTGCGCACGATGCTGCGGATCCTGGAAGACAAAGGACATCTGACACACGAGCAGGACGGGCTCCGTTATGTCTATCGCGCCGTGGTCGACAGGGAACAGGCTCGGCAGTCGGTGATCAGTCATGTAGTGAAAACATTTTTCGATGGATCAGCAGAGCAGGCAATGGCCACACTCATCGATCGCTCCGGTTCAGAGCTCACCGATGCAGAGCTGGGACGGCTTGCAGGACTGATCGCGAAGGCACGTAAGAGACAGGAGCGTTCGAAATGACATTCGACAGTACGAGCGCGGCCGTCGCGATGGAGGTTCTGCTCAAGGGAACGCTCCTCATCGCCGCTGTTTCCGCTTCGATGCTCACACTGCGCGGAGCAACTGCATCGATGCGGCATCTTCTCTGGAGCTTTACGCTTGTTGCGCTGCTCGCCATTCCGGCACTCACCCTGGTGTTGCCGCGGTGGAATCTTGGTGTTCTGCCGACGATGTCGTCACAGAAGCCAGTCGCGGTGGGAAATCCTGCAGTACCCACAGTCGATCGAACTCTGTCGCTGACGGAAGCCTCGAATCAGCCAACAGAAGTAAGCCAGGACCCCGCTCCTGCAGCTGTTACTTCCAATCGATCGATCCAGGCATCGCACAAGGAACGCTCGCCGCTCGATTCAATTGCTCTCATCTGGATCGGCGGCCTTGCAGCGGGATTGATTGCGATTGCCGGGGGTGTTCTTACACTCAGGCGGTTTGCGAGTAAAGCGACTCTCGTCGAGAGCGATGAATGGAACAGGCTCGCAAAGAACGTTGCTGGCGAGCTGGGTCTCAGTCGCCGCGTTCGACTGTTCTCGAGCAAGGCCGCAGTGATGCCGGCGACCTGGGGCGTGATTCGACCTGTGGTGGTTCTGCCTGCCGGCGCGAATGAATGGGACGACGATCGCCGCAGAGTCGTACTGCTCCACGAGTTCGCGCACATCAAGCGCAACGACTGCCTCACGCAGATTGTCGCTCAGCTCTGCTGCGCGGTTTACTGGTTCCATCCGGGCGTGTGGTACACGGCGCGGAAACTTCGTGCAGAGCGCGAGCTCGCCTGCGATGAGCAGGTAATAGACATCGGTGTGAACGC
>JBKPNY010000309.1:0-11361 GCA_046732835.1 Gemmatimonadota bacterium | reverse complement strand
ATTCAGCTGTGGCAGTTCTGCGCCAGATTGCGTCGATGCCGTCGTCCGAGCTCGAGGCGAAAGGTCTCAGAGCGTACGAAGCCATCGTTGCCCAGGGGGGCAGAGCTGCAGCTATCTCTCGAGTCGCGGACGTCATTGAACGCGAATAGGTCAGCATTCAGAATTCAGCATTCATTTTCCCCTTGCCCGATACAAATCAGGGAGCCCATCTTAAAGGGCTAAAGACCCATTATTGAATGATGGCCCAGCGAATCGTATTTCTTGCGGCTGCTGCAATTTTGAGCTGGCTGCTGGCGAGCCGCGTGCGGCTTTACGCACTCGACAAGCTTCTAGACATCCCGAATGAACGCAGCTCGCACTCGCGGCCTACGCCGCGCGGCGGGGGGCTGGCCATTGCCGGAACGGCACTCGGCGGTGTCATCATCGCCGCCATGCTTCACTGGATCGACTGGAACCTCGCTCTCGCGCTGACAGGCGGGGGCGCAATGATCGCAACGGTCGGATTCGTTGACGATCATCGCAGCCTTCCCGCGCTTACGCGATTTGCAGTTCAGTTCCTTTCGGCCGGATGGGCGATGTACTGGCTTGGCGGGCTGCCCTCGTTGAGCGTGGGATCATCGAGCATTTCGCTTGGACTCGTCGGAACTCTGCTCGGAATTATTGGAATAGTCTGGGCAATCAACCTCTACAACTTTGTCGACGGAATCGACGGGCTTGCTGCAGGCGAAGCGGTAACCACTGGCACGATCGGCGGCCTGATTCTCCTCGGAATGGGTCACGACGGACTCGCGATGGTTTCATTTCTGATCGCAGCAGCGAGCGCCGGGTTTCTCCCTCTCAACTGGGCTCCGGCAAAGCTGTTCATGGGCGATGTTGGAAGCGGAATGCTCGGATATCTCTTTGCTGTTCTTGCGATCGCTTCGGAGAACGCGAACGCAGTTCCGCTTCTCATCTGGGTGCTGCTGCTCGGCGCATTCGTGTTCGATGCGACAGTCACTCTCATGCGTCGCATCATTCACGGCGAGAAGTGGTACCATGCGCACCATAGTCACGCGTATCAGCGAATGGTGCAGGCAGGACGCAGTCATGCTCAGGTAAGCGCGACAGTGCTCCTCATCAACATGGTCCTTGCGCTGCTCGCGATTGTCGCCTGGCTCAGGCCGACGTTCTTCCTGATCGCGATCGGAGCGGGCGCCGCACTTCTCAGCATCATCTACCTCACGGTGGAGCGCATTCGGCCGATGCATCAGCCGACGCGAGGATGACGGCAGGCTCAGTCGGCATAGCGAATCCAGTAAAAGCAGGCCGCGTCGAGGGACCGCGTGAGGAAACTTCTCTCCTTGCGTTTCTCAGCATCCTGCTGGTCAATCGCAAGCTCATTGCGATTTCAACGCTTGCAGGCACGCTTGCCTTCGGTGCGATCGCGGCAACTACTGCAGATCTCTACGTTTCGAACGCATCGTTCATTGTGAAGAACACGCGCACTCCGGTGCAGATTCCGGGCGGTGCGGCAGCGCTTGGCGTGACTCTGTCGGCGTACATGGAGTTCTCGCAATCGGTAGCGTTCTACGCCGACTTGTCGAGAGCCATGAACATCCTGCGGCTTGTCGCAGCAAAAGATTACGTGACGGAAGAAAGCAGGGGGAAAAAAGTCCCGTTGCCTGTAGCGATGGGAATCCGTACAAAGGATCGCGCGCAGGCGATCGAAGAAGCGGCCGAGCAGCTTAGCAAGGATGTGAGCTACGGAATTGGCACGCGCACCGGCGTCGTGAAGCTTGCGGTGAGAAGCAGCGACCCGCTGCTGGCTCAGCAGATCGACGCAAACATCGTCAGCGAAGTTGACAACTGGTCAAAACAGCAGGGACATGAGCAGGCTATACTCGAGCGAAAATTCATGGACCAGCTGGTTGCGGACGCGAGAGCGAAGCTCGCTCAGGCAGAGCACGCGGAGAAAAGCTTTCTCGAGCTGAACAGGCTTGGCGCTACATCTCCGGAGCTGAGCACGGAATACGGCCGCCTTACTCGCGACGTCATCATGCGCCAGGAGATTTACACGTCACTGGCGCAAAGCCTGGAGCAGGCGAAAATCGAGGAGGTGAGATCGCCGCAGGTTATCTACGTTATCGAGAACGCGGATCTGCCTGTAGAGCCTCAGAGGCGCGAAGCGCTGCGAACAACATTCACAGGGCTCGCAGCAGGTCTTCTTGTTGGGATGGTGCTCGCTGTTTTGAAACAGCGAGCGGATGAAAAGCTCGCGTACGCCTGAGCTAGAATCCCTGCCGGATTGTCAGCGCGAAATTCGCGTTTGACTTGTCGCTCAGGAAGTACCGGTTCAGGTCTGATGTCAGTACCACCCGACCGGCGATATCGAATGGACCCACAAATCTGGAGAGCTCCGCGCCGAGCGACTGCTCCACATCCACGGGCTTCGACAGCGGCTCACCCGATGAATATTGAGTTCGCGTTGACAGCTCGTGCTGACTGACTCGCGACGTGAAGATTTTGAGCTTTCCAGTGCTTGTGTACCGCTCGAACGCAAACAAATACGCGAGGCCGCTGCCGAGCGATACGTTGGCTCCGAGGAGCTGACCCTTGGATGTGTGTCCCTGGCTCAGCGGCTGGTGAAGATAGATCAGACCTTCACCTCGCGTTCGTCCGCTCGATGGAGCTTCATAAGAAAAAACTTCTCCGCGAAACGCGTTGATTCGCGTCCCTTTCTGCCACGCTTTACGAAAGCCGAGGTTGAAAGTTGAAGAGTGATCGGGCTCGAGCATGAAGTCGCGTACGTCCGCGCTGAAATCTTCGCGGCCGTATTCGCCGTATATCTCCATTCCTTTCGCGGGCGGAGCCCACCGGAAATAGATCGACGCGAGCTGATTCTCCCTGAGACTGCGTACGTCGCCAAACACCACGGTGTCTGCGGCCTTGAGTCGCGATTTTAGAAGATTCTCGAATGGAAGCCTGAGATTGTCAGCTGTGATTCCACTTGAATCGGTGGTCGCGTGAAAAAACCTTGCGCCCCCAAACTCGAGACCCGGAACTCCCTTGATAGTCATTGCACCAACGAGTCCTGCCATGAAGCGAACTTTGCCGGCGTGCTCGAAATCCTGGAAATAATCCTTTCCGGTGGCAGGCGAGAATGGTGACTGGTGCAGGTATCCGTACTCAACCTGACCGTGCACTGTTCCGAAGCCAATATTCGCGGGCTCGCCGGTTCCGAAGAAGACGTGCGGAAATCCTCCCGAGTTGTTACTGAGGATATACGCAAACTCCGTGGTTGGTCCCCACCACTGGCTTGCAGTCGAAATTCCCGCTGTGAGACTCGCTCCATCTATCCGGAGCGTGGTTTCACCAACATCGAGTCGGGAATAGGCACTCGCACCGAATCTTTGAGGTCTGTCGATCTCCAGCGGGTACTGACCGTCTGCGTACCTGAGAACGCCGGTCTGCCCGTTGTCCATCAGATCAAACTCGGAATTGGACGCGCGGAATGCGACGGGCGCAAAAGTCAGAGACAGCGGCCCCCAGCGCGCAGCGACCCCCGCCTGTGCCCAGGCAGTAAGTCCTTTTCCAGCCCATATCACACCGTCGTTGCTGCCGAACGGATACGACGTGTTCGCGATGACGCCCATTGTCGGGCGAATGAACTCGTACCAGAATCCGGTGATTCTCGACTTGTTGAAATCATATCTGTTCGCCCAGGGGTGAACAGAATCTGCCGGCATGATCTTGTCGATCTGTCCGGGGGACAAAGGTCGGATTCCCCAGACTGTCGGCTTCGATTTGCCGAGAGTCTGAAGGTACCGGAGATAACTCTCGAACTCACTTCCTGCAAAAATCTCGGAGCGACCACCAAGAACCTGGGCACTCGCAGGATGAGCGAAGGCAAGAAAAAGCGCGGCGAGAGCCGCGCTCAACACTCGGGAATGATACGCAAGGCGATGCACGCACTATATTTACGTCCGCGCTCTGTACGGAGCAAGCCGTTGCGCCTCTGAACGCTCAGAGCGTATCCCGACAATCGCTTACAGTTATTTGATGCGTCCAATTCTGGTTTTACAGACGCTGGCCGCCATGGCAGCGCTAATACCTTGTTCAGTTGCCGAATCGCAGGACAGCGCGAACGTCCGCGTCGAAGCTCCGTTGTTCGAGCCAGTCGTGACAGTCAGCGGCGATTCGGTCGATCGCCTTCGGCTTTCGCAGCTTCAGGGGAAAGCACCTTCGGGCGGCATGTTCCTCAGATCGACATCCTCGCTGACCGATCCACGGACTTCCGGACTTGTACCACGCTCACTGAGCGTTGTGCTCCCGAAAGCCTGGCTCGTAATGAACAGTGACCTGCCGTTTGGCCAGAATGATGGCGCAATGTGGGGAGGCAAAGGGTACAACTGGCGTGCGCTTGGCGGAATTACTGCGACGTTCGGACCCGTTCGACTAGTAGCGATTCCGGAAGTTGTTTACTCGACCAACTACGCAATTTCCATCGATCCACTCGATCTTCGATTTGCAAGACCGCTTCCCGGCAACATGAGCCGCTTCGCATCCCCGTTCAATTACATCCCGTACTCGATCGATTGGCCGTATCGCTTCGGTGACTCTGCTTTTGCGAAAGTGTATCCGGGGCAGTCGTCGGCGGCAGTTTCCTTTTCGAAATTCGAAGCCGGCGTCAGTACCGAAAATGAATGGTGGGGGCCGGCGATCCGGAACCCGATCCTCTTCAGTGACAACGCTGCGGGATTTCCTCACGCATTTATCCGCACTGGAAAGCCTGTAAATACAGGTATCGGCGTATGGGAAGGCCGCTGGCTCGTCGGCGGACTGAAGGAGTCGGAATACTTCGACGATGACGTAACGAACAATGTGCGTGCAATCAGCAGCTTTGGTGTTACGTGGAGGCTTAGACCCGATGCCGGATTGACGCTTGGTCTCGCTCGATCGGTCTATGAACCTGTAGACGGATACGGCGGCGTTGCGGCGAAAGCGTTCAGCTTTCTCAAGGGAACGGATCATCCGAATGCTCTCGCCGTCACGGATTCTACAATGACGCCCGGTCCTGATCAGATTCTCTCGATGTTTGCACACTACGTTTATCCACGCTACGGGCTCGAGGGATACGTCGAGTGGGCCCGTACCGAGCTGCCGAAATCACTCCGCGATTTTTTTCTGTTTCCGAATCACACGCGCGGATACACTGCCGGAATCCAGTATGCTCATACTTTCAGCGAAGCATCGCTGATTCGTTTTCAGAGTGAATTCACCAACGTCGAGCAAAGCGGATCGTATCGCTTCCGGCCTATCGGATCTTTTTACACGAGTCGAGCCGTGGTGCAGGGCTACACCAACGAAGGGCAGATGCTTGGTGCTGGCGTCGGTCCCGGTTCACAGGGAGAATGGTTTGCCACGGACTACATTCGCCAGAATCTGCAGCTCGGTGTGAATTTCGGACGCACGCGGCCCAACACTGACGCGTTCTTTGCGCGATCGAACCCAAACCGCTGCTTTCACGATGTAACGATTTATCCGGGAGCGCGCGCGGGATTCTCGACGCGCTTCTTCAAGGTGCAGGCAGATTACTCGAAGGTTACGCGATACAACGCGTTCTTCCAGCGTATTCGTGGCTGCCAGACGGACGAGACAGCGACAGGCGACAGGCATTGGCACTATCTGTCGCTGAGTCTTAGCCTGCTCGGCTGGTAGGAGATTGGATATGACGAGAAAAACCCTGCTGATTGGATGCCTCGCCGTCACCGCTTGTATCGAGCCGAGTGATCCGTCGCTGAGGCAGGCTGAGCCGCGAATTGCATTCGTTTCCACTCGCGACGGGAACGAAGAGATATACACGATGAATTCCGATGGAACGAATCAGACGCGAATCACGAACAATGGCGCGCTCGACACTCACCCGGTCTGGTCCCCGGATGGTGACTTCATTGTTTTTCAGTCTAGGCGGAGCGGTAACAACGATATCTGGATAATGAACCCCGACGGATCGGGTCTCAGGAATCTGACAAATGATCCTTCGTCTGACGAAAATCCGTCATGGGCACCTGATGGGCTTCGTATTGTTTTCTCGAGCGACCGAATTGGCGGGCAGGCCGAGCTCTTTGTAATGGGCACGGACGGGCAGCAGGTCACGCGCCTTACCGATTCGTTCGCTTCGACGGATACGTATCCGACGTGGTCGCCCGATGGCAAGTTCATCGCGTTCCAGGCCAATCGGAATTCGGTCAACGACGACATCTACGCATTGATTAACGCAACTAACGAAGTGACTCGACTGACGACGGCTGGAGGTCCGGACCAGTCCCCGGCGTGGTCACCTGAAGGGACGTCGATTGCCTTTACGAGTTTCCGCGATGGCAACTTCGAGATTTACTCGATGACGTTCAACCCGAACACTGCGCTTGCACCCATCCAGATCAACCTGACGAATGATCCCGGTTCTGATGGCAGGCCTGCATGGTCGAATGACGCGCGGCAGATTTGCTGGATGTCGAATCGCGCCGGCAACAACGATATCTGGATCATGAACGCTGACGGGAGCGATCCGAAGCGACTCACCACTGATCCGGCTGTCGATGACTTCTGCTCCATCAAGTAAGGAGCTAGAAAAATTTAGGGAAACTGCGGAACGACACGCGCCGTTCTGTAGTTCCCCTTTAGTTAACTCCGTGAGATCTCCGTGTCCCCCGTGTCTCCGTGCTGATCCGTAATTACGTAGCTCCTCCGGAACTCACTTTGAGACGCGGCCGAGGAGCATGAGGACTGCCGGCTGATACAAGCTCAGCAACAGCCTTCGCAATTGCTTTGGCATCCATTCCATATTCTCGGCGCAGATATTCCTGAGCGCCGACAATGGATGAGAAGCCCGCACGAAGGCCAATGCGGCGGAAGACATTCGGCTTAACACCGGCGTCCATGCAGGTCTCGGCGACAAGTGAGCCGAGTCCCCCATGAATCGTGTGCTCTTCGACAGTCACGATTCCACCGGTCTCACGACACGCCTTCAACACCGCTTCCGAATCGAAAGGCTTGATGGTGTGCATGCTCAGCACGCGGCACGTGATGCCTTGCTCGACAAGACTGTCTGCAGCTTCAAGAGCAGGGCCGAGAATGCCGCCAGTCGCGATCAGCGTGATGTCACTGCCATCGCGAATCATGCGTGCCTTGCCGATGTAGAAAACTTCCTTCGCGCGGGCTGTTGCGGGCGCAGGAGATTTGTCGAGTCGCAAATAGCACGTGCCGGGAGTTGCAGCGAGAGCTTTCGTGGCTTCGCGTGCTTCCCACTGATCGCCGGGTACTGCGATCGTCATGTTCGGAAGAGCGCGCATGATTGCGAGATCCTCTGTCGCATGATGTGAGATTCCCAGCGGACCGTAGCTGAATCCGCCGCCAACTGCGACGACCTTCACGTTCGCTTCGTGATAGCATGCATCGTTGCGAATCTGCTCGAGGCAGCGGAGAGTAGAAAAGTTGCCGATCGAATAGCAGAACACCACGCGGCCATTCATCGCCATTCCCGTCGCGAGGCCGATCATGTTCTGCTCGGCGATCCCGACGTTGAGATACTGATTGGGAAACTCTTCAGCGAAGTTGTCGAGTACCTTGAACCCGAGATCCGCGGTCATGAGGAAGATCTTCGGATCGCTGCGTGCAAGCTCCGAAAGCTGCTTTACGAAATTGTCTCTCATGTATCCGAGTTGAGCTCGTTAAGCGCTTCATCGTATTCCGATCCGCGCGGCGTGCGATAGTGCCACAGCACGCTCTTTTCCATGAACGAAACGCCCTTGCCCTTTGTTGTGTGCGCAATGAAACAGCTGGGCTTTCCAGTCCTGGTGGGCACAGCAGCAAGGTGCGCGTAGAGTGAGCTGTGATCATGCCCGTCGACTTCTGCAACAGACCATCCGAACGCCTTCCACTTGTCGGCAAATGGCTCGAGCTGCAGAGTCTCCGATACAGGAGCCAGGCTTTGAATCTTGTTGTAGTCGACAATCGCAATCAGGTTGTCGAGCCTGTGATGCGATGCAAACAGTGCGGCTTCCCAGGTGGATCCTTCGTCGCACTCGCCATCGCTCAGAAGAACGAATGCGCGATTGTCGATCTTGTCGAGCTTCGATCCGTACGCCATGCCGGCGCCGATCGACAAGCCGTGGCCAAGTGAGCCGGTAGAAATCTCGACACCAGGGACGCCGCGATGTGAGACGTGCCCGCTCAGGGCAGATCCATCTGCGCAGTGCTTGTCGAGAATTTCAGTCGAGAAGAATCCGGATTCTGCGAGGGCGGCGTAAACGCCTGCGCCAGCGTGACCCTTGCTCAGGATGAAGCGATCGCGATCCGGTTTTTCAGGGTTGGCTGGGTCTACGCGGAGGATTCCTCCATACAGCACGCCGACGATGTCGGCCATCGAAAGCACCGAACCTACGTGCGAGCTTCCGCCGAGGTTGGTCATTCGAACCGCGTGCTTGCGGATCTTGAGCGCAAGCTCGGCGGAGCCTACTAAAGTCTCCGTCTGCTGTCGAAACCTCGGTGCGGTGTTCTGCTCCATCAGTCTACCCTCGATAGAAGGCGCGAATGGCTGCGCCGATGTACCTCACCTCTTCATCCGTCACCATCATGTTCATCGGAAGCATGAGGCAGCGTGTGAAGAAGCGTTCAGTTTCAGGAAGCGAGACGTTGAAGCCAAGCCCCTTGAACTGGTGAACCGGAGTTCCTCCCCACTGCATGATCGTGCCAATTCCCCTGTCCGACAGATAAGCCTTGAGCTCATCGCGGCTATCAGCTTCGATCTCGTAGTTCTGAAAAACGTCGAAGTGATCGCCACCCTCGTCGGGAGCGGGGGGAAGCACGACTTCAGTCAAATCGGAAAGTAGCGAGTCATACAAACGCGCGATACTGCGGCGGCGGTCGATGATCTCGTCGTAGTCACGGAACTGAGCGTGAAGAATCGCCGCCTGGAGATTGTCGAGGCGAGAGTTGAATCCCCACGTCTCGACTTCGCCATTCTCGTTTCTGCCGTGATCGCGCAAGAGCGTAATCTTCCGCGCAATCCCGGAATCGTTCGTAACGACTGCACCGCCATCTCCGAAACAGCCAAGTATCTTCGCGGGATAGAAGCTGAACGCGGCTGCAACACCGAATGTGCCCGCGTATCGTCCTTTGAACTTCGAGCCCAGCGCCTGCGCTGCGTCTTCAATGATGATGAGGTTGTGTTTCGCGGCGATCGCTTCGATGCGATCCATGTCGCAGGTGCGGCCGTTGAGCTGCACAGGCATGATCGCTTTCGTTTTCTCAGTGATGGCGCGCTCGATCGAATCCGGATCGATCAGATGATCTTCACCGCAATCGACAGCCACGGGAATCCCACCGACATGGGCAACCGCGGCGGGTGACGCAACCATCGTGTGTGACGGAAAGATGACTTCATCGCCTGCGCCGATTCCTGCAGCGCGGAAGCAGAAAATCAGTCCATCAGTTGCGTTGCCGACGCCCAAGGCGTGAGAAACGCCAAGGTATCGCGCGAGCGCATCCTCGAACTCGGCGAGGTCGCGCTGTTGAATGAAAGCGCCGCGACGAAGCACGTCGCGGATGATTTCAATGAATTCTTCTTCCCGGGCACTGAAAGCGCCGCGGTAGTTGAAGAAGGGGATTGTGGTCTGAGCGAGTGCGGAGGCCATGTCTTTGTTTCGTGGTTCGTGGAGCAGGACTCGCGCCAGATTTCGAGCCTACTCGATAATCGCGTAAGAAATGTAGGGGTCCCACTCGAACCGGCGCAAACGCAAGCCGTTCAACGCTTTAGAATCGAGAGCCGCGAGAGTTTCTCCGGGCCAGATGGGATTGTCGAGCTCATCGAAAGCCACGATCGCTCCTTTCGGCATGCGGGGCATGAACGCCTCGAGCGCAGCCCTGGTTGGATCATAGAGATCGCAATCGATAAACAGCAGGCTCACAACCAGATGCGGGTGGGATTCAATGAAAGCGGGCGCGGACTTCGTGATATCGCCTTTTACGAGCTCGACCTTTGGCAGGTGGCCGAGGAAGCGGTCGCGATCGTATTCGGTGATGAGCTGCTGGAGCTCGTCGTAGGACGATGATCTAAGCTCACCGACCTGGGGGTCAGCAAAGTCACTCTTGTCTTTTTTCCCAACAGTGGGGAAGCCATCAAATGTGTCGAAGCCGTAGATGCGACGAGTGAGATTCTCAGGCTCGAGCATCGCGCTCAGCTTTGCCCATGTCATCACGCCGAATCCGCGGAATACTCCGCATTCGACAACGGATCCTTTCACGGGCATCGCCAGCTTGAACAGCTCGTACATCGCAAGGAATCTCTTGAGGTGATTCCGGCGGACGTACTTCGGAAAATTCTCCAGCTTTATCTCGACCGAGTCCGAGCACTCGTTGAAGATGCGCTCGATGTTCGGGCCGACCTGCCTCTCTGCTTCAGTGCGAAGGTTTTTCACTGCCTTGAAGGTTTGAAGATGGCGCCCGCGGTACGAGCGATAATAGAAAGATCACCCGAGAAAGAGCGGTTCCTCACGTACTCGAGGGAGAGTCGCATTTTCTCCGGGTGAATCTTCTCAATATAGTCCTTGTCGGGGTCTTTGCTTCCCTTGAGGATCTCTGCCTCGTTAGAAAACTTGAGCGATGCCTCGTCGGTGATGCCAGGACGAACTTTGAGGATTTCGCGTTCTTCCGGAGTGTAGAGATCGACAGCCCATTGCACCTGCGGGCGCGGTCCGACAAAGCTCATGTCGCCTTTGAGAACGTTGATGAGCTGCGGCAGCTCGTCGAGCTTGTATTTGCGAAGAGTCTTTCCAATTGGAGTGACGCGCGGATCATCTTCGGGAGTAGATGATCCTCCGATCTTGTCGGCATCGACCACCATCGTGCGGAACTTGAGCATGTGAAACGGTTCGCCGTTCATGCCAACCCGCGTGCCTCTGTAAAGCAGAGGACCTTTCGACCCGCGCTTGACCGCGATTGCGATACCGGCAATGACCGGTGAAAGAATGAGCAAGCCAGCAGTGGCAGCGAGGGCGTCGAATGTCCGTTTTGCGACGGCATAGAACCGAAGCACTCAGACTTTCCCTCTGACAAGAGCATAGTACCGTTTCCGCGCTCTTCGCTCGAGATCGTATTTGGTCTGCGTCAGATCGCGTCCGGTCGTAGTATGCGCTCGATGATAAACGACAAGATCGGGATAATACCACACGGGCATGCCCAGTTTTTCCGCAGTGACTGCGATCGTCAGCTCCTCGGCGAACATCGGAACCGCCGTGTCCAGGTTGCCGCCGCGCAGGAAAAATTCCTTGGAGAGAATCAGGAACGCTCCATGGGGCGCGTAAACGGTTCGTGCGAATTCGA
>JBKPNY010000308.1:0-6744 GCA_046732835.1 Gemmatimonadota bacterium | reverse complement strand
GGTTGAACACTTGTTACGCCTGCTGCACAGCCAGGAGCTAATCAACCGCGACGGCGAGATGATTGATATCGAAGCCGGTTCACGCGTTTGGCGAGATTATCTGAAGGCGAGATTTCGTATCGACGCTTTGCATGAACCGCGTGCGCTCGTGGTTGCCGAAGTAATTTCCGACACCTTGAAACGTGCGCCACAGGCCGTCGCGCGCCGTTATCGCCGCGCCGCCGCGCTGCCGCTGCGCAACTTGATCGACAAGTTCAATTCGCAGCTCGTGCCGCGCAAGCTGTTTCGGTATGGAGAGTTTGCAGCCGCGCACAAGGGAGAAACTCTTGAAGAGACGTTGGCCGCTTTGGAGGCCGATACCGACCTGGTGCGACTGCCGCAAACAGTTCACACGGCAAGTGGCGCCGCCTTTAATCCCGCGCTGCGTGAGTTTGGCGAAGAGAGCTCGGTCGTCGCCCATACCTTTGAAGGCGGAAACTATACTGACCAAAACGAGGTTGTCTGGCTGGTCGCAAAGCTCGAGAGCAAGCTGGAAGCAAGCGTCGAGCTGACTGAGCAGTGGCTCAAGACGCTCGATGCGGTCGCGTTGCGCTCGGGTTTTGTCCGCACGCAAATTTGGCTGATTGCGAATGAAGGTTTTTCGAGTGAAGCGCTCGAACAATTGCGCGCGCGCGACGCCTATGGTTCAAGCCGGCGGCAGTTCGAGTTCCTGGTGGGCCGTCTGGATGACACCGCCGAGCCGCACCCGCAACACGCCGAAGATGAGTTTCTCTTGATTGTGCCGATGGGCGCCGATAACGAGCTGCTGGCCGCGTCGACAATCGAACAGGTGGCGCGGCGTCTGAGCTTTAGTCCGGAGGCGATCAACCAAATCAAGACGGCCGTAGTCGAAGCGTGCATCAACGCCTCGGAGCACAGTCTCAGTCCGGATCGAAAAATATATCAGCGATTTCGCGTCGAAGATGATAAATTGGTCGTCACTATTTCGAGCCGCGGCATCCTGCCGGCAAACGTAAACGTAGAAGATGGCAATGCAACTGAAGGCGCTGCTGCAGACAGCGAGGACCGTCGCGGTTGGGGCTTGAAACTTATTCGCACGCTGATGGATGAAGTGGACTTCGAGCGCGTCGACGAGGGGACCAGTTTGCGAATGACGAAATATCTCCGCAAAACTTCGAACGCCGAAAACTCTTAACTGAAAAATATGGGTGAAGCAGTTAACTCAAACATTCGTTCGCACTGCGTCGGCACCACTGCAGTCGTTTATGCCAGCGACTATCTCAATAAACTTACGGGCGAACGCATTGAACGCGAATGCAAAAAACAACTTGATTCCGGCGCCCGCGCCCTCGTCATCGATTTCAGCGACACAGAATTAGTCAACAGCATCGGCATTTCTATCCTGCTCGGCATCATTGATATCGCCGAGAAGAGCGGCGCTCTGGTAGTGTTCTCAGACGTGAACAGCGAAACAATTCAACTGTTCGAAATGCTGGGACTGACACGTCACGTCGTGCTCGCCAAGGATGAACAGGAAGCGCTTTCTAATCTCTCCCGAAACCCGACACCAACGCAGTCACTTGGGCATTGAGGAGTTACAGGTAGTGTCTTAATTTCAGTTTCTCTGTGCGATCTCTGTGTCTCTGTGGTGATAAGTGTTAGGCAAATACTCATCACAGAGGCACATAGAACACGGAGGATGCACAGAGGCTTTCAAACTAGGCCACTACCGAGTTGCGAGCCTGTTTTGATTCTGCTTCGCTTCATGGCAAGATTGGCCGTTCCTTAATCCCCCCCTTTTCTAATGGAATCCAACACTCAGAAACTAATCCACTCGTTCGGCGCGCTTGCCGATCTGGGACAGGAAATTGCCGACAGCGGCGACTTCATGCAGATGGTGCGCACGTCGTTGCACCTTTTGCTCGGCACGCTGGCAATTCGTCGCGGCGCCGTTCTCGAGTGCCCCACGCATTTGGAAACGACGAACAGTTTGGCCACCTGGGGGCTGAGCGATGATTACGGCGTAGAGTTTGTGATCGACTTCGAAACCAAAGCAGCAATCCTCCAGACCAACCAAACGATCATTAGCAACGACGACAGCGAGGTCTCTCAGGCATTGGCCCCCTTGCGCACGCAGGAAATTGAGTTGATTGTGCCCATGGTTGTCCGCGGCGAACTCACGGGCCTGGTTGCGCTGGGTGGCAAAGCGAGCGGCGAAACATTTACGAGTGACGATCTGGAAGTTGTCAGTGCGATGGTGCGTCACATCGGTGTCGGCATTCACACCCATCGACTGCTGGCCGAGGTGAAGCAACAGTCGGAGGATAACCGGCGGCTGTATTTCGATCTGCGGGCGATTTATCGCGACACCGTGCGCGCTTTTGCCGCAGCCATCGACATCAAGGACAAGTACACGCAGGGCCACTCGGAAAGAGTAGGGAAGTACAGCGAGATCATTGCGCTCGAGATGGGCTGGGGCCCGGAAGAAGTCGAAGGGATGGCGATCGCCGGCTACCTTCACGACGTGGGCAAGCTGGTGGTGGAGCGCGACATTATCAATGCGCCCTACAAAATTGACGCGAAGCAATCCAGCGAGTTGAACCGGCATCCCGGCGCAGGCTTCGACATTCTCTCGCCGATTCACCATCCATTCGCCGACATTCCGTTGATGGCGAAGTACCATCACGAACGGCTCGACGGCCGCGGTTATCCTGACGGGCTCACAGACGAACAGATACCGCTTGGCGCCAAGATAGTGAGCCTGGCGGACTCGTTTGACGCGATGACTACTGACCGTCCATACAAGACGCGTCGTTCATTCGATCAGGTAGTAGTCGATCTGCGACGGAATACCGGATCACAATTTGATCCGGTAGTGGTGTGCGCGTTTTGTCGTGCGTTGCTGAAAGAATTAAACGGTGAGACTAAAGAACGAAAGTTCTTGAAGATGCTCGGCAAAAATTATTTAGAAGCCGAACGTGATAAACCTCTAATCCTCGAACTACTTTCCGAACTTGACCCCAACACCAAAGCCGCCGCTGCGGGTGGCGGATAGAATTAATGTAGGATTCTAGGTTGCAAGTTCTCGAACAAAATCATCCAACCACTTTCTGCAAAATACATCCACGGCGTTGTCACTGAGCATCGCTATATTCCTATCCACACGTTCTGAAAGGGCTTTAAGTCTACTCAGTGGTACCTTTGACCGAAGAGGTGCCCGCCGCGACCAAATGTACGCCGCCTGTCTGTAAAATGCATACGCAGGCGCAAAATCCCCTAGGCATTCAAGCGTCTCCCCGATCCACAATGCAGCATATCCCTTATTCAAAGTGTCGACGGAGCCTGAAGGATTTCTCAGTAGTTGCGCTGACCTAACATAAAAACCAAGCGCGGGCTTTAGCTCTCCTTTAAGCTGCAAACACCTTCCAACATTTCCATAAAACGAGGACCCTCTACTAGAAGATGCGAAATCCTCGGACAAAATCTCCGCTGGTGATTCATCCGGCGCGAATATCTTTAGGGCTTCATCCCACTCCCCTTTATCTCGAAGCGCGAGCGCTAACGTATTTGATGAGTCCACATCAGTGTCGATGCCTGATTGATTCCTCAACTGGACTCCCTCACGAGCATATGTGATTGCCCGGTCGAAATTTCCTACAAACCACTCGAGATATGACGCAACTTTGCAAAACCTTAAGCGCGCTATTGTTCTGTTCTCAGCTGCATCTTCATAGCGATTGAGATATCCCCGTGCCTCATCCGCCCGACCATGTTCTACAAGTGAGGATAATGTTTCGTCGATTACTTCGTGAAATTCAGTCGTATCTTGGACTTCAATGCTATTCCAATCGAGTTGTTCAAGTACTGACTTTGCAACTCTAAAAAACTCCTCGTGAAAGCTTCTGGCAATTAGCTGATCCGCTGCGCTTGCCAATGTGTCTAACGCGCCCATTAGATCACCAGACGCTAACTCCAGTTCGGCTTTCGCCGTCCATCGCTGAAGATCCTCAAGTGGCGCGTCCTTTGACGGCTCCGATAAGCCTGTAATGAGCCCTTCTAAAGCCTGCAGGATGGTTTGTATGAACGGGAGCCGATCTTTATGGGTTGGATATTCCGTGCGAACAAAGCTGCGCACTAGGGGATGTAGGTCGAACTTACTCATCTGGGTAGTTGAGCCGCGCTCGACAACAAGGCTTAGAACTTTAACCCCTTCGAAAGCCCTCATAAACTGGTTCGGACTCTTTATCAGCGAGGCGGCAAAATTAGCGATTGACTCGCGCGACTCAGGATAGGGAATTTCCGCCATACAGCGTAAGACTATTCTTTGGCGTTCGTTCAGCCCCTTCCAAAGCGCTCGGAACATCGATCGTGTTCGCTCGTCAACTTTGCCTTTTCTGAGTTCCTGCAAGATATTGGGCGCTGTCAGTGGATTTCGGGCCATTTGCACTGCAATCAGATTCAACCAAAGCGGATGTCCTTCCGTACTCAGCCAGATTTCTTCAATCTCACTCCTCTTTGTATTTTGATCCGCGATGCCTCTAAGTCTGAATAGTTCAATGGCGTCGTCTAATTCAATTCCGGTGAGTGGGATTTCAAGAAACCGCGGACTTGGATAAAAGACGCGAGGTCGACAAGTGAGAATAATCCGTAGATTATGTCCTACGCGGAGCGCTTCCTGAATAAAAATA
Source organism: Gemmatimonadota bacterium (assembly GCA_046732835.1). Taxonomy (GTDB): domain Bacteria; phylum Gemmatimonadota; class Gemmatimonadetes; order Gemmatimonadales; family Gemmatimonadaceae; genus UBA4720. The sequence continues at coordinate 2,056 of JBKPNY010000308.1, read as the reverse complement.
CTCAGACCCAAGCTGAATCTTTCATCTGATTCATTTACATAAGAATCCACATTATCGAGAACGATGATTCCCTGAGTCTTCTCTACAAGTTGAAAGAAGAATCGTACAACATCGCGGGTGTTGGCTTTGGCGATGTCTTCCGTCATTGGACCCCCGGTTAAGTGTTCCATTATTGCTATCAGTTGTGTGAAAAACCGATCGGCCTCTTCACGACAGTCACGCCAATCCCAGAATCCTTCCGGATTGTCCTTCAGCCAGTTCTCTAGAAACTTCGCAACCAATACTGACTTGCCCTGGCCACCGATACCAGTGATAACTGCAACCCCGTTTGCTAGATTTGACAGAAGTTCTAATTCTGGTTCGCGACCAACCCAAGTATCCACTACTGGTGGTAAGTCCGAACCTCGCCGTCCAAATGCGCGATTCCGTCGGGGTCGGTCGACCTCATCTCTTTCGTTTGTTAACTGCGCCACGCCTCTTTCAAGCAAGCCCGCTAAACGCCACTGCCCGGCATCCGTCGTCTTTCCAAACACGACTGCAGGCACCCAACCTCCACTATTCGATTCGTATCGCCTTAACCAGACCTCGCCGGTCCGATTCTCAATGTCCAAACGAACAAAGTTATAGCCGTTGCTTTGCTGAGATCCTTCGTAAGTCGCGCCTGCAGCGATGCGTACGTGTGAATCGATCGGCATAACCCAATCTTGATGTTCGTGACCATGGAGACTGAAATCAAAGTCGCGCGCTAGTTGTCGGCTCAGTTGGGGGTCTTCATATTCAACAAGCCAATTAGGTGGGTGGTGCATCAAAGCAATGGAAAGGCCTGATTTGTCGACGTGTCTCAGTAAGTGATCAATTTGCCATCGCCCAGCCATCCAGAGTTTGCCTTTTTCGCTCTCTCTTGAACATGACCAAGCTGAGTTCAATCCAACAACACTTACGAGGTGACTGCCGACCATTCTTGTCAAGCTGTAGCAAAGCCGATCGGGATCTTGGAGAAGGTGGGAATATCCGTACTTTTGAAGAAATGCTTTATAATCAGCTAACCGCTCCATGTAACGGTGCCATTGGACAGGTTTCTCATTGATGAGGGACAAAACCGCAGCACTGTCCCGTTGACCATCCAACCATAACGTTTGGTCCTCAGAAACAAGTCGCCGATTTGCGTCGTGGTTTCCCGGGACGAGGAAAACGTTGTCGCGCGGTATCTCGCGGGTAAAAGCCGTACGAACCTCATCGAGAAATCGCGAAGCACCCTCAAACTGATCGGTAATACTATCCCCGCTCTGTGTCACTAATTGGCCGAAAGCAGCGTCGCCTGTGAAGAAGATCAAACCCGGTTGTAAGGCGTGAGCGTCTTCCATATGGCGAAGATCGTTCTTGAGTGTAGAGAGTACGCGATGAGCATCCCAGCCGGTTCGAGATTGGCAATAGTGAAGATCAGATAGGTGCAGCCATGTTACGTATTTGCTCATGAGGTGTCTGCGTAGCTACAGACCGTCACTCTCGTGTGGCGGCAATGCGATACATTTAGCGCGGATTATATCTCAACAGTCGAATTGGAAACCCCTTACCTTCTGGCCGAGTCCGAGGCCGCCTTAATTAGGCTGGATACGAAGCACGAAGTTGCAGATGGCGATCTTCTGATCCGGTTGCACTTCCATGCGCTCGCCCGTGGGAATTTCGCGTGAACCTACGAGCGTTGAGTTGCGCCCTTTGGCCTGCAGGTAATAACGGCCGTCACCCTCGCGCGTGAGTATCGCGTGCACGCGGCTGATTTCCGGATCACCCTTCAACGGCAAATCGACGGTGATGGAACGCGAACCGCGACCGATCGTGATTTCCGGTTTGGTTATTGCCACTACATTTTCACGTACACCGTCTTTCCACACCTCAACCGAATAAAGTTCCTTGATACGCGGCCGCACCACGGTCTGCTCGCCGAGTTCACCGGTTTGACCCGGCGTTTCTGAAACGGTCTCACCGCGGCTGCCGTCGGCACGTTCGCGAATGGTGTCGTTCAGGTTCAGGGCCGGCGCCTTCGCAGCTTCTTTGG
>JBKPNY010000307.1:0-1789 GCA_046732835.1 Gemmatimonadota bacterium | reverse complement strand
CAGCTGTGATCACCGCCACAAGCAAGCACTTGATCGCTCCAGAAGTTGAGTCCCGATTCGTCAGGCTCGCGACCGAGGAAATCAAGATAGTGCTGCCTTACAAAATACTCAGCCGAGTCGAGCCGGTTGATGCTCGAGGTTACGTCAAGCGTTCCCGTAAAGACGGCGTTCGCAACGTTCCCGAGCAGCGAAAATGAGCGGTTCTCGGGACTGAAGTGATAACCACCCAGAGCCGGCTCGACAGTGTAAAAGCCCGACGTCTCGACATTCTCGAAGCGGTAGTTACCGTTGCCATCGGTGATGAATTTGCGATTCTCAGTTCCGAATAGATTCACCACAACACCCGCTAGTGGCGTACCGTAGCTATCGGTTATGCGACCGGTTACCGTTCCATCCGCCGCCGTTGGAGCTGACGTATTGTTATTGCAAACGGTGACGTCATTCAGAGTGGGGGTGACCGCCGGGTTTGAACTAGTCAGATAAGCTTTGTACTTCAAATAACGGAAGCCGTTGAACTGCGTGATGTTCGCCGGACTCGTCGTAAAGAAAGTTGCCGACGTGCCGTCAGGCCCGACGAAGGTGAATAAGCCTGTCGCGTTATTGTGTCCCGCCACCTGGAATTTGACGGCGGTGCCGGCCGGGGTGGTGGCATTCCACGACAAGGTCGCCCAATGCGGAAAGATAGTAGCGCCGCCGGGATTGGCGTCCTTCGCGCTGGAGATAAGATTGCCGGCGGCGACGTAACCCGTATCGATGTAGGTGTGGAAGCCCAGGTCTCGGACAGTAGGAGGCGTTCCAGTAGTAGCAGTTACCCAGGTCGAACCACTGGTGCTGGAAGTTAGCCAATTGCCGCCAGCATATACGTCGCTGGCGCTAACGACATATGCGTATATCCCGGCCGATGGATTCGAGACAGGGCGGACCATCAACGCGTACGTCGTACCCGCCGTGACCGCTAGAGGAGTCGTAAAGGTTCCGGTGAAATAGCCGCCGGAACCGCTGCTGAAGCCAGGGATGGTTGCCGTTGCCAGGTCTGCTCCGGTTGGCAGACCCCCGCTGGTAGCTCTTATTGAGAGCGTCAGGTTAGGGGTGGTACCGGTGCAGCCGCTACAGAATAGATCAACATCCGCCTTGGTCAATGGCCCAGTCATTCCTGCGGTAAAGGTCTGTCCGACCCAGTTCGTGGCGTTGAAGCCGAAGCCTGAGGTGGTTACATTCGTGTTCTGCTGATCCACACTTGGATCATTCGAAAGCACCACATCGCCCGGGCTTACAGTCAGGTTGACATTCGTCGGCACCCCGGCTTGAAAGTCTGCCTGCGTTGTGTCAGTGAAACAACCATTGGCTGCGGCTAGCGTGAGCGGAATGTCCTGAGTAGTTGTTGTACCGTACGTTAACGTGACCGGTAGGGTGTTGGGATTGTAGCCGGGCGCACTTGCCGACACGCTGGTAACGCTGGGATCCAGATTCGTGAATTGATAGAAGCCGCTGCCGTTGCTGGTCGTCGTATTGTCGCCAGCGGTAACAGTTGCGCCGCTAATCGGATTACTGGTGCTTGAGTCTTTAACGATGCCCTGCAAGGTCGCCGGGACGGTGCCAGGAGTCAGAGAAATCTCATACATGCCGCGTCCGTGCGTGGCGATACGCAGAATACGGCTCGGGTTCTGAATGGCCATGTCGAAAACGGCCACGCGCGGGAGACCGTTGCTAAACGGAGTCCAGGTTGTGCCGCCATCGGTCGAGCGATAAACGCCGATGTCCGTGCCGGCATAAAGATTGGACGAATTGG
>JBKPNY010000306.1:0-19264 GCA_046732835.1 Gemmatimonadota bacterium | reverse complement strand
CTTCTGACTCGATCTTCTGTTTCTTATGATGCTTACGCTATAGGAATTTTACCAGCCTGGGTTTTGCGCCAGCCGATCTTCTCCGGAAACTCGAGAAAGCTCGATTTGAATCGCAGGAATCGGGTACCATCGGTGACGTTCGGCAAATGCTTCTGCCCCTCTCTTGTAGAGCCGGCGATCCTTCTCAGCTCCGCCTCCAACGCCATTGATGTACGCGTTGAGAGTAGCGGCAGCGATTCCCCAGCGGCGAAGATCAAAGAATCGCTGACCTTCCATCGCCAGTTCCAGCCTGCGTTCGGCACGAATTGCATCGCGCGCGAAGGCCTGGCTCGGGAATGATGCGTACTGGCCAATCTGGTAATTCGCCCACGTGACTGACCCGTCACCAAGCGGCACTGCGAGCCTCGAGTCGGAGGCGCATTGCGGATACTTCGCAACAAGCGCAGCCTGCGTCTTGGCATCGGATCCCTTTCCGCAGCCCTGCACCATCACTCCCGCGCGCGCCCTGATCTGATTCACGATGTTCTTCGAATCAACCAGATCGCCCGTTTCGGCTTCTGCTTCAGCGAGAAGCAGGAGCATGTCAGCATATCTGAAGAGATGGATGTTAACCGAGTTGAGCTGTGTGTTCTGCCAGCCCACGCTGCTCTCCGCACCGCTGGCCTGTTCGTGTGCGTTCTTCTTCGGGCTGTACGGGCCACCGTTCGCGATATCACGAACCCAGCCTCCCTCGGCATCATAAAGACCCCAGTCCTTGTACGGAACGCCATTGCGGCCGGCAGTCCAGTCAAGTCGGGGATCGACCGCTGACTTGTCGTCGGACGAGAAGTTTGCGCTCGAAGCATTCCACGTAGCTGGGCTCGACAGCGCAATCGGAAGTCCATTGCCATCAACCCTGTAGAAGTTCACCAGGTTCTGCGATGGCTGGTTGAACCCGCAGCATCCGAAGTGACTTCCGGAATACGGGAAGTTCAGGCGCTCACCGAAATTCGAGTTGTTGCCGTTCGGCTCACCATCATTTGCCGATGCCTGGAATGCGAAGATCGTCTCGGGACCATTCGCAAATGCCGCAAAGCCCGTCCACACGCGATCGAAGCTGGGTTCGAGTGCGTACACGCCGCTGTTTCTTACTTCCTTCAGCAGCGTTACGGCTGCGGCATACTGCCCCGAGTACACCAGGACGCGTCCCTTGTAGGCTTTCGCCGTCCATGAGGTTGCGCGGCCTTTCTGATTGTTGCGGGGCGTTGCAGGAAGCTTGGCTATCGCCGCATCGAGATCCTTTATGATTTCCGCGGGAACGTCGGCGGCTGCCATGTTCGCCTTTCGAAAATCGGTATCGTCTTCGCGGTAGTACGGAATGTTGCCCCACATCTTATACGCTTCGAAGTGATAGTGCGCTCTCAAAAAGAGAGCTTCGCCTTCGATGCCTGCAGCATCTGCTGCTGACAACGCGCCGGGATTTGTTTCCTGCACTTTCTTGAGAAGTCGAATCGTTGCGTTCGCTCTTACGACTCCCTCATACGTAATTGCCCATTTCTGGTTGAGGTAGCTTTCGGCGTCGCCGGTCCCCCAGTGATAACCTTCGATGTCGTTGATCGGGGGCTGGTCACCGCCGTCCGACCCTTTGTATGAGTCATCGGCCGCAACGCTGCCCCAGACCCAGTTGCTCGCGGCGCATCCCCACGCGCCAACCGAGTTGGTGCAATCGAGTGCGCGATACGCACCAATCAGCGATCCCTCGACGCCGTCTTTTGTAGCGAGAGTGCCTTCATCGAGGGTGCCTTGCGGCGTTGATGCATCGGTCAGGAACTGATCGCAACCCCAGACTCCAAGTGCGAGTGCCAGGATCGTCGTTCCAATCCGTATTGGATGATTCGATAGGATTTTCATCTGATTTCCCTGGCTAGAACGAGGTGGAGAAGCCGATGCTGAACGTCCTGCTCGCCGGATACGAACCGCGATCTACACCCATGTACTGATCGCGAATGTCCCCGGCCGCGCCGTTGACGTTAGCTGCTGGAAGAACTGGATCCAGGCCATCGTAACCCGTGATCGTGAACAGATTTTCGCCCTGGACGTAGACTCTCGAGTTGCGTGGCAGATATCTCGTCATTGACTGCGGAATCGTGTAGCCGATCTGGAGATTTCTCAGTCTCACATACGAGCCGTCCTCGACATAGAAGCTCGAGATAGCGTGACTGTAGATGTCGTTCTGGTCGAGCCGCGGATACTTCGCGTTCTTGTGCTCCGGCGTCCATGAATTTTCCAGCAGGTCCTTTCTCACGTTCGTCTGGAAATTCCGGAACACATAGAATTCCTTCTGCACGTCGAAGATGTCGTTTCCGATCGAGCTGAAGAACGTGGTCGCAAAGTCCCAGTTTCCGCGGCGCGCGCCAAGGTCCAGTCCAGCTGTGAAATCAGGATGCGGGCTGCCGATGATTGTTCGGTCGTTGAGGTCGACTTTGCCATCACCGTTAACGTCTCTGAACTTTATGCGGCCGGGGGCAGCTCCATCCTGCGTTGCATGAGCTGCTACGTCCGCATCGTCGCTGAAGAAGCCATCAGCGATCCAGCCATAGAACGCTCCGATCGGATGACCGACCTTGTTGATGACCTGATTGCCGTATCGTGTTGCAATCGGACCGTAGAAGAAGTCCTGTACTCCATTGATCGAGATGATGGTGTTCTTGTAATGACTTCCATTGAACGTCGCGTTCCACGATGTCGCGCGATGTCCGACGGAGAAGTCGATTCCCGTATTTCTCATCTTCCCGACGTTCACGATCGGTGCCGAAGCAACACCGGCGGTGGCCGGAGTCTGCGGGTTGAAGAGAAGATTATTCGTTGCGCGGCGATATACGTCGACTACGAGATCGATCCTGCCGCCGAAGAGAACCATGTCAGTACCGATGTTGGTCGATCTGTTCTCTTCCCACTTGAGGTCCGGGTTGCCGAGCGACGCCTGACGATAACCTGCGACGATTCCCGTGTTGGCTCCGGTTACGTCGTAGTAGGTATCACCGCGGTCGCCGCCGAACACTGAAAGAATGCGTCCCGGTGGAATGAGCTGGTTGCCTGTGACGCCCCAGCCGAATCGCAGCATCACATCGTTGAAGATGTTGTTGTTCGCAAGGAATCCTTCGTTGGAGATTCTCCAGCCAAGTCCTGCTGCCGGGAATGTTCCCCACTGGTGACCCGGGGCCAGCCTTGATGATCCATCGCGACGAACCGTAAAGCTCGCGACGTACTTGTCAGCGTAGTTGTAGTCTGCCTTGCCGAAGAACGATGCAAGCGCGCTCTTGCCGCCGCTCGAGAACACGTTCTTTGTGGCTGCATCACCCAGCGGATCCTGGATGTAACGCGAGCTGATGTCGGTATTCAGGAGATTGGACATCGACGCGGTGATGAAGCGATTGTTCGAGGCGCTTGCCTCCTGGCCGAGCAGCACGTTGAACCGGTGCTGGTTCATTGCCTTCACCCATGTGAGCGTATTGCTCCAGCCCCAGTCGGTCGATGTGTTGCTGTTCTCGTTGATGCTGTTGGTGAACGTCGCTTCGGCCTGTTCCGGGAACGGTGTGCCAAAGCCGCTGAATGCATTCTCTGCGATGCTGAATCCAAGACGGCTCTTGAAGCTGATCGCCTGAGTGAGATCCAGTCCCGCGAACATGTTTCCGAAAACGCGGTTGTTCTTGGTTACGTCGTTTTTTGTCGCCTCGGCGATGTGCACGGGATTGAACTGGTTACCCAGGAGGCAGCATTTGCCGCCGGCGAAGTTCCCGTTTACATCGTATACCGGAATCACCGGTTGGAGCAGCACGCTCTTGCCGACGATGTTGTCTTCGGAGTACGTGCCGGGATCATTCGGGATACCGCCTCTCTGGCGGTCGATGGCAAGCGCGATGTTCTCGCCGAAATTCAGCTTGCCGCGATTGAACGAAGTGTTGACGCGAACGCTTCCGCGCTTGAAGCGGTTGAAGATTGCGGTGCCCTGCTGATCGTAATAGTTGAACGATACGCGATACGCGTTATCAGCTGAGCCGCCGGCAACGTCCATGTTGTAGTCGCCAACGTATGCTGGACCGAAAACGGCTTTCCACCAGTTCGTTCCGGCGCTTCCAGGTATAATCAGATTGCGCGGATACGAATACTTGGACATGTCGACAGCGGTCGGACGTCCAAACTGATCGAATGCAGTCGCAGTTCCCTTTTCTGCGAAGATGTAAGCAGGAACCGACGGATTGTTCGGGTCGCCGAAGATTTGCTTCACAGCATCAGGAATCGCGAGACCAGCATTGTCGTAGCTCGCCTTCACGACCTTGAAGTAATCAAGCGAGTTCGTGAGGAGGATATCGTCATATCCGCGCACTGGAGTCTGGCGGCCTGTTCTCACGCGCAGTGTCGTGCGCGGAGGACCGGCGATTCCCTTCTTGGTTGTCTCGATGAGAATGACACCGTTCGATGCGCGCGATCCGTAAATCGATGCAGCCGAGGCATCCTTCAGCACCTGGATCGACGTGATGTCGTTCGGGTTCAGGAAGTTCACGTAGGAATCCTGAACAGGCGTGCCGTCGATCACATAGAGCGGATCGTTGTTCTGGAACGAGCTGATGCCGCGAATTCTCACGGTGCTTCTTGCACCCGGAGATCCGCTCGCAGCAACCGTTACGCCCGGCACTTCGGCGTCAAGGCGATTGATCACACTCGCGGTTGTCGGTCGCGATGCGCTTTCCACGTCGACCGTTGCGACACCGCCAGTGATATCACCGCGACGCTGCTCCGTGTAACCGGTGACGACGACTTCCTCGAGATAAGGAATCTGCGCCATGGTCACGTCGATCGTTCCGCGTCCGGCGACGGTGGTCTGCACCGGGCGCTGGCCGACGAACGAGAATGTCAGCACTCCATCAGTCGGCGCGGACACCGAGTATTTCCCGGCTGCGTTGGTCACTGTGCGAACGTTCGTGTTCTGCACGCGCACGGTCACCCCCGGCAGCGGAGTTCCGCTTGAAGAGGTAACCGTTCCGGTCACAGGTATCGTCGGTGTCTGTGCGTAAGCAGTGACGCTCACACCAAGCGTCAACAGTACGGAAAGACAGGCAGCTCGAATTGACAACGCGCTCTTCATTTGAAATCCTCCGGGTGATTTCATCAGCACACCTCGATGTTGCGCACGTACGTTCTCACGCTTGGCTCGTTGAGTGGAGTTCACTGCTTGCGGCAAGAGATACAGTACTGCTTGAAAACTTTTTGACTATGGAAATGCGTCGAGTATGTCGACGAGGCAGGTCGGCGAGGTGCGGTTGAGCGTGATACTCGGGTACAACACACACGAACGAACAAAGCAGTAGCGTAAGACGCCCCCTGAGGTGGTTCAGGTTACTCTGCTTGATTCACCCTGGTTTCCGCGAGTAATAAGCTCGCGGAGCCGTCATTTATAGCCCTTTTTTAACGCTCCCCGTATGGGGTGTCAAGTAGCCGTTTTGAAAACGCTGGTCCGGACCCTCGCGTTTTTCACCATGAAATCTCTGGAGAGCGGTAGTAATTGAGTCCGAGAATATTCCATCGCGGCGCATGCGTCGCGACCCTCATTTTGAAGCTCTCCCAGCTGCGCTGACCCTGTGGAGTCCAGCCAACTTCAGCGAGCGCCGGTATCCGAGGCAATGCAAGAAACTCGACCGCAGTGATGTTGCGCACAGTCTCGGCCCAGATCGGCGCTTCGACCCCTACAACGTTCGACTCCACTACTCCCTTGAAGAACGTCGCGGGATCCCAGTCGTATGCGGTGCGGACCGGGACAAGTCCAGCCCACTTGAGACCGAGCTCGGTGTTGTCATCGTACTTCATGTCGAAATACGTACGCGACGCAGGTGACATCAGAAGCTTTGCGCCACCGAACTGATTTGCGACTAAAGCTGAATCCGATCTCCATACCTGCGCGATCGATGTTGGAAGAAGTCTCGCCTGCGCGATTTCCTCCCACCCTATCATCAGCTTGCCGTGTTTCGCAACTATCTCCTGCGTCCGCTCGACGAACTTCTTGTAATCCTCCTTGCTGAGAATTGGATTTTCGTCGCCTCCCATATGGAAGTATTGTCCGGGAGTGATCCCAGCGATTTCGCGAACAACATCGTCAACGAGAGCGTACGTCTCATCCTTGTTCGCGCAGAATGTGCTCCATCCTACTTCCGTCCCTGTGTACGGCGCAGGCGCGCGCTTGCTGCACGCAACGTCAGGATATCCGATCAATGCGGCATTTGTGTGCCCGGGCATGTCGATCTCGGGCACGATCGTGATGTAGCGATCAGCCGCGTACCGGACAATCTTCGCGTATTCATCCTGCGTGTAGAATCCGCCCTCTCCACCACCTACCTGTGTGGCACTTCCCTGCGCAGTGAGATTCGGGCGTGATTTGATCTCGATGCGCCATCCCTGGTCATCTGCGAGATGAAGGTGAAAGACGTTCATCTTGTAAAGCGCAAGGAGATCGATGTACTGATACAGCTCGTCGACAGTGAAGAAATGTCGCGCAACATCGAGCATCGCTCCGCGCCACGCATACCGCGGGCGATCTGAAATCGTTACGGGAGGCACGCTCCACTTCGTCCTCGAAAGAATCATGTGCGATTCGATCTGCGGAGGAAGCAGCTGTCGCAATGTCTGAATTCCGTGGAACAATCCTGCGGCAGCATTTGCAGTCACCTGCACGGAATCCTTGCGAACCGTGAGCCTGTAGCCTTCAGCTCCAAGAGAAGGATCCGGGGCGATGCGAAGACCAATTGTGTGGCCTGATGTGGCGCTGCCCACGATTGGAATTGAAAATCCTGTCGATGCGCGAAGGAGTGATGCGAGATGCATCGAGATTCGCGAGACGTCTGCATTGCCCGCATCCGCAACGATGCTGACCGAGTCGGTCAGCATGAATGCATCTCCGCTCTCTGTCTTGAACGATTCGGGCTCCGGAATGAGACGCGGAGTTATCGCTGTCGCTGTCTGCGCTGCCGGCGCCGGCGCAACAGGACCCGCCGGCCTGCACGAAGTGACCAACACACTGCAGAATACGACGGCGGCAAGAGACGCTCGGATGTTCGTCATGGTCTCACTGATTGAAGTGGCGACACACACACTGCTGAGTGGACGCAAGAGTGCGCGGAAAAATCTGCTGCTGCAAGTCAGCGTCTGCGAAAACTTTTCTTGTGCTGGGGCCGCTTCTTCTTTTTCCAGGACGAAGTCTTCTCGTCGCGCGCGGGAGGCAGGGTGATGATTTCCTCTTCCTTTCCGTCTGGATTTGCGGCCTGGTCGGCGAGTTTCAGCGCAGCAGCCGCGACGTCCATCGGGTCTATCTCGCTGGCGAGAGACTCGATCATTGTCCGATAGTGGCCGAGCGACCTCGACTCGACTTCCTTTCTCACAGATTCGCGGAGAGCTTCCATTCTTCGCGCACGGACATCCAGCACAGTCGGCAGCTGGCCTATTTTGATTTTCTGTCTGGTATGCTGCTCGATATTCTTCAGCATGCGAGTCTCGCGCGGCTCTGCGAGCGTGATTGCTGCGCCTTCCCGTCCCGCACGGCCCGTTCTCCCGATCCGATGCACATAAGCATCGGGCGCCGCAGGCACGTCGAAGTTGAAGACGTGTGACAAATGCTCGATGTCGAGTCCACGCGCCGCGACATCGGTTGCAACCAGGAGATCGAGTCCGCCTTCGCGCAGCTTGCGCATCACCCGGTCACGCTCACCCTGCGAAAGTCCGCCGTGAATTGCTTCCGCGCGATACCCGCGGCCATTCAATGTTTCGGTCAGCTCATCGACTTCATTGCGAGTGCGGCAGAATACAATTGCAGAAGTCGGATTCTCGACATCGAGAATTCTCCCCAGAGCCGCGGCTTTCTGCTGCCGCTGCACCATATACGCAACCTGGCGCACTCTCGGAATTTTTCCTGCTTCCGAGCGCTCCGCTTCGATCTTCACCATCACGGGATTGCGAAGATGCTTCTTCGAGATCGCTTTGATGCGCGGTGCGATTGTCGCCGAAAAGAGAGCTGTCTGACGATCCTTTGGCGTCGATTCCAGAATTGCCTCGAGATCCTCGGCGAAACCCATATCCAGCATCTCGTCCGCTTCGTCGAGCACGACAGTCCTCAGATAGGTGAAGTCGAGCGTCTTGCGCCTGATGTGATCCATCGCCCGGCCGGGAGTTGCAACGACCACGTCAACACCGCGTCGAAGTACTGCGAGCTGCTGATGAAACGACTGGCCGCCATACACCGGAAGAACGCGCGCGCCGAAAGCGCGGCCGTAACGATGAATTGCTTCTGCGACCTGCATTGCGAGCTCTCGCGTTGGTACGAGTATGAGCGCACTTATCTTCGGTGAAGACGGTCGTCTCCCACCGTCGATCGAGATGTGCTCGATGAGCGGCAGAGCAAATGCTGCAGTCTTGCCAGTGCCTGTCGCCGCCTGGCCAAGCAGGTCGCGACCTTCGATCAGTGGAGGAATTGCTTCGCGCTGAATCGGCGTGGGCTCCTCGTAACCAAGAGCCGCAAGCGACTGCGCAATCGATGAGTTGATTCCAAGCGCTTCAAACCTGGAGACTGATGCGGCTGACTGCGCAGATGCGGGAGATTTTTTCTTTGACAAATTGCAGGGGGCGAAGGGATGACTAACAGTAGCGGGAAACCTGCCAGACCTGAGTATCGTAAGGCGATTCACGATGGCTCTTCTCTGCATTTCCTACTTCATCGCGGTGAGCGCCTGCCTGACGACAGTCGGACTGCTCATCGAGCATTCGCTGCCACCTGCTGCAGCTCGGCGCTGGCTCTGGGCCGGGATCATTGTGGTGTCGGCGTTCATGCCGCCATTTCTTGCTGCCTGGCATTCGTCGCCAGTGGTCGCCATCTGGGGATTCGAGCTCTTCAGGCTTCCGGCGCATCCTCACCCCTCGCAGACGTCCGTCAGCCACAACCTCCTGGACTGCAATACCATTTACGGCAGCTACTTCAACTGGAGCTGGGTGGTTGCGCTTGGTGTTTTGCTCGTCTGGGGAATCGCCAACGCGCTGAGGGTATCTCGTCTGTCGCGGCCCGGCGCCTTGAGCCGCAATACTATAGTAGATGGGGTTCAGGTAGTCCTGACCGAATCGGTGGGTCCGGCTACTGTGGGGCTCTGGCGATCCCGGGTGGTTCTGCCTCGGTGGGTCCTTGCCCTGCCAACCGCGGAGCGGCGATACGTGGTCCGTCACGAGGAGGAGCACCGGACCGCTCACGACACCTGGCTGCTCGGCGCCATGGCGGTCATCGTCAGTCTTGCCCCTTGGAATCTTCCTTTGTGGTTCCAGCTGAACCGTCTCCGCCTCGCAGTCGAAATGGACTGCGACAACAGAGTTGTCTCCGCACTGGGTAATCCGGGAGCATACAGCGAGCTGCTGTTCAAGGTTGCGGCTGCTGCCAGTCGCGGGCCCCGTCTGCAACCAGCGTTTCTTGGCGCATCTGGCAGTCTCGAGAAGCGGCTTGTTGCGCTGCTGACTCCTTCCCGGAGAAGGTTGCTGGAGCGCGTCGGTGCCGGCATCATGGCGGTGGGGCTGATGGTTCTCCTCTTTTCGGTCCCTCATCCGCAGCGTGAAGGCTCCCACGGCCAGCATTCAATGACTGACCACGCTGGAATCGTTAAAAACTAGAAACTAAGTTATTCAGACGCGCGTAGTGTCCTGAGCCCGTCCTAATGGGCTTCGGATAACTATAAACTAAGTAATATTGGGAGACGGCTATGATCGCGCCGCTACTCGTCCACATCTCCGCAGGGAGCGTCGCTCTCATTTCCGGATACATCGCGCTGTATGCGACGAAAGGCGCATCCATACATCGCCGAGTCGGGATGGTTTTTGTGTACGCGATGCTCACGATGTGCACCATGGGGTTGATCCTTGCGATCACTCGCAACGCTGCGCCCGGCATCAACGTCCCTGCCGCGCTGATCACCGGATCGATGGTGATCACCGGCCTTACTACGGTGCGGCCCGTTTCTCCGTTCACGCGCAGGCTCGATCTCTTTGCGACTTTCGTGACGCTCACCGTTGCTGCAGTCAACGCAAGGTACGCGGTAGAAGCCTTCGCCAACGGTGGCACGCGAGATGGCATTCCCGCGTTTCCATTCGTCCTTTTTGGAGCCGCCGGAATGCTCGCTACGATCGGCGACGTGCGAATGATGAGACGAGGCCCGCTGCGTGGCGCTCGACGCGTTGCGCGGCATTTGTGGCGAATGTCGTTCGCGCTCCTGGTTGCGGCGCTTTCCTTTTTCATTGGGCAGGCGAAAGTGATTCCAAAGCCGATTCGCATCATGCCGCTGCTCGCACTTCCATTGCTCGCCGTTATCGCGACGATGTTCTACTGGCTGTGGCGTGTTCGCATCCGCCAATCACTTCGCGGTCTCATCCAGACTCACACTGTCGAGACAGCATGACTCGCCGCGGCTTGCAAAACCCTGAGGCGGATATCAGCTTGCCGGAGCCAATGACTGATCTGCATCTCACCCAGCGCGAGCTGGACATCATGAGCGTTCTCTGGGAGCTCGGCGAAGCTACAGCTAACGAAGTCCGCGAGCGCATCGATCCTTCGCTCGCATACACGAGCGTCTCGAGCATGATTCGTCTGCTCGAGATGAAGGGCTACGTGTCACATCGCCGGGGTGAGGGCAAAACTCACGTCTACTTTCCGGTAGTGAATGCAGAGAAAGCCGGTGAGTCTCAGCTCGGTCGCGTGCTCGACAAGATCTACGGCGGATCGCCAATCAAACTGCTCGCACATTTGATGGAGCAGCGAAAGCTGTCCGAATCAGAGCTGAATCGAATGAGAGAGCTTTTGAAAAAATCAAAGAAATAAAAGAGTAGAAGTACGAGACGGGAGTCTCGTACTTCTACTCTTCTGACTTACCGGTTCAAAGTATTGTCGAGCTGAGATCGATTCGCTGCCGTTCCAGACGATGGCAATGTGATATCCCCTCGAGCGGCGATCGTGTAGACTCGGCCCGCCGAGAATGCCACTGCGGCTCTCGTGATGATGTCAGTTGAGCCGCCGGCAACCCGCGTTGCGAGATCGTAGTTGCCAGCCGGGATCGCGACAAAGCCACCGGCGCTCTTGTATGCAACAGTCGACCCGATTGCGGTCACCGCACCACCCGCCGTGGCCTTGACGTTGAGCACCATTGGACTCGAATTCGGACTCGCGTTCACGAATCGAACGTAAGCCTGGACCTGATCGACTGCGGGCAGCGGATCTTCCACAACGAAGGCTTCTGCGCTCTTGGTCGCCGTGTTGTAAAATCCGCTGATGTAGTACGAGTAGTACTTACCGTCGGCGATCTGAGTCTGCAGCGGAGAGATGGAGAGATCCTTGTCCGTTGCCGCCGAAATCTTTCCCGTGAAGGTGTAAGTTCCGCCAGCAATTGCGTTGTAGAAGCCTCCATTCCCTGCACCGCCTGTCGCTACTCCGGTAGTCGACTCCGCCCCGGTTGCCGAGGTGATAGCCGTGAGCTTCGTATCATTCGCATAGAAGTTCACGCTCGGCGCACCGATGCCGAAGTTGAAGAACTTGATCGCCGAAGCCGGAAGCGGCCCCGTGATATCCTGCACTGCGTTCTTGTCGTAATTGCAGCCTGTGGCGATGGCCGCACACACCAGCCCCGCCAACGATAGATATCTCTTCATATTCGTCATGGATTGATGATCCAGGTGGGTTTGGTGTGATAGTCGAGCGCGAGGCCGCCGATCACGTCGAGCGCTTCGCGGTTCCATACGTACTCGGAATTGAATCGCGGCCTGATGCGCCACACGATCTTTCCGCCGTTGTCAGGATACAGGTTGGTCGGATACTCAAATCCGGGATAAACCTGCTTGCCCGTTTCCGGATCGATGTCCTTATAGTGGAACCGGCGCATATCCATCCAGATCTCGTTGTGACCCCAGCCCCAGAGCGCGATGTACTTCTGCACCATGATCTGTGTGATCGTCAGCGCGCTTGCCGAAGTGGGAACGATTGCCGGATCAGCGAGGAATGCAGCCTTCTCCGCTGCGGTGATCTGCGTCGGAGTCTGGCCATTGTCGAGGTTTCTCGCGTTCACCCAGTCGATATGGGCAGAGATGCCGTTCTTGTATGCAGCGAGAGCCGTGACCTTGTCTCCCATTCTGAAAGCGGCTTCTGCTTTCACGAACTGAAGCTCCGCATACGTCATGTTTGGAATCTTTGCCTTGTCATCGAACAGGTAGCGCCCCGGAAGCTGAGCACCACCCGCTGCGGGATATCCGTGGAAGTTGTTCGGAGTCTGCGCAGTTGTGAACGCGCCGCCGTTCGCGACGTTGATGTCTACACCGCGAACAACTCCGTCAGGCGACGGCGACAGCATTCGGGTCATGCGCGGATCGACCGAGCTGCCGAGTGCCGTCCCATTCATCAGTCCGACTACGAACTGCGTCTGCCTGTAGTTGTTGAGATTGTTTCTCGTGCGTCCCCAGAAATTCGTATCGTCGTTGTTGGTGCCGGGATACGTGAGGAGCGCATCATCCGCACTGCTCGTGAACGATTTGTCGACGAGCGCAATCACATCCGCCGGCTTGTAGGTCGACTTGTTGGAGAAGTGATTGAGTGCGATCGCCTTGAGTCCGTACGCGAACTTCAGCCACTTGGTGCGATCGCCGCCGTAGATCTTGTCGCCTCTGGCCATGAAACTCTGGCTGACGGCTCCGTCTGATCTCTGGAGGTTCGTGGCTGCGCTGTCGAGAAGTGCGAGCACTTCCTGATAGGCGAACTCCTGCGTGTCGTAGTCGAATGCAAACCGGTTCGGATCGATCGCTTCCTTCACGATGATCTCGCCGTGCATGTCGGTAAGAACCAGCCATCCCCACGCCTTCAGGATCTGTCCGACGCCGAGCAGGTCCCATCTCTCTTCGGTGCGGGAGAGATTGATCATGTCGACGAGATTCTGTCCGAGCGACCAGTACACATCGCGCCACTGCTGCGCGCCGTTGTCGCTCGAGGGATCGTAACCCATGCGATCCCACGTGTTCGGTGTCGATGTAGTCGACACCAGGTTCCACTGCTGCGTGTAACGTCCAATGAAGCGGCCGTCGAACTGTGGCGAAGTCACCAGCCAGTGCAGCATTGGCGGGAGATAGAGATTCGCCGCGACAGTTTCAGGCGCGTTCGGATTTTTATTTACATCGAGGTAGTCGCTACAGCCGGCAGGCGCGAGCAGAAGAGAGCCGGCGAGCAACGTTGTATATAGTCTTTTCATCGTTTATGAGTCCTTTGTCAGCGCGTCAGCTTGATACCGAAGTTGATGCCGCGCGGTATCGGGAAGTTGCCGTAATCGATACCTGCTGCACCCGAGCCTCCAACCGCCGCCGTGTTTCCGTTGACGATTGGATCGAGACCTGAGTAGTTCGTCCACAGCCACAGATCCGTTCCCGTCAGAAACACCGACGCGTTCTTCATCAGCCGCTCAGGAAGCGCATAGGTGACTGTTACGTCTCTCAGTCTCAGCCAGTTGATGTTCTTCTCGATGAACAGCTCCTCGCTGATGTTGGTGTAGTACCCTGTCTGCACCGCCGGAACCACGACGATGGAGTTCTGCGTCGGAGAAGCAGTATTCTCCTTGCCGTCTCTCAGCACGCCGTCGATAACCCGCGGCTCCCAGCGATCGAGAGTGCGCGGCGAAAGGCCGCGAGCTGTGAGGAACTGCTCGGTCGCGTTGAATACGTCTCCGCCCTTCCTGATATCCCAGAGGAAGCTGAGTCCGAGCGGTCCCTTCTTGAGATTGTTCGTCAGGCCGATCGTGAAGTCAGGCGTACGATCGTATCCGTGATCGATGAATACAGTCGACCTGATCGGAAGTCCCGTTGTCGGGTCGATGAGAATCTTGCCTGCATTGTTGCGCAGATAGAACAAACCGGTGAGCGACTGAGTCGACAGTCCCGGTGCAGTTCCATTGCGGACGTTGCCGAAGAGCCATGTATCCGACACGTACGACTCAGGCAGTGCGTGCGGCAGTGCCAGCGTCTTTCCATGGGCGGCCTCGAAGTTCGCCAGAACGTCCCACGAGAATCCACTGCTGATGACCGGAGTCGCGCGCAGCGTGAGCTCCACTCCCTGATTTCTCGTTTCGGCACCGTTCAGGTTGAAGAGGATGTAGCCTGTGCCGTAGCTGCCGCGGATGTCGTTGACGATCTGATCCTTGGTCTGCTTGCGATAGAAAGTCGCGTCGAATCCGAGCCTGTCGTTCAGGAAGCTCAGCTCGGTTCCAATCTCGTACGAGCGCGCGAATTCAGGCTTGAGGCCGAAGTTCGGGCCGGTAAAGCCATATCCATATCCTCCCGCAGTCGTCGTCTTGAACTCGAGTGCCGGCTTGTATGCATACGGCCGCGCATCCTTTCCAACCTCTGCGTACGCTGCGCGAAGCTTTCCGGTCATGTGACGTCCGATTGCCGGAATTGCATCCGAGAATACAAAGCTCGACGAAATCGAGGGATAGAAGAACGAGTTTCTTTGCGCCGGAATCGTGGAAGTCCAGTCGTTACGGCCAGTTACGGTGAGGTACAGGTATTCCTTGAACGAGAGCGTCATGCTTCCGAACGCACTCACCAGTCTGCGCTGCGCGATGCTCGAGCGGCTGGTTCTCAGGTTCGCATTGTTGATGGAAACAAAGTTCGGATCGAGGAAGTCAGTGCCCTTCGCCGCATCCGTTGTCGACTTGAAGTCGGATACTGAATGACCGAGCAGTCCGTTGACGGAAATATTCCGCGTGAGGAAATGCGGATTGAAGTTGAGCAGAGTCTGTGCACTCAGGTTTCGAGTGATGTCGTCAGCAACGTCAATGATTCCGTTGTTGGCAAATCCAAAGGTGCTCTCGGGGTGACGCACAAGAAGGTTCTGATTCGTGTAGCTGTCAGTTCCAATGTTCGTCTTGAGGTTGCCCCAGCTGAACGGCGTGAACTTCAGTCCAAGATTCGCAATGATGCGGTTGTTCTTGGATGTGATCTGGTTCTTGTTGACGTTGAAGTACGGGTTGTCTACTTCAGCACTCTGAGCCAGTGTGGTAAGCCGGCGTCGCTGCCCGGCGGCCGTCAGATAATCCTTCGCATTCTCGTTCGACGGCCACACCAGGAGTCCGATGAGCGGACCGCCATCGCCTTTGTACGACTGCCGGTTGTTCGCATAGGTGTAGCCCATTGAAAGATCAGCGTTCAGCCAGCGGGTGACCTGTGCCTGCGAAGCACCAGTCACGTTTACGCGATCGTATTTGTTGTTGGGAACTACGCCCTGCTGGTTCGTCGTCGAAGTTGCGACACGATAGTTGATTCTGTTGTCCTGCGCCGCACCGCTGAATGCAAGATTGTGCTTCTGCGTCAGCGCCGTCTGGAAGAATCCTTTGACGTTGTCGTAAAGAGTCGCGGTGTCTCCGTATGCCGGGCCGAAATAGAGAAACGTCGAGCTGCCGAGCGTAGTCTGCGGCCCGTAGATTCTCTGAATATCGGGTTGCGCGCGGGTGTTCTCGATTCTGAAGCTGTTCGAGTACTCGAGCCCACCCTTTCCAGACTTACCGCGCTTGGTCGTGATGACGATTGCGCCGTTTGCCGCATCGATACCATAAAGGGCCGACGCCTCCGGCCCCTTCAATACGACAAGACTCTCGATGTCCTCAGGATTGAGGTCAGCTGCTCTGTTCGTAAAGTCGACACCGCGGTTGGAGAATGCGGTCGTCGAGCCCGGAGCGTCTGAAGCAAGCACGCCCGTGTTGAGCGTCTTGTTGTCCATCGGCAGTCCGTCGATGATCATGAGCGGCTGATTGCTTCCGCTGATGGAGCTGATGCCGCGGATCGTGATAGACGATGAGGCGCCGGGAACTCCGGATGAGCTCACGACCTGCACACCGGCAACGCGACCCTGCAATGCGTTGACGAAGTTCTCACGCTGCGTCTCCGCGATCGCTGCTCCCTTCACCGCCTGCTGCGCGGTACCGAGTGATCGCTGTGCGATTGTTTCGCCAAGAGCCGTCACGGTCACTTCATTGAGTGTCGTCGGCACAGCCTTGAGCGAGATGTTCTGTACGTTGGCTACGCCGGAGCTTATCGATACAGGGATACGCTGCAGTGAGTAGCCGACTCTGCGTGCGACGAGAGTCTGATTCCCCGCGGGGACTCCGTTCAGTGAAAAGTTGCCGTCCGAGCCGGATTGACCGCCGACCCTGGTTCCCTCGATGCTTATCTGCACCGCCGCGAGCGGCGCACCCGAAGTGGCGTCAGTGACGCGTCCACGGATGGACCCCGTGCTCTGCGCTAACGTCAGCGACGGACATACGAGGACGGCGAGTGCGAGTACACCAAGAACCTTACGCAAACGCATGATACCTCCAAACGATTTGTAGATGATGACCCGCTTTTGGATGGACTGGGGTCAGCAATAGTTACCGGCGCGAAGCGGCTAGGCCAGTCGCGTCACGCGGCGACCTATCTTATTTCCGGGTAACAGCAGTGTCAAATGAAAAGCGCCGCGTTTTTTCCTCTATGACGGCGGCTTCGCAACCTGAAACTCCACAGTGTATCTGAGCTCGCTGAACCGCTTCACGAGATCGGATGCATCAAGACCGGCTCTCTCGTTGCCGGAAAGGTCGGCAAGGAGCTCACCTCGATGCACCATCACTGTGCGATCTCCCTGCTCCAGCGCCTGATCCATACTGTGTGTCACCATCAGCGTCGTGAGCTTGTTCTCACGCACAACCTGCTCAGTGATCAGAATGATTTTCTCTGCAGCACGCGGATCGAGCGCGGCAGTGTGCTCATCGAGCAAAAGGAGCTGCGGCCTCTTCAAGGTTGCCATCAATAGAGTGATTGCCTGCCGCTGACCTCCTGAAAGAGTTCCGATCGATGCGTTGAGCCGTCCCTCGAGCCTCATACCCAGCTTCGCCAGCAGCTCGCGATAACGATCGGCGCACGATCGGTTGAGACCGATGCGCAGTCCCCTCCGCGATCCACGAAGCTCCGCCATTCTCAGATTCTCGGCGACAGTCATCGACGGGCATGTGCCCTTGAACGGATCCTGAAAAACCCTGCCGATCAGTGCAGCGCGCTGATGCTCCGGCTTTTGTGTGACGTCCACGTTTGCAATAGTGATCGATCCGCTGTCGGGCATGAACGATCCTGCGACTGCATTGAGAAGCGTTGACTTTCCACTGCCATTGGTTCCGATCACTGTCACCCACTGGCCCGCCGGCATGGAGAAATCAATTCCTCGAAGAGCTGGCACCCGCTCACCACCGGGCTGAATGAAAGTTTTTTCGAGTCCTTTGATTTCGATCATCGCTTTCCCCTTCCGATTCGCAGCTGCGGCAGTGCAAGAGCCGCAAGCACGAACGCTGCGGTTGCGAGCTTGAGATCGATCGGATTGAGACCCAGTCGCAGTGCGAGCGCCACCATGCATCGAAACAAAACTGCTCCCGCCCCTACCATAATGATCGTCCACCCGATGCCGCGAAGCTTGAACATGAGTGTCTCGCCCATGATCACTGCGGCCATTCCCGCAACGAGAGTTCCCACTCCCATTGTCGCATCGGCAAATCCCTGCTGCTGCGCGATCAGCGCCCCGGAGAAAGCGACAAGTCCGTTCGCGAGCGCGAGTCCGAGCTCGATCATGCGACGACGATCGACTCCCTGCGCGGTGATCATTACGGGATTGTCGCCGACAGCGCGCATCGCCATTCCGAAGTCCGTCTTCAGGTACCACGTCACGATGATGCCAAGCACGATCGTAACGATGAGGAACAACAAGCCGAGTGACATGTCGTCAGACCAGTTGACGGAAGCCGGAATCATTTTGTGCACATCGTTGACGACGGTGTTCTTGTCGAGCAGCGAGACGTTCGATCTCCCCATGACGTGAAGATTCACCGAGTACAGCGCGGTCATCACGAGAATTCCCGCGAGCAGATCCTTCACGCCAAGTCTCGTGTGAAGCACAGCTGTGACGTATCCAGCGATCATGCCTGCCCCGATCGCGACTACCATTGCAATGAGCGGATCCGCTCCGCTCACGATCATCGACGCAGAAACTGCAGCGCCGAGGGGAAAGGTTCCGTCAGGCGAGATGTCGGCGAACCGAAGTACGCGCGCCGCGATATAAACTCCCCATGCCAGCGCGACATACGCGAGTCCCTGAGCAACCGCGACAATCCAGAATTCGAATGGATTGGTGCCGCTGCGCATTGGCTTCTGCACGGTCGACTGGTTCGTCAACGAGCCATTCAGCGCTTTTGCCGCTTTTGCTCCGTCGTTGTAAACGGTATCAGCACGACTCGCTATTTCCGGAGGAACTGTGAGACCGTACTCCCGCGCTGCATCGAGATCGACAATCATGATCCGCTGAGTCGAGCGCTGGAACGGAATGTTCGCTGGATTCTCTCCGTGAAGTACGCGAATCATCAGCAGGCCGGCGTTGTAACCGTTTTGATAGAAGCTCAAGCCAAGTGCGATAGGTGCACCGCGGAAGCTTGTCGTCGTCGCGACGAGTGGAAGTCCGGCCTGCCGCGTCGCCTTTACCACAGCGGCGAAGCCTCCGCCTATCATCACGCTCGGAATCTGAACGACTCCGCCGGCTCCCTGCGCTTTGAGAGCCTGGATTCCCGGACCGATGTCGGCGGCTGATGTGCATGCGACGGTGATCCACTTCACCCCTTGAGCCGCCGCCGACTTTCTCGCTTCATCCAGATAAAACTCGGCGAATGGATCAGAGGGATCGAATAATGTCCCCCAGACTTTGATTTCAGGGAAAGCCTGATGTGCGATGCCGACTGCGCTGTCGACAGGAAGCGGAATCTCCGCGCCTGTGACGTTGGGCCGATGTGATGTCGGAGATGTTCCAGCTCCGATGATATATGGATTTGCAACCGCGCCGAAAATGTGCGGGCGATCCGTGATCGACTTGAGTGCGGCCTGAGTGGTGACCGACGCGATGGTCATCACATGGGTCACGCCCTGCTGAATGAAATCCTGCATGATCAGGGAGAGTGCGGGAACATCGCCCTGCGCGTTGCGCTCGATGACGGTTACGGAAGAATCCTTGAGGACTCCGGAATCGGCGAGCGCCTTGAAGAAGCCCGCTCTCGCTTCATCGAGATTCGCGGTCGATGATATCTGAGCGAAGCCGATGATTTTTTTCGGATGGGTGTCGCTCTTGCCGCACGCGAGGGCTGCTGCGAGCGGAACAAGGGCTGCTACTTGTCGAACA
>JBKPNY010000305.1:0-1161 GCA_046732835.1 Gemmatimonadota bacterium | reverse complement strand
TCGTAAACGGTTTTCTGCCGTCATCACTCAAGACCTTTGGAATGCGGTGACCTGTCACCGCTTTGTATTCGCGGCGACCTGTCGCCGCGTTTCCTGGCAGCTAATGATTCAACGGCTGCGACAGGTTGCAGCCTGCAAAAGCGGTGACAGGTCACCGCAATCCAAAAGTCACCGCACTCCGAAAAGCAGCTATTTTCGCGTGCGCAGTACCTTCAGCGGATTCACATCGCCCCAGCTGCGTTCGACGCCTTGTTCGAGTTCGGCCTTTAATTCCGCCACCGTGTGCATCTGTAACGCCGGGTCGTCAACCACCAGCGGCGCCGCATTCGAGAGGTTCGCGGCGCGATTCGCGGCGTCTAAACCCTGACGAAACAAATCCTGATCGTTGTACACACGTCCCCAGCCTTCGCGATAAAACGCGTAAGCGATATAGAACTGCGTGCGTGCATCCCCCTGGGCCGGGTCCGCACGCTGCCACTCGTCGCGTGCAGCGCGAAACTGATCGCGCAAGAACAGGGAATGCGCGAGGTCAAATTTTGCCTGATCAATCTGGTAGGTTCCGGTGCTGACCTGTGCGCTCGTGGCCACTTCGCGAAGGCTGCGTGGCTCCGTCGCGTAAATCCAAATTATGAAGACGGCGTACGCGATGGAGAGAACGAGACCGCTAATTTGGATAGCTCTGGATTTCATTGAATCGTTCTGCCGCCTCCGCGCATTCCGACTCTGTGCGTACTCAGTGTCCTCGGTGTCTCTGTGGTGCATACTCGTCAAAGCAAAAACCACCACAGAGGCACAGAGGACACTGAGGACGCACAGAGGGCATGAATTATTCTCTGAAAAACGATTTCAACCGCGCGTCAACTGGCGATACTTGATCCGATGCGGTTGTTCGGCGGCGGCGCCCAGTCTCGACTTCCGATCCTCTTCGTACTCCGAGTAGTTTCCTTCAAACCAGCAAACTTTACTGTCGCCTTCAAACGCGAGGATGTGCGTCGCAATGCGATCGAGGAACCAGCGATCGTGGGAGATAACAACCGCGCAACCTGCGAAGTTCTCCAGCGCTTCTTCCAGAGCGCGTAGCGTGTTGACGTCGAGATCGTTCGTCGGTTCATCGAGGAGCAGGACATTTGCTCCTTCCTTCAGCATCTTCGCAAGGTGCAC